>NZ_CP029684.2:0-332878 GCF_004102045.2 Oenococcus sicerae | reverse complement strand
AATTTCAGTATTGATTCTGGGTGTGGCTATATTTCCTTTTGTGAACCAGCAGATTCAAGGTCAGCCCACAACGATGCTGGAAATCCGGATAGTTTACTTTTTCTTTTTGTTAAATTCAGTTTCAGGATACTTTTTCACATACAAGAGATCATTACTAGATGCAGATCAAAAGAATTATAAAAATCAGCTTAACTTACTGGTATTTAACACTCTTTCGTCTCTGTGCCAGATGCTAACTTTGTTTTTGCTAAAAAGTTTTATTGCCTATGCTGCGGTGAGTGTTTTCTTTACTGTTATTTCAAATATTGCTATTTCATTTCAAGTAGACAAAGAATATCCTTACATAAATAAACAGATATCTAATTATCACTTAGATCCTCGAACTGTATCTTCAATCAAAAAATTGACAATTGGTAATTTTTCTAACAAGGTTGGCACAATTACAGCTTATAGCACAGACAATATTTTAATATCGATGTTTGTTGGCATTGTACAAGTTGGATTATATTCAAATTATTCACTGATTGTGGCTACTCTCCAGTCCTTGGTCAGCAGGCTTTTTTCAGGGCTTACATCAACGATTGGTTTATTAAAATTGGATAAAAGTAAAAGCGATTTTCAAATCTTCAAAAAAATTCACTTTGTGAATGTTGTGATTGCTCTGTATATTTTCAGCGGCTTGTTCATGTTAATTAATCCCTTCATTGCAGCGTGGCTTGGAAAAAAATTCCTCCTAAGCGACGCAATTATTTTTTTAATTTCTTTTAATCTATTTTTAGATGTTTATAGAAAGACACCATTAACATTTATAGATGCATATGGATTAGCATGGAATCAACGGTGGAAATCAATTATTGAATCGGCCTTGAATTTAGCAATGTCATTTGGATTAGCTTTTTTTTTCCATTTGGGTATCTTTGGAATACTCTTGGGTACAACGTTTTCGGTTGTGGTTTTTGTTGTCTGGTATGAACCTTATATTGTTTTGAAGTACGGCCTTGGAATTAAACTAAAAGCCATTCTTTCCTCTACGATCAGAGATGTTATTGGGGTACTTTTTCAATTCATAATTTTGTATTTGTGTAAATCTACATTTGTGTACAAAGGACTTGACGATTTTCTATTGTATACCACAATCGCATTTTTTGTTCCAACGGTTGTATGCTTTTTGATTTTTTTCCGAACGGAAGAATACGGTTATTTCGCCAAAATATGTGTGAGTTATCTTAGGAGAATCCATGATTAAAAAAAAGCAACTGTATAAATTCGTCATCCTAATTCTGTTGATTTTGCAAACTTATTTTTTTGATCTCATTCCTGGACTTAATTCGATTTTAACAAGTTTTAATTCTGAATTTTCAAAGAAAGCAGAAATGATTTTTTTAATTATTCCCTTTCTGTTTCCCTTGCTTTTTAAAAGCACTGACGGTCCTATTCAACGGACGCGTATTTTTGATAAAACATCTCATGGCCAATGGCTATTTAGTTTACCAATTATATTTCTGTTTATATCTGTGGCTGCCATTACAATTGCTTCTTCAGATATTTATAGTCAAACTATTTATCATACTCTTTCAGACTATTATGGTTTTTTTATTTTAATTGGTTATTTCTCTTTGCATCCTTTCTTGTCTGGTAGAGATAATATAGAGTGGTTTTATCAAGTTGCCAAAAAATTTTGTTTATTTTATATTGGTGTCCAGATATTAGGAGGTTTTGTTTTTTTTGAAACAGGGCGTGTTTTATTTTTCTATACGCCTGTAGCTCTTTCTAATATTTATGCTTTGGGAAGATTTACTGAGGGTACAGAATTTGTCACTTTTATGGTTTATTGTGTGTCAATAAAGCCTTTTTTGCTCCAAAAAAAATGGGTTTTTTCAGATTATTTACTCATTTTGTTTGGTTTAGTGTTTCATGCATTTCTTAGCAAGGGCCGAATGTATTTGTTAATTTGCATTATTGTATGCGCTGTTTCAGTTTTATTCCAAATTATCAATTTAAAAAGAGAAAAAATTTTGAAGATCTTCGTTCCAATATTTATTTTTTTGTTAACTCTTGGAATTTATCGTTTCTTCCTATCTTTGGGTTTCACTAATTTGAACGGTGATAGGGCAGCGAGCTACATTGCTCGGGCATCATCTGTTAACTATTTTTCAAATCACATTTTTTATAATAGGTGGTTTGGTATTGGTTTTCCAAATAGTGATAGATATTGGTGGTTGTTACATGGGGTACCTGGAGTCGATGCTGCCGGTGGACATTTATGGTATACAGATATTGGAGTGCTTGGTACTTTAAGTATATTGGGGTGCCTCGGTATTATTTTCGTTGGCTGGCTTCTAATAATTTTGGTGATTGCTTGCGTATTGTCAAAACACAAACAAGTTGTGTTGATTTCCTTAGCATACCTATTATTATCTTCTATCTCTCTCTCGCCGCTTGATACCGGCAGGGTATGGATGTTTTCTTTAGTTTTGATTTTCATAGATTATGGGTCATGCATTATTCATAAGGAGCGTATTCATGTATAAAGTAGCGGTTTTAATGTCAACTTATAATGGCGAGCAATTTTTGAATGAGCAGATTGATAGCATTCTGTCTCAGGACGAGGTACAAGTTAAACTGTTTATCAGAGATGATGGGTCAACTGATCAAACGGTAAAAATTATAAAAACCTATCTTGATCAATATCCACAGCAGATTGAGTTATTTTTGGGCAAAAATATTGGATACCAAAAAAGTTTTCTGCATCTAATCAATTTTCCCGAGGTACGCGATTTTGATTTTATAGCTTTTTCAGATCAAGATGATATTTGGTTTTCAAAAAAACTAAAACATAGTTGTTCACAAATCAATGGAAAAGAACCCATTTTGCTCGTCAGCAACGCTCGGGTTTTTATTGAGGGTCATGGTGATGCTGGTGCACTATATCCATATGAACACAAACTAAATAACTTTTTAGATACAAATTTTCGACCCTTATATGGCATGACATTCGTTTTTAACAAGGGATTATTGAATATTTTGGTAACCAACAACATAGATCATGTAGCATTTTTAGGGCACGATAATTGGATCGCATCTGTCGCGATTGCCTGTGGAAAGATTTTTTTTCTTAATGAGTCCTTAACTAGATATCGGCAACATGACGCAAACGCATCTGGATTCAAAGGAGAGAGTTCTAAAATTTCAAAAATGATTCATATAATTGGTAAAGCGACTGAGCTTAGAAAAAGAATCCGTAAAAATTCAGGGTACAATTCCATGATTGCCAAACTCATTTTGGTGGAATTAAATCCTTTTTTACATTTATCCGAACGTAAATTGGCAGAAGAGATCATCCGTTCGAGACGGAACTTTTTTTCTAGAGTGCATTTGTTTTTTTCACGAAAGTTCACTGTTGGCTCTTTAGCACAAGATTTAGTGCTTAGAGTGCTGTTAATACGAGGGAGAATATGACCCTTTATATCAGAACTTCTATAATCATTCCTACAAGAAATAATGAGGGAACAATTTTCTCTACGTTGAAGTCTGTTTTTGATGAAATACAAGCAAATGATGAAGTAATTGTTGTGCTGAATGGTTCGACAGATAATACAGAAACAATTATCAATCAGTTTAGTAATGACAGCAGACTAAAAATTATTTTTTCGGAACCAGGGAGGAGCCGAGCTAGGAATTCAGGGTTGCACATTGCGGGAGGGGAATTTATTAATTTTCTTGATTCTGATGATGAATTTATCAAGGGGCATGTATCACGAGCAACAAATTTTTTAGATAATAATCCTAGTTATTTTGCTTTCGCAGACGAGTCTTTAATATGCCAGAGAGATAACAAAACCAAAATATCTATTCCATATACAGATCAAATCAATGTGCACGATTTAATTAACACAAACATTTTTGAAATCGCCTCTGTGGTATTTCGAAATAGGCATATAGTCTATTTTCTTGATTCTCTCGAATTTAATGAAGATCATATTTTTTGGATTGAAAATCTCTTGCATAAGAAAGTTTATTTTCAAAAACAGGTGGGCTCCCAAAAAAAAATCACTGGACAAAACACGATGTTGAATTATCGATCGGAGATGATAGGAACTAGAATAGTGATTTCCGCCATACTCCAGAGGGACTATGGGATCATTGTTGAACCTAATTTTTTTAAGACTAGTTGGAACATTATCAAGTTTCTGAAATGTAAAGCCCATCTTCATCAGGATCTACGTGCGTTGTTATATTCGGAGTATAAATATCAGTATCTATTTGCAAGTGTTTTGATCCACTTGCCTATTTTCAAATTTTTAATTGCTAACAGACTAAAAAATCATGGTTGATTGTTTTTTTAAATTTATTACGTAGCTTCTCTCGTTCCTTTAGCTTTAACTTTTCTGGTACATTGTAATTCTGCTTTTTGATTACAAACATATTTTTAGGCGAGCTAGGTGTTAAGAAGTTAATATGAGCAAAGTATTCAAGTTTTTCATATCTTCAACTTTCACTGATCTGAAAGACATTCGTAATGAGGCTATTTTAGGAGTTTTAAAAGCTGGACAAATGCCGGTGATGATGGAGGGCCTCTCAGATGACTCTATATGGTGTATGGTGTACTGAAATAAAAGAAAGAGGTTTCTGGGCTATTTAAAAATTGTGAATTTCTATTTGCAGTTTGTTCTATAATGTTTGCATAATGCAGGATGGCAATAATAAGAGAAATGGTCTCATTTTTTCTTTTTTGTTTTTGGTTACTTTAGTTTTTACGCTGCTATTTCCAGACTTCAGAAATTTTCGATTTAGTATTTCTTATCTGATAATCGGCGCATTTGTAGTTCTGAGTATTATCAGCTTTGCTAATGAAAAATTTAAAAAACTAATTAAGTGGTTCAATGATCGATTACTTGTGATCGAAGTTTTTGTGATATCGTCGTTTTTAATTTTAGAATTAGTGCTTATTGTCGCTTTGGGAATGGACATAAAGGGGTCTAAGAATTATGGAAGTTTAATAACTGGGGTCGGTATCATGTTAAGTACCTTCATTGCTCTTTTCCTCGATGAATCAACAAGACGCAATCAAATGATAGATCAACGACTTAAAAGTTTGCCTCGATGGGTTATGCCAGCAGCTTACGAAACTATTCGTCTTTTACCAACAAATGGACCGGAAACTTTTGTTGACAGTGTGCGCTATTACTATGTGGTGTTGAAGAAAGACGTGACCGTTGCGAAAGGAATGGTGGAGGAAAAAGACATCGTTAGGCATTTTCCTTGTTGTGACAAGGATCGAAATTTTTTTGGGGACAATGCAATCGCTTTAGTGGAAACAAAACCCTACATAATGAATGCACTTCAAGCATATAGATTAGTGAACCCACATAGTCTAGAGGAGGGGAACGAAGTCATTATCGTGTCTGCTAATTCTGCTCTGGGAGATAAATCATTCATGATTAACGGTGATGGTGTTAATGGGCATTTTTACTTGAAAAGTCACCATTTAGTTGCTTACTCATTAACTCCGGAAGCTACTGACAATGAAGAGCTAAGACGGCAGCAAGAAAAATGGGCTGAGAATTACTGCCAGCTCTTTGGTTTGCTGTGAAACGTTCAGATTCTCTTCATTTAATTAATGAGCCTGTTGGTGCATCTGAAAAAAGAAATCTGCATGTGCTGATGCTGGCTCATTCAACCATTCTAATTTCTTTGAAGACAATTGGACGTTCCTAAATTTATAGATTTTGCCGGCGTGATGATGTATAAGGATCGAAACCTAATTCTAGACCAGAAGTTAGATGAAAATATTACCAAGGAATCCACCATGAGTGTTTCTGCAGTACTATGGATACGTTTGGTGCTGACAATAAATTTGCAAAAAGGATAGCCATGACTGTTTTTGGAGAAAAAGAGATTACGGATTTTTTGGAGCACGTTAGGAATGAAAGGCGAATTTCTAAGGATATGAGGTATTCCGATTATCTTGATTCCCTTGAAAACGATGGCAATGCTTTTTTGACCGAATTACGGAAACAGGATATTTCTAAGATTTTGATTTTGTCAGCGGATGAATTTAAAAATTCCAATATTGTTTAATCCGTGGATCGTTTAAAAAAAGAAATACACGATGTTTCGGAAAATTTTCCAAAAGAAGAAATTATCAACAAAAATGTCCTTGATCGGATCGAAAAAGTTCTGAATGATTTAGCAATTATCAAATATCTATTCGACTTCTCGCAGCAGGATAGAAATATTGTTATTTGTGGTCCGAATGGTAGCGGAAAATCAACATTTGCAAGTTTTTTGAAAAATTCTTATTTAAGCAATCTGATTGTGCTGCCTGCCCAAAAATTTTTATATTATAACGAAGTACAAAATAATCAAAGCAAAAAAATTGAAGACTTGGTCTTATCTGAACAAATGGACATACTGAAATTGGCAAAAAATCGTCAGGGATTTGATGGGGGCAATAAGGAAAATGTTGTTTATGATGTATCTCGAAATTTGATTATCAGATTTACTACAGCGATTATTTCACTTGTTAATAGCCATGTAGATGGACTTTTGGCAAAGGAACGTTCCAGCGAGATGCCACAAGATTATTTAAGTGAAGTCCAAGTTATTTGGAATAATCTGTTTCCAAATTTAGAGTTGGTTGCAGACGGAACTTCTAGAGTTTTGAGTGTTCAAAAGCGTAATACGGGTGAAGAGTATTCTGTTAACACTTTAAGCGATGGCGAGAAAGCCGTTCTATATTATCTTGCTAGTGTAATCACAGCTCCTAAAGATAGTTTTATCGTCGTTGACGAACCAGAAACCTATATGAACCCTGCTGTTTACAATAAATTGTGGGATTTAATAGTTGACCAACGTGACGATTGCCAGTTCATTTTTATTTCACATAATAAAGATTTTATTGCTTCGCGAAATAAGGCTTCAATTGTATGGATTAAGAGTTTTTCTGCTCCTGATCGTTGGGATCTTCAAGAGATAACTGATCAAAATGGTATTCCAACTGATCTGTTGGTCTCATTAGTGGGAAGCAGTAAAGATATTCTTTTTTGTGAAGGCAAAGTTGGCAGTTTGGACCAAAAACTATATTCTCAATTATTTATAGAAGATAAAACCGTGATACCTGTAGATGGCCATGACCAAGTGATTGAGTATACAAAAGCAGTCAATGCGATTGGTTCTAGTCTAAATATAGCAGCAGTGGGTATAGTGGACGGAGATGGCAGAGACGCTGACGATATTAAATCTCTTGAAGACAAAAAAATATTCGTATTGCCCTTCAATGAAATTGAGATGTTTTTTTTAAATGATGAAATAGTTAAAAATGTTTTACAGCAATTTAATGAGATAGGCCGTCTCTCGACATTCAAAGATAAATTTTTCAAAACAATAGACGAAAAGCAAAAGCAAATTATTTTGAATATCACAGTCGATCAAACCAACTATTACTTAGGACACAAAAGATTGCCTCATATAAAAGATATTGATGAGATTAAGGGTAATTTAGAAGAAATTTATTCGTCCACGCGTGAGGATCTGGAAAAAGAACGTAAACGGCTGGAAATTCAGATTGCGGAGATATTAGAGAAGCAAGACTACCCTGAGGCGTTAAAAATATGTAATTTGAAAGGTGAAGTTTCTCGGGGGATTGCTGACAAAGAACTTGAGTCTCCATTTATCGAAAAAGCATTCGCCAGAATCCAACTTGATGCAAATCTGAGGAAAACATTAAGAGATAAGTATTTTTCCAAAATTTCAAACTCACCTAGGGGTCTGCCAATTTCAAATTGAGGAAACTGATTATCCTAGTTTAGCTTTAAATATTAATCGTCAATATCTCAATTTGAGCTTTTATAAACTATAATTTGGGAGATTGGTAGGCATGATGATATGCTGGTCAAAAATACGATGGGACTGATTTTATTGTGGGAAGCAAGACAAAGATAAAGGGACTAATTAATGGGTACAAGAAATATTGGACTGATTTCCGTAAAAAATTTCCTACTGTAGACCAACTGGTTTGTTCAGTGATCTTCTCTGCGATTTGTGTCGCTGCCTATTTTGGGCTTGTGGCGTTATTTCAGGATAAGAGATTTGGATTTATTTCGTTTATGTTAATAATAGTTTTACTTCTCTTATTGTTTTTTAAATGGCAACCTATCCGAAGAATCAAATCACCATTTCTTAATCAGATTGACCAAACTGCTTTTATAGTTGCCTGTTCTGTTATCTTAGATGTTCTCATTTTGCTGATTTTGCATATCGCGTTGATTATTGATATTTCTCTCATTGCTTTGATTGTGGTGTTATACGCTGCTTTTGTGTTTTTTCGTAATCGCCTGATCTATGAAAGGCCAAGGGCACAATCGGAAACGCAGTTGCTTGATTTGAAGGATATCTGTTATCCTGCAAATGGCAAATATGATCTTACAAAACCTTTCTTAGTTAAAGAGACGGAAGTTGATTATGATTTGCTTTCTAGGAATTCTCTCATTCAAGACCTTCAATCGACGATCAATTATTACGATTCTCCTGATCGCTTTGTGATCGGAATCGAAGGACCTTGGGGATCAGGCAAAAGCACTTTGGTAAAGAATGCAATAACTGGTCTTGACAAGAATCAGGTCATTATCATTGATGATTTTGAACCTTGGATCTACAAAGACCAGGTCTCTTTAGTAGATGATCTTTTTAGAAAAATCTTTGGTCAAGGCAGTTTACGTTTGTCTTCTCGGCAAATAAAGGCCGTTACAAACCTTGCTTTATCATTGATGTTTGGCAATAAGGGTAATGGCTTGTTGGACAATTTATTTTCGAATAGTCGAGATCGGAGTTCGGAACTAAATGCTTATTTTGAGGATATCGATACAGTCCTTGAGAGAGACAACAAAAAGGTACTCTTGGTTATTGATAATCTGGACCGCATTGAAGCTGAGAATGTATTCCTGATTCTCAACTTGGTTAACAATGTTTTGAACTTAAAACGGTTGCTAGTTGTTCTCTTGTATGATAAAGAACAGTTGGAGCACTCCCTGAAAAACATTGGGATCAATCCTGGGTATCTAAATAAAATCGTGCAGAAAAAAATTTCAATGCCAATCAGATCGAAGGAATATCTCGCTGGCATTTACACATCAGCTCTAGCTAATATTGCCCTTGCAAACGGTATATCTCTTAATACTAAGAATACTGAAACGGTGGAAATTATCTCTTTTCTGGCTAATAATTTTGATTTACGAGAGTTTAAAAGGTTCATCAATTCTTCGATAGCCTCATACTTCAAGACTGAGAAAAGACTTTTCTTTCCCGATTATTTAGTCGCTGAAATTATTAAATTTCAAGATTTCTCGGTTTATGAACAGATATATCAGCAACGGCACTTTTTTATTTCTTCAGATTTGAATCAAGACATCAGTTTCTATGTGACAGATGAAAAAAAGAATCAAGAAAAGTATCAGATTTTTTTCGATGATTTTTTTAAAGTCCCAGATCACGGAAAATACCTAGATTTATTAGCGACTTGTTTTTCTAATGCAGCGGTTTTTAGGGATGGCCAAACGGGATTGCAGCGCGAATATACATATAGTTCTCTTGGGCCAAATCCACGTCCGGATATTATGAGAAATAAGAGAATGATGAGTGCTAATTTTTTCAATGCTTATTTGGGTACGAATAGTGATCCCATGATTGAGGTTATGGACTTTGCCAAGCTTCTGGTTTCGAATACTGACCAATCAAGCGATTTAAAATCAAGTTTTCAGCAATTGCCTAACAAACCTTTGGTATTTCAAAAAGATTTATTAACAGGCTTAAATTTTGTAGTTGGGGACTTGAAATCAGAAGATGCATCGATCTTGATTCGTAAATTTTTAGATTTTTATTTGTTGCCAACAAGATATTTGCCCGCAGATTTTTTGTTTAAAAATGCAATCGCCAGAACAACCGGAGAGATATGTCAGCTCCTAGATCTACCTGATTTTAAACAGATTATGGTTGAATATTGTCTACGTGATCCCAAATATCTGTCTTTAGTTTATGAACTAATTAATGATTTACAAAACGCATTTCCTGGATACAGTGATCGAGATCTTGATCTAAACAACAAATTAGATTTCCTCAAAACGGAATTTCAGAAATTTCTCAACAGCATATATGATGAGCAAGATGTAAATCTATATGACAGAAGTACATATAGTTTTGCAAATATCTACAGCATGTCAAGGTTTCTGTACAAAGCAGATCCAGTACATTTTCCAGATGCACCTTCGATCATCAAAACGTATGTTGATTTTCATATGAACACAGAAAATGCTTATAGGGTCCTCAACGATATGATACGAGAATACAGGACAGTCTCTGGAGGTGTAAAAGTTTATTACAAATATGGCATGACGGATAACTATGATAAATTTGTGAACGTCACTCAACTTTCTATGCTGCTGGAGAAGAATTCTCCCAAAAACGACAAACAAAGCTTTATCAAATCGGTCTTTGATGTCAGAAACAAAGAAGACAAGACTATCTTGTCAAATGATTCAATTGCTTTAGACACAATAGATTGATAACGTGGGTTTATTAACTCTCGCTTGAGACATCTCAAAATCTCGAAGACTTCAGAAATGCAATTGATAGGGTCTGAAACTTATAATACCCTCGATATATTCACACTAGGCATCGGGGTATTTGTTTTACTAAGGATCAATCAGCCTTTTCTGTTTTTCAAATAACTAATTCCGAAATTAATCCAGGCTGCTAGACTAGCAATTAAAAACAAGAATAAAAACGAGGAACCGAAATTAATGCTGGAGCCGTTTGCATTATTAGTGACGGTGAACCAGGCGCTAAATGATTTTCCATTACTTAAATAAACGCTCAGGCTGATGACTGACAAAATAATGGCAGCCAGTAATGAATAAAAAGTGTTTTTTGATTTTAACATGGCTATGGTCCCTCCCATATAAGTTCCTATGTAGCGCTGTTGTCTAATAAGCCAAGCTAAAATAAATCACTATGTGTGCCAATCGAGACTAGATAAACTTGATCCGCTATCTGCGCGTACACCAATAGATGATCGCCATTATGGCCATCAAAATGTAATTCTAGAATTTTAAACCTGACATCTTGTCCTGGCAGGCGCTTTTTAAGCTGTTGTGTCACTTTATTAGGTAAATTTAATGAGTGCACATAGAAATATTCCGGGATAGTCTTATCTGTTAAAAAACAATCAATTATGTAGTCCCATGGCGGCCGTTCCTCTGTACCAAAAGGTAGCTTGCCATTAAAAATTGACCGCCATCTGGGATTTTTCTTTACGATTTTATATTGATGCTTAAACTGAGAAGTCGGCGTTACCTTACTCACTTAGCAGCCGCTCCAACTCTTGTTTACTGGTCGCGCTCTTTAATTTTTTAGTTCCTGCAAGATCGTCAGTGACTTCGGCTAATGATTTAACAACCTGATCATTAGGAAAACCGTAATACTCTGGTAAGCCCTCATTAGCGACGGTCGTGACAACTATCCGCATGAATTCAGACATAGTCAAACCGTGTTGAGTCAGCTGTTTTTCGGCTTTTTTCTTAATTATTGGATCAATTCGAGTATCAATTCTTGCATTAGCTGTTATATTGGTCATGATCATTATTCCTTTCTTTTTTAATTGTACGTCATATGCCACACAAAGTAAAAAGGAGCCTTTCTATGCGGCAATGAGTGGTTTTCGTTATATACTTCTTTTTAAGTTAATAAATTATGGAGAGCATCATGGACGAAGAAGAGGATCAGTTCCTGCCGGAGATTGTGTCAAAAACGATTAAATTACCGGGAGTCAAGGTAGATCAGATGGCCTTTCTGGCGAAGACTTTTAATCATTTGAAGGGCGCTGAGCTGGCGCAACTTGTGGATCAGGGTCCACAGAGCCTGTATAAAACTAAGGATCTGATTAAGATCGCTAATCGCGTCGTGTTAAACGACACGGAGAAAAGTACGGTTTTTTCTTTTGCTGCGGGGCTGCCGTCTAACCCTGTGATGATGGCTGGCACTGCAACAGCCGACATCCTGCAATATTTTGCTTTTGCTGTCCGTATGGCTCAAGAAGTGGCTTATGTGTTTGGCCGGCCGAGCATTTTTAATGAAGATGGTGCTTTGACTGAAGCGGGCGAACGAGAAGTGATGTTGTATTTAGGTGCCATGCTTGGGGTTGCCACAGCCAATTCGGGCCTGATGCTTGTATCTAGAGGGTTGGGCGAGACTGCCGGTAAAAAAATGCTGCAGGCCACTTTAACGAAGACCTTTTGGTACCCGCTGATGAAAAAAATCGGTGCTGCAATCGGTCTGCAGGTTACTAAAAAGACAGCTTCCAGCTTGGTCACGAAGGCTGTTCCGATTATTGGCGGCATCGCCTCCGGCGGCCTGACTTTTCTGACTTTCCGTCCTATGGGCAAGAGGCTGATCAAGGTTTTCTCCGAGACGCTGCAGGCCGATGACCAGCAGATTATCGAAGCGGAGAATGTGGTTGTGTCTGTGGAGTAATTGATAACCACCAGCTGAAACTGGTGGTTTTGTTTGCGCCGAAAAGTAGCGGACGATGCAAGTGAGATCTATAAGCTATGAGGATATTAAAGAAAAACCTTTTTCGGAATACGTTATCGTTGTTTTCTTATATAAAAAATGGTTTTTTCTCTTTATTTTTGCTATTAAATGTAGTAGCTTCTATCTAACTGAATTTGAGATTAATTTCAGATGTGAATTCAGCAAAAAACGAAAGAAGATAGTTTGATGGCGAAATTGGCGGATTATTTGATTTATGAAGTACATTATGAAGATGAACCCTACCGGAGGCACATTGCTGAAGTTCACGCTCAAAAAGATTTAGGCGAGACAGTGGACGGAGAGCAGCATTCGTTTTCAAAAGACGAAGTTGTCTTTTATATCGAAAATGCCAATCTAAGGCAGACCTTTGCTACCATTTATTTTCTTGGCGGCAAATGGCATGTAGGCGAACAGGTGATAGTGGAAACAATTAATGGGGAAAAATTCATTAAAACTGAACGAGATGGCACCAAGGTTGACAATCTCGGAGATTTACGGACTTATTAATCAGTGAATGCTGGCCATGAGGAATTTAGTGGTTAGAACTTTCGCATAATAATAATCTTAAGTGCTTCAGGATAATGCAATTACATTTTTTATTTGAAATTCTGGAGGTTAAATGAAGAAAATGTCACCAGAAAAATTTGCATTCAAAGCGGTCCAATTAGTAGAGGATTCAGCTATTTGCCCGTTAACAAAAGAAGCAGTTGAGATTATCGAATGCGTTAAGAGTGATGTGCATTGGATTGATTCATCAGCTAATGGAAGCGGACATCAACTGCCTGATTTTTATAATAACGAATTGAAACTGATGATTGATGTGATGGAAGTAGATGATAATGCCGTCAAAGCTGGTACAAAAAATCCAGAACGCCAGGCGGAAGCTGAAGCCAGAAAAAGATTAGAAGCAACTGGGATTTTGAAAAAAAATCCGAATGTTGAACAAATATTTATTCGACCAGATACCAGTGTCTTGTCAACCTCTCAACATCATTCCTATGTTAGATATTGTCATAACTTTCAGCGGGTGATCCGAAAGCATAACCAAAGTATCAAAAATAATTACCTGAAGAATCATCCTGGTTTTAAAACTGTCTTTATGGTTGAAGACAGCTCTACGATGTACTTACAAACAAAGCAGAAAATCGTTGGTAACCTAGAGCGAGGAAGCCAAATTTCGGGACAACCGCATATCCCGATTATTGATAAACGCTTGATGAAATCACTTATCGGATCTGATATAAATTTTTTAATCTGGTACTTTTCTGCTAAGCCATGGGATATTACGCTGACAAAGCAAAGGGACAGCGACTTTGTTTTGCCTACAATTTTTGTTCTAGATATCGAAAAAATTAATCCTGATATTTTAATAGACTATGATGCACAGCAGATGGTTGCCGCTGAAGCTTAATTTTCTCTTGCATCATCATGAATCAGAAGTATGTATCTCACAGCCGCTTATGTAAGCACACGCTTTTTAGTATCTAACGTAGATGCGATTATATTTCTTTTTACCGCAGTTGCGATAAATCTTGTTACCAATTGGAATCCAAATTTAAACGGGACATCGAGGGAAAATAAATGACAAATAAAAAGAAAATTGGTCTCTTTTTTGGAGCTGGAGCCGAAATGGGATATGGTTTACCATCTGGTGGAAAATTTGCTCTTGATATATTTAAAATGCCAAAACAAGAGGATAAAGATTATTTTTCCAAAATGATTAACAAAATTGATCTGCAGTCTCAAATTGCTACTAGTAATTGGCTTCCTGCGGATTTCAAAGATAAGCGCCTGTTTGTTTTTGGAAAGGGCAATTTTGAGGATATTATTTCTTCTAGTTTAGAAAATAGAAGAAATGCTATTTTAAGTTTTTTTGATAATTTTGATAGTAATGTATCTCATATGCTGGCAAACTGGGATATTGGGGAACAAGATGTACAGCAATCATTTATTAAAAAAACGGGTCTAGGTTTTGGCGAAAAACTCTATTCCCAAGTAGCAGTATTAAATGATAAATTCGCTAAACATTCGAGCATTTTTAGTTCTGAGTATTTTTCGGCTTTTTTAAAGCTAATCGAGATGTTTCCCAAAGAAACCAATAGAATATCAATTATTTCGACGTGTTTTTTAGAGTTCCTTATTGGTTCTTTGGGCGAAGACCTAGTATCTGATTTAAATCAACAGTTATTCAAGAAAACGCCACCCAAGATTGAGATTTTTGACAATTTAGCAAATCCGTTCAGTCTTAATTATTCGGCAACGGGTCAAAATGGCTTGGCCATAGTTTTAGATGAGAATGATGAAGAAACAGTGAAAACCACCGATACTACGATGACTATTTTTAATAAGTTAGCGAAAGATATACTTTCTAATTTGTATGCCCAGAATTTAGATTACCAATCCTTGATAGACAGCCATTTTCGCTATCTGTATAAACCGAGTTCCGAATGGGCTAAATTTACCAGAATTTCGATTTTTCTGTATTCCGTCCGACGCTATATTATTTCTCAATTAGGTGACGTTGAAGAAATAAAAACCCAATCTGGGTTTTATCAAGATACAAATGACATAGCGGAGAAATGTGATATTAAGGCAGTTGGTACCACGAACTATAATAATTTGATTTCTGACATTTTGAAGCAGAGATCAACAATATACAAATTGAATGGTAGCGTTGATGATTTTTATGATCCATATAAAAATACAATTGTGCCGGCATCCAAAAAAGATGATTATGAAGGAATCCTTGTTCCGCTTATGTTTACTCAAAGCGGAACCAAGCCACTAACCTCAATATCTATGTTAAGACGATATGTTGATTTGTATGATAACTTGAAGGATTGTGATGAGATTGAAGTCATCGGGTTTGGATTCAATGGCGATGATGGCCATATTAATGGGCTTTTTAGAAGTTTGATAGAAGATAAAGATAAAGTGGTGTATATTTTTCAGCACAGTGCTGGTACAACACCGAAAAGCCAGCGTGATTACACAGAATGTTATCAACGTAAACTAAGATTGAGTTCATCCAAGAATCTAAAAATTGATTTCATAGATGACAACAGATTTGTTAATGGCGAAATTTGGTATAAGAGCATACTTGATTAACATTCTGTGCATGTGAATGCGTCAGATCGTGCGAGTGTTTTTTGCAGGGTCTTTGCATGTATTCGAAACCTGGTGCTTTCGATATGGAGAAAATCATGCACGAAGAAGATCGATTCCTACCGGAGATCGTTTTACAAGTGATTAAATTGCCGGGCGTCTCGGATAGTATTTCATTCTGAGAAAAGACATACCGAACTTTTCCTTTGCCTTCGAAATTGAGTTCCATTAGTTTGTCATCGGAAAGGTACAACCAAAAAACTTTATTCATTACAATATTTACGACAAAATAAATAGCTGGACTTTCGTTTACTCTCTCTTTCGCGTAATAAAGGAAATTTGTTTCTAAATCATATAGATATTTATCTCTATTTTTTCCTTGTTCCCCTGGCTTAAGATTGGAAGTCTTTTTAATTTGCACAATGAACTGTTTTGAGGATTTTCGGTCAGGGGTGAATAATTCGAAAGTTCCATCATAATCAGGAGTCCGGTCATTCTGCTTAAAAAACGTTTTGATGCCTTGTTTTTGATTCTAGCAGGTCTTCTAAAATTCCGATTGCAGTTCTTTCATTAAAAGAAGAATCACTGTATTTTGATATTCCTGGTGTGGACATGAACTATTTTTGCCTCCTCAAATACTTTTCATACTTAATGATAGCTTATATGCTATCATTAAGATTCTCTGCCCAAAAAGGAAAGAATTAAACTAGTTTCTGTGATTGAAAAGATTCAGGAAGTTGGTTTGCAAGAGGCCTTTAAAATGCAATGGGCAGCTAAACTAGAGGACAATTTGTATGAAATTCGTACAAGAATTGGTAAAGAGTATTTGAGAGGCATCTACTTTCATTTAGAGAAAAGCCAGTACGTGATCACGCACGGTTTTAAAAAGAAAAGCAATAAAACGCCCTTGAAAGAATTAGAGAAAGGTAGGCAAAGAAGGGATAGATTTATGGAAAACAATCATTAACTGATTTTACAAAGGAGAATAGACATGCAAAAAAGAATTATTGGTACGATTGATGACTATATTGCAGAAAGAGAGAGCAAAGATCCAGGATTCAAGCAAGCCCTCTCAAAAGAGAGCCAAAAGTTAGATCTTGCTATTAAAATAAGAAATTTAAGAGAACAAGAGGGGCTTAGTCAAAGAGAACTAGCTGCGCGATTGGGCAAACCGCAATCGACAATTGCAAGGATTGAAAACGGTAATGTTAATCCTTCTTTTAAAACTATCGAAGAAATAGCAAACAAATTAGGAAAAAATCTCCAGATCAGTTTTGTATGAATGGCCTAGTGGAATATATTCGAGTTACCGAATTTGCAATGAGAGAACCATGCAATCCGTGCAATTAAGCGAGACAGTTGGTCAAAAAGAATCAATATTGAATGTCAATCCTTTTTTGAGCCAGTGGATATTTAAAGAAATGCCAGCCAGAAAGACAAAATCCATGTATACATGTATGTATAGTAAGTATTAACAGAACCGCCTAGGCCTCCGAACTTAGTTCATGCATAATAGGGTGGTCTTTTTTATTGTTCAATAATATTTAGATGTTGAAACACGGAAGTTAGTGCCTTCCTACAAATGAGACGATAGCATTTATGCTGCAAGGAATGTCTACGTGATCACTTGCAGCCTGTTACCAATATGTTCGCATTTAAGATTCCTTAGCCCACCGCGTTCCATTTTTGTCTTAAGAGTGGCAACTGGCATTCTGTGGTCTGGGTGAAAAGAGCCGCTACGTATCTTCAAGCAGTGGATTAAATACAGGCAAATTAGATTTTCATGGCTATATATTAATTACTTTTATAACCTCACAGTAACCAGTATTTCGTTAGTATAATTTGGTTAAAATTCAAGAATGCCCGACGACTTAGTCAATTTAAAAGAATTAGATTTTGTAGTTACGAATTTTAAAACAAAGCAATTAAATGAATTTGTGTTTTTCCTTAGTAGCAAACTCAACCTACAGTCTTATCAAAATCTGAAAGTGAGTCATATTAATAATCGTTATTACGAAATCGACCTGTTAGATGCCGCTGATAGAGTTACGAAAAATTTCATGTTTTTTTACTGATAGACAGGACTTATCGATTAAGCAAATGTGCCTTTACAATAAGACGTTTGAGAAAATTTTAGCGAAGAATCACTTTATGGCCTTAAAGATGAAAATGGATTAGATCGTGTCTTATCAGCTATGAATCAAGAGGCCTTTGGAGTAGATTTTCATCCGACCATTATAGATAAAGCAGCCTTTTTATGGTATTCGATTGCAACCAAGCAACTTTTCAATAATGGCAATAAAAGGACGGCCTTCCTTTCAACTATCATGTTCTTGAAATTCAACTTTTTAAATTTTCCGATAATAATCCACAAAAACTATATGATATGTCTATTGCATTGGCTGCAGGGAAAATCTTCGAAGTTGAATTAAAAGGTTTTTTATTAACCGCTTGTTCATTAGATACTGAGTTTATGCAAGATACTTTATGATACGATCTCTTCAAGGAGGTCTCGAACGAACAATATTTCGCCTAAATTTACTACAGATAATGCCAAAAAAATTATCAACGACCGTCTTTCTCAACCGGACCCACAAAAGAAAATGCTGCAAAGCATTACCACGAATAAAAACATTAAAAAAGTTATGTCCAAGCTCGCTAAAGTGTAATGAGCTGGTAATTGAGATGATCAAGAAACGCTATATCGGGCTGGGGCTCGTGAGGTGTTTTTTTATAATCAAAAATGAGTATTCGAGTATGCTATTTTGTCGATAACAGTGCTAAGCTATTTTCAAAATAAGGATTTAGGGAGTTTGAGATGATCGTGCTCAGGCAAGCCTTACGCAGAAAGCTGCTGAGAATCAGCAGAGTCTATAGTTTTTAAATATTAAGATTTTATTAAGACGGATTTCAAATAAAGTTGATACCTAATAATGGGTGGAGGAACTGCGTGGGTTGTTGTGTCCTGTGGTTCCGTGTTGTGTTGTTAGTAAGGGTCGCAGGCGCCCACCGAGTTAATGCAGAACGTAAGGGTCTGTTAGTCTCGCCAGTGACATGTGACTGGTTAATGCAGGACGTAAGGGTCTGTCAGCGTGCTCGGCGCAAGAAAAGCTTGCACTACATATTACATATGATAGACACGGTTTATCCGCGTTTTTTTTTGGAGTTTTATGAAAAATAAAGCAATATCTTCTTCGGAAGCGATACGTAATAAAGAAACTCAATGTCAGAGGGTTTGGGAAAAGGCGCTTGATTTTTTTGAGACTTATTTTATTGATAAAAAAGTTATTTACGAATATAAAGAAAATATGCGTTCCAAACATATCTCTCAAGTGACTATAGAATTTGAAAAAAGTAATTTTCTCCATCTTTGTGGCTTACAAGTGGACAAACATCAGCCCAAAAATATTCGACCAACGATGTTCTGGAAAGAAATCGTCAACAAAAGATTTAATTCGAATCATTGGCAACTGTCAGATGAGATAATGGCGCTTGGTAGCGATCCAAAAAGATATTTCACCTGGAAAACTGCTGCGTTAATTTCAATCAATGAGTTATTATCGACTAAGGTTTGTTTGACTAAAGCGCAAAGATATGACCATCTCGTTTTTGATATCATGGTGAGATCGCACAAGGAAACAATTGGTTTAGCCCTGAAGAAAACTAACCAATTTTATCGTATTATTTCTACGATTAACCTCAGTTCTCAGCTATCGAATAAAGCTGCTTCTTTACAAAAAATGCCGGTCACGTCTGTCTATTCTTTAGACCGCAATGGCAACAAAAAGTTATTGCTGCAGAATTCAACGGTTTCAGCACAAAAAAATTTATAAGCCTCATCATCATTAACAGCGTGTTTTGATTCTTGCATTTTATCTTTTCGGTCGGCTTGAAACCCATCATGAATTAGGACCGGCCATGATTTTACATAATGTTCAATCAGACTATTAATGCTGAGAAATATGTTTTTGCTATTTTTTGAAAAATGATTTTTTGTATAATGCGATTAATATAGTTTTGAAACAAAAGCTGAAATTAAAAGTTGGTGATCATCTAATCCTTTTTCTGCTTCAACATGATCAGAATTAGTTAACTCGATAAGGCCATGAATGAAGGAAAATACGATAGCGGAATCAATCGTGTTTGGAATAAACTCGCGAAGTATTTCTAATGGTCGCATCGCCACAGGTCGTAAGTCCCGATATTCAGCAGTGGTCCATTTCCTTTTAAGCATTAAATCATATATAGAAGGATGCTCAGTGCCAAAACGATAATAGTCATTCAACAAGTTAATTAATTGGGCTTGCGAATTACCTGGTATTAACTTTGAAAGACGTGTCGAGAGTTCAGCGAATGATTGGACAGCGATCGTGACCAGCAAGTCATCTTTGTTTTTGAAATGCCGATATACTGCACCCCGAGATAAGCCGATTTCTGTCCCTAGATCACGCATATTGACAGAATCAATGCCTTTGTTTTCGATAATTTTGATAGTCGTTTCTATGATTTTGTCACGGGTATTTTTTGTCATCGTGTCAGGTCCAATCTATCTATATAAAAAACATTATCCGAAAAAGTTGACAATGTCAACGTAATAGGATAATCTTCTTTATGTTGACAGTGTCAACATAATTAAGCTTTAGGAGCAAAAAATGACAAAAAGTGTGTTGATTACCGGGGCTAACAAAGGTATTGGGTTTGAAACTGCCAAACAAATGGGAAAGAAGGGTTGGACGGTCCTGATTGGTGCTCGAAATGAAGGGCGTGGAAAAGAGGCTGTTCATCGATTACAAGCAGAGGGAATTACTGCTCAGTGGTTACGAATCGATCTCAACGATACTAGCAGCATTCATGAAGCTGCCAGATATCTAGCGGAACATTATCCGAAATTGGATGGACTGATCAATAACGCTGGTATTTCTGGCAATATGCAAAGAAATCCTCTGGAACTGGCATCTTCTGAATTAGAGGAGCTGGCAAAGGTTAATTTTCTTGGTAATTTTGAAATGATCAAGTCCTTTACACCGCTGCTATCAAGAAATCATGGCAGAATCTTGAATGTCACAATTCCTTCGACGCCTATCGGTTCTTTTAATCCATTGGGCTATTTGGCAAGTAAGGCTTCGCTAAATTCAATGATCAAATCATTTGCGATGTATTATAAAAAACACGAAATTTCCGTTGAAATTTTCGGCGTGATACTCGGCGGCATATCGACGGATCTGAATAAACATCAGAGCGGTTTACTAATACGAACGGTTCAAGAAGGCGGTGGCTCAATCGCTAAAGCCATGATGGACAGACATCATCATCAAGGCAAAATAATCATACGCATGGGGCTTACTCAGCTAGTACGTAATTTTATTTTCAGAAAACATAATTAAATATAAGTAGAAAAGAGACTGTGATATCAGCCTGTTTTTTTGGTCAATGTCATATATCGAGATTTGCTGAATTGCTTAAAGAATTTTGGCTGGTTAATGACGTTTTTGCTTTTTCCACACAAACCTGGAATTTTTATTTTTTATTATATGAAAGATGATTTTTTTACTTTCTTTTTGCCTTCGATTGAGTTATGTTTTAACCAGCTAAATTGAGGGAGAGAGGGAAGAATGGCTAATCAAGGGGATTATAGATCATCGAGACAGGGTTCGCCGCATACTTGGCAGTTTTATAAGGACCGCCGTCATGATCCTAAATGGTCTGAAGCTTATAAAATTCTCAAGCATAGGCGTGCTGTCCATTTTGTTGTTAAAGTGACTGCTTTGTTTATCTTGTTTGTAGCCGTTCTATTTTTGTCTGCCTATATTCAAGTCCCGCTATACAATAGCCAGGGCACGGTGATAGGACAGACCTCCATTTTGGATAGCTGCAATTTCTTTATTCGCTTTTGGCGCTTCGGGGAATTTCCAAATATCTGCGAATACAGCTTCGGCTAAAATGCAAGCGGTTAAAGGGATTACGCTGCATGTAACCGGTCAAGATAATCGCAAAGTAAATTTAACTAGTGACGCTGATGGCAAAGTAACTATCCACGGCAAAATTAAAGGTGATAAAAAAATCACTTTTACACAATATAAGGGCGGGTATCGTAAATTTACGGTTAAAGCTCACAAAAATGGTTCTTTCAAAAAAACGATTAAAATTCAAAGTGCTACTAATAAAGTTGCTTACAAAGTTGATTCTCATAAGACCAATCAATTAATTAGTAAACATAGTAAGAAATATACGAGCCATACGCGTGTCATCGTGACGATCAAACGCAGTGCTGCTTCACAGGCTTCAGAGAAGGCATCTTCTCAGGCCGCTTCGTCGTCAAGTGCTGCTGCTTCATCTTCTGAAGCCGCTGCTTCTTCCAAAGCTGCTTCAGAGGCTGCCGCTTCTTCTTCTCAGGCTGCCGCTGCTGCCCGGGCTTCGTCACAAGCAGCCGCTCAAGCTGCTTCTAGAAGCAATGCTGCTCAAGCGGCTGCCGCTGCTGCTGCCGCAAATAATCCCGGTGAACAGCGCTATGTTGATGCCAACGGTAATGGCCTGATCAAAGGATCCGTTGATCATATTTATCATATTCCCGGCAGTACTTATTACGCACGTACGAAGCATGTTGTCCAATGGTTTAAGACCACTGATGAAGCACAACGAGCTGGTTATCGTGCACCACTTCGCTAATCTCAGTTAGATTTTGTTTGTAAACGGCTCATACGAGTCGTTTTTTTATTAGGCCGCTGTATCTAGATAATTCAAAGGCAACTTTTAGCATAAAAGCTGCCCAAAGATCCTTTTCATTACCTGCAAAAATGGATCTGATCCAGCGTTGTTTCTTGACTAGCTTGGTCTAATAAAGCTGCCTCGTATCCGTATCGAACGCTTTATAGCCATCCTCCAATATGATTAGCGCTAGTTAGAAAAGCTTACTTTATAAAAGTCGTAGATAAAGAGGACTAGAATGAAATGGTGTTTACATAAATGCACTTATCTTTTTATTCTAAATTTAGTAGACAAGAAAGGATTTCAATGCATAGAAAACATGCCAAGTTCAATAATAGTTTTTTAAGATACAGTACTTACGTAATCTCTTTGGGTGGTTTTCTATTCGGTTATGATACGGGCGTTATTAATGGCGCTTTAGCTTTTATGAGCAAACCTAGTCAGCTTGATTTGACTCCGGCTTTACAAGGTGTTGTCTCAAGTGCTTTGGTACTAGGCGCGTGTATCGGTGCACTTGGATGCGGCAGTCTTGCAGATCGATTTGGTCGAAAAAAGACGCTTCGCTGGATCGCTGCATTATTTACTATTTCAACTATTTTTTGCGCAGTTTCGATGAATTTTATGTTTATGGCCATTTTCCGTTTTATTTTGGGTTTAGCCGTCGGAGCTGCTTCCAGTCTGTCACCGATGTATTTAGCTGAGATCTCACCCGAACCGGTTCGGACAAATAATGTTAACAAAAATGCCATTTTCATTGTCATGGGACAGTTGACCGCTTTCTGTGTTAATGCCATATTAGGAAATATCTGGGGGAACTGGGGACCGATTTGGCGAGTCATGATTATTTCCGCTAGTATTCCAGCTATTTTTTTATGGTTTAATTCCTTTCATATTAGCGGCAGTCCTCGCTGGCTGCTCTTACAAAATAAAGTCAGACGTGCACGTCATCTATTTTCAAGACTTGGTTTTCCAAGAGAAGTTTCGGAAAAATTGGCAAATAATGCCAAAAATACCGAGGACACTGGTAATGGTTTAGCATGGCGCAGCATTTGGAAAAAACCCAGTCTTATTTATCTGCTCTTCTCTGGTGCCGTCATTGCCTTGATTCAACAAATTTCCGGTGTCAATACAGTCATGTATTATGGCACGATTTTGTTAGAACGAATAGGTATGGGCCAAAGCGGTTCTTTGTATGCCAACGTTTTGATAGGCTTTGTTTCGGTACTAGCCAGTATTTTTGGTACAAGATTAATTGCAAAGTATGATCATCATCGTATGCTGTTGATCGGTTTATCAGGCAATATTCTCTTCTTGGCTTTATTAGCTTTCGTCATGCACTTAAAGTCTCTTGATCAAGCTGCGACAAGCTTGCTCGTTCTAGTCTTTCTAGCTCTTTTCTTGGCCAGCCACCAAGGGATTGTCAGCCCAGTGACTTGGTTAATTATGTCTGAGATGTTTCCTACGGTTGTTCAAGCGCGTTTTATGTCGATCGCAACTGCAACGACCTGGATTACAAATTTTGTCATCAGTTTGATTTTTCCTTTGTTGATCTCAAGTGTGGGAGTGGGAATGTCTTTTTTCATCTTCGCTTTAAGCAATGGTGTCAGCGTTCTGCTCTCTATCTTTGTGATCAACAAAAGAGAAATGCATATAGCTTATGAGAAAAATGATTTTTTAACACAAAAATAAATTGATCGATCTTAAAGGAGATATATGATGCCTCGTTTTTTTATTGAAACAACAAAATCAGTTTCGACCTTGCCAACTAATAGTCGACCAAAGTTTTTTGCTTTCGGCATTCCCGATTATACGAACTTAGGCGATCAAGCTGTTTCTTTGGCCTCGCGAAAATACATTGAGACTGAGTTCCCCGAATTTCAATATATTGAAATTCTAGAAGATGATAATGATGCCGGGATCGAAGCTGTTGAGAAGATCATTACTTCCCAAGACGTTGTTTCTTTTGTTGGCGGCGGTAATATGGGAAGCCTTTATACAGAGCATGAATCAGCGCGGAGAAAGGTATTTTCTACTTTTGTGAATAATCTGACGATTTCTTTTCCACAATCTATTCACTTTGAAGAGACTGATTTTGGTCATAAACAGCAACAGCTGAGTCAGGCTGCTTATAGTCGGAATCCACATTTATTCTTGATCGCCCGCGATGCGCAAAGTTATCATCGCATGCAGACAACATTTTCCAATCACGTTTTATTCACGCCCGATATGGTCTTGTATATGAAGGCCGAAGACTTCCATTTCCAGCGCTCAGGAGCTTTATTTGCTTTACGCCGTGATGGTGAAAAAGTGGTGGACGACACGCTTGTTGAGTCTATGAAGCATTTGCTGGATAAGCCTCAACGCTCGATTATACAAACAGATACGGTTCTTGATACGGTGGATCATATTACGCCGATGACGCGTGAAAAATTATTTCAGCAAGAATTGGAATTGTTTGCTCATCAAGAAATGATTATCACTGATCGCTGGCATGCAATGGTCTTTTCTGTCTTGACAGGCACGCCATGCTTACTGTTTGGCAATAGCTATGGCAAAGGGAAACATGCTTACATTGATTGGTTAGAGCATATTGATTGGATCGACTATACAGACGAGACCGACCTAACACGTTTAAAAGCTATTATTGATCGCTTAATAGGCACTCCGAAACATGATTTTGACCTTAGACCTGATTTTGGGCAGCTGCATCAGTTGATTGCTAGACATTTAAAGACAATTAGCTGACTTTTCTGCTAGCGTGTTTCATGTTTTATCTGAGTATTTGTTATGGTAGTTTAATTGTCTTGTTATCTGACTATGACATAATTAATCTATCAGTAATTTTTCGTACGACTTACTGAAATAACCCAAGGGAGAAAGATATGTCATCAAAAGATAAAGTTGATTCACTGAAAGACAAAGCCGCTGGTACTGCCAAAGAAGTCGAAGGCAAAGTTACCGGTGACAAGGCTCGTGAAGGTGAAGGTAAGATTCAAAAAGCAGTGGGAAAAGCAAAGGATGTGTTGTCCGATGCTAAAGATGCTGTTGCTGACAAAGTTGAAGATGTCAAGAAAGATCTGGATAAGAACGATTGAGCAGCTACTCGCAAGCTCAACGAAGCCAAAGATCCTGAAAAGAAATAAGATTAAAATAAGAAGGCCTGTAGAGATCTTCTTTTGCCTCAAGAAATGAGTTTGTGATTTTTGTTAAAATAAAGTTATTAGTAGTAGTACTAATAACATCTTGTTTGGGAAAGGAAATACTATGCATTTAATTTGGGCTTTAATTATCGGTGCTGTTATCGGTGCTATCGCTGGCGCTTTAACTAGCAAAGGCAAGGCTATGGGCTGGATTGCCAACATTGTGGCTGGTCTAGTTGGTTCTTGGGTAGGTGAGTCGCTTTTGGGTCATTGGGGACCAACGCTTGCAGGTATGGCTTTGATTCCTTCGATCATTGGCGCCGTGATCGTCGTAGCGGTCGTTTCTTGGTTGACCAGCAGGACAAACTAGATCATATATTGGGTTGTGGCATAGAATTGGTGGTTTTTGTATAATAAATACCGGGCCTTAGACCCAATGAAATATAACTTCAAAGAAGATCACTTACAGGACATCTCAACATTAGCTGGGATGTTTTTTAATAATTAAAACCCTAAACCAATAAAAAAACACCATCAAGGTGCTTTTAATCAATTAATTATTTTAAGATCGCTTCTGATGATCGATCCCATAGAGGGAAAGTACCAGCCGCGAAAACCATACGAAACCTCAATTTCTTTTAACATAGGCTAGTTTTATTTAACTTGTTCACATGAGTTAACTAACATAATTCATTATAACACCTAGCACATATTGACTATGGATTTTGCGTATACGCTGACATTATGATAACAGGTTGATCAGAGGATTTTGCTAAACTGAATTGGCCGATATAACAGTTTAGCCATAATACATCTGTCTGGCTATTACTCGCAAACTATAACAAGGCAAATTCGATCAAGGGTCAACCGCAGGCGCAATTAAAGTTCGAAACGGAACAATAAGCGATGATAAAGCAGCTTGAATAAATTCTCTAAAAAATAGTGTTTATTGTCAGCGATTTAATTTAATAAATTATTGGCCTAGGTCAAAATATGTTTGTACCTCATTTTCAATACTCTTGCAAATGAAGCTGGGCAGCTGTTTGCAGGATTGGATGGCGTTTTCTGTTATCCTCATAAGATACCCCATACGAAAGGACTTGATCACATGAATGCCATAGAAAGAATGGAATTTATCCTCGACACACGGACACTTGCAGAGCTGCAGGCAAAGACGAATTTAACAGAGACAGAAATCACGCAGCTGACCAGTCGTGAGTTACGTGTTTTCAAACTAGAACCCATGGCTCAGATCACGCTGCTGAGTATGTATGAAAAAGCCTATCCCACAGACGATGACAATGAGGTCATTGATCAAGCGCAAGTGACTAAACGCTCTGATAGATTGATAGACAGAATTGTCACAGAAATCTCAGCTAGATGGCTGGCTTTCTTGAATAGATTTAGGTAATTCAGATCAAAGATGCTATTAGAATTGGGACGTATCGATCAATCATTCCTAGCGTTAAGGAGGCAGACTTATGAAACATCGTTATCTCGTTTATCCGGTTGAGGTTGATCTGGACTAGGCTCGTGAGCGGACCGAACCCTTGTCTGTCAAAAAGTTATCGTTTATATTCGTATATATGGCTAGTATAATTATCAGACGTTGTGCTCCTATTTGCAGCACAAACAAGATATTGAATAGGTATTTATGAAGAAAACAATAAAATGTTTCTTAATTGTAGGAACGGCTGTGTTACTGCTTTTTGCCGGTTTTGGTGTAAAAAGTATAGCTGACAGTGTCTGGGCCGGTCACCAAAATGTCGCGCAGACGAAGGCTGATATTGATACTTTGGCTCACAGAATTCAAGAAAAAAATACGCATATCACGACTCTGGATTCTCAATTAAGCAAATCAAACCAAGACTTGAGCGATGCGAAAAATAACATTGTTTCACTGAATGGCAAAGTAACTAATTTGCAAAAACAGTTAACTGATGCAAAACGGGATAACGATTCATTAAGGATACAGATTCAACAAAAAATTGACGAAGAAAACGCGAAAGTTGCTAGTATGCAGCAAACGATCGATGCTAAACAACGCGAAGTCGATTCTCTCGCTTCTAAACTTCAGCAAGACAAACAAACTATTAAGAGCTTAAATGATCAAGTGACTTCCCTGCAAAAACAGGTGAACGCTGGCGCTAAAGACAAATCTGATCTAAATGAAGCGGTCAAAGATGTTCAGCAATTACAACAGTATGCCGATAATACGGTTCAAAATAATCAGTAAATAAGAGCTGTCGATCATTTCGGGGGGACTTTTTTATATGTCATGAAAATGTTTTGTTTTTGCCAACGAATATGAGCTATTTCTATGAAAAAAATGTCTAATTTTCAAATAACGAGCTAATTCGTGATCAATTGAAGAAAAAAGTATCTTTTTACTCTATGAATCAGTATAATTTTATTGGACATTGAATCAATGACAGCGTTTTTGCCTTAATGGTTAGCTAGAAATGGTGATATTAGGACATCAATGGCTAAAAACCAAAACATACCCAGGTTCAGTTCAACGCACAACAACATATTGCCGAGTTTGCGTTAGAAGACACTAAAATACTCTCAATAATTTCGAGAGTATTGTTAAAACGCTTTACAAATGAATGACGAATAACTGTTAGTTTACTTTTGAGTTAAAAAAGCTTAGATAAGACCTTGATCGATTTTCTTTTTTTCTTCCTCGATCACTTCCTCGATGGCTTTTTCAACTAAGCGAGATTGTGGGATCATTGTTTCATCTGAAATTGTCTTAAGCTCTGCGACAACGTCTTGGTCAAGCGCAAATGTAACTCTCTTCTTCATAACATAATTATACAACAAAGTTATTGTAAATGGAATAAAATTCATGTACAATAATGTTATTGGTTATGCAACAAAGTTATTGAGCAATTTTAGGAGGATCACATAATGTTAAAAATGGTTGCTTACGAGGATGCTGTCAACAATCGAATTTTTGATGATAACGTTTCTAAACGGATGGTCTTGGTAATTCCAGCACATAATGAGGCCGACACAATTACGAGTGTCCTCCAAAGTATCGTTGCGCAAAGAGGGGTCACCCACCATATTCTAGATGTTTTTATCGCTTTGGATAATTGTACGGATAATACGGAAAACGAAATTCGAAAGTTTTCCAACCAATTAAATCTTTATGTCCTGGAAACAGTCAATAACAAAGAACGAAAGTCTGGTGCTTTGAACCAGATTTATCGACTATTTTTGGGTGATCTGACTAAGGAACCCTTATCCGAAGAGCATTTAAAGTCAGTCAAGAATATCGATGCCTTCGTTGGTATTGATGCCGATGTCTACTTGGCTAGAGACTGTTTATCAACGCTCTATCTTGAATTGATCGCACAGTATAAGACTGGCGCTGTTAGTGCTAATTATCAGTGCCTGCTGCCTGAAAGCATTAATGTCATTCCACGAAATGATCCTAATCGAGAATATATGTTAAAACATGGCAAGTTTGGCGGCCCGATGTCACGATTCTATGCCGTTGCTCAAAATGTTGAATTTTCAACTTGGACGATCAAGCAAAAAGTGAATAATCATATTGCTCAAATCGCTGGCGGCCAATGTTCGATGTTTCGCCCGGAGACTTTAAAAGACGTCTATACGCATTTCAAAATGAATGGTGTCTATTCTAACGAAAGCGATACCGAGGATCTATTGCTGACGCAGCAGATTCGAGAAGTCGGCTGGCAATGCAAGATCAGTGATTCGGCCCGGTGCTATGTCGATTCGATGAATACGCTGCCGAGTTTGTACAATCAGCGAAAAAAATGGCAGGCCGGCATTATCCAATATATGACCAAGGCTGGTATCTCAACCGCTTATGCCAGACAGCTTTGGAGTCAGGAAATACTGATGGCTTTCAATTTTCTGATTAGAATTATGCTAGTTGTCTTAATCCCGGTCGCACTGATCATTCATGAATTTGTTTGGTCTTACATTTGGTTTTTGCCGATCCTCGTCTCAGCCATCTTGAATACGGTGGCCACGATCAAAACACCAAACCGCCGACTCATTGATGTTCTGCTGGCCTTGACAACGATTCCAGCCGAGTTGACGATCTGGTTTAAGGTCTCAGTGCATTTATCGACTTGGCGCGACTCTTTTAGGATCGAAAAAATTGACGGTTGGGCTTTGCAGTACCAGGCAGAAAACGGCACCCTGAAACATAATTACAGCTGGTTCTACATCACTATCGCCTTAATCGCTGCTCTTTTCGTTGGTTTCTATTTCAAATGGCTAAGCGTTCGTCTTGTGGTCGATACGATCAAACCTTATTTGAATGCTTCGTTCAATATTTTGACTTATCTAACATTTATCACTTTTATTTTCATGCTCTTCCAACTCAGCAAGCTAAGAGGGCATTACAAAGCCTGAAGTTCAGCTGATTTTCATCCAACATAATAATCAATTAGCAAAAGCCGTGATGGCTTTTTTGTTAGACTTGGTGCAGGGATTGAGTTATGAACAAGATGTTTAAAAAAATAGTAATTGTCGTCGCAGCTGTCTTGCTGTTTGCTATTATTGCTTTGGCTTCTTTTGCGTTAGGTAGAAGCAATCAAGATAAGCTGGGAACGAGAGAAAAATCTAGCAGCAAAACGCTTTCGCATAAAAAATTCATAAGAAAAAAACACAAATTTCGGCTTCGAGTTCGGCTTCGGTTTCTAGCCCAAGTTTAAGTGCGTCATCATCGGTGGCGGTCAGCTCAAACGAAAATGACTTCGATGGTCTGTCTCAGGATACGCAATTGGCCTTGCTGGTGATTACTATGTTTGACGGCCGGCCCTTCATGGGCACTCATTATGCTGTCTATATGGGTACGCCGAGCGTGATCGTGATTGACGATTACGGTGAAGAAATTGGTGATTGGATGGATCATTCGGTCAGGATTTTAGATAACCATAATGGCACATTTAATTTTTATCAGCCTGTTTCATCGACAGATAATGCTGATGCGAATGCCAGCAATACTCAGTGGAAATACTATAAAACAGTGAATGTACAGGATCTTGTCAGCAGCTATGATTAGACTGCACAGGATCGTGATCTGCTGCAGTAAGTGGTCAACATGCTCGATCTATGAACTCGTAATCAAGTCTTTGGCTATTTACCAAATTGATGCTAGAAATATCATGCCACTTTTAAGGATGAGACATAAGCAAATTTCTTTGATAGAACAAAGTGAGAGATCTGATGCAGTAATCTCAAAGAGGGCGATTCCAGAATAGTTGGTAGAATGTCCTGAATAGCATTCTGATAGTGTTTAGAACTGGTCGTTAAACAAAAACCCGCAAGTGACTAGTGCGGAGAACAATGCACTAATGTCAGATTGCGGATTCGAGTATCAATAGAATTGATTAGCGTAAGCGTCCTACTGACAACTTGCGAAGACTACTTCAATGAGCAGCATAACTTCGGAAGCGCTTACACCAATTATGTTAACACATTTACAGAAAAATATTTGAACTAGTAAACTCTGTGGCTGTTTATAACAATCACAGAGTATAAGTATCGATTTAAGTTGTTTTATCTATTGATTTGTGAAATTTGTAAAAAAAAATATTTGTGAATTTTTATGAAAATTTTAAATCTTTGAAACAATAACAGCGATTGCAGAAAATAATTATTTCACAAAAGCAGAAAACCAGCTTGTGCAGCAAATTTTTATCTTGACTTTAAAAAAGAAAGCGCATACACTATTAGGAGTAAGTTAGTTAACCGATTAACTTAATTTGACTTCATGCACAGGTATTAATAGCTTTGATCAAAATTAATAAATTGGGTTTAATTGCTTATATTCAATGATAACCGGATAGTTATCTATCATTTCAGTTATACTTTTTTGAAGTTGACAAGGACTCTGAACGTGATAAAAGGTTAACCGATTAACCAAATTCTTAGAACGATAATTGTGAGGAAAAAGTATGTTATTTGCTAATTTGAAATATCTAAATCAATCAGATTACCAGAAATTGCAAAAGGCCATTTTGTTTTTAAACGAAACGGATTTAACAACCACACCACTGGGTCGCAGCCATGAGGAAGACACGAGTTTTTACTGCCAAACCTTAGAGTATGCAACGGAGGATATCTCAGATGTTGCTTTTGAAATTCATGAAAAACGATTGGATCTTCATTACATCGTAACCGGCCAAGAGGAAATCGATATTTCTTCTAATACAGATTATGGAAAATTAGGATCTTATGATGAAAAACGTGATTTGCAATTAGTTGAAACACCTACTGCATTTAACAAAATCATTCTTCAAGCGGGAGATTTTGTTCTTATTGGTATGCATGAACCTCATCGAACTAATGGTTTTGTCAATCAAACGCCGTCTCGCGTTCGGAAGATCGTTTTGAAATTAGGTAGATAAAAGAAGATGAAGAAGATGTAATGAATATGACAAACGAAAAAGTTAGTAATAAATGGACGAAGAAACAAGTTTTAGTTTTAACTGGTCTATGGTTGGCCTTTCTAATTAGTTTTATTACGAGACTGGTATGGGCGACGTTAATGCCGACAGTCAATAGCGCAATGCATTTCAGTGTATCCCAGGGTAACTGGTATGTAACAGCCTTTTATATCGGTTACACGATTACAGTTTTGCCGGGCGGTATGCTGGCCGACAAAATTGGTTACAGGAAGATGGTTCTTTTCACAGTAATTGGCAACTGTGTTGCTATGTCATTGATGGGCTTTATGCAAGGCTATTGGTCAGGATTGGCATTTAGATTTATCCTTGGATTAGTATCTGGTCCTGATTTGGCGGCCTGCATGGGCGTTATTGGCGAATGGTTTTCTGCCAAACAGCGAGCAACAGCCACTGGAATTTTTACCACTTGTACCTCCTTTGGCTTAACTGTTGTCAATTTATATGCACCAACTGTTTCTCAACGTTATGGTTGGCGTTCAGCTATGTTCGTTACTGCATTGATTCCATTGGTTGTGTTGGGTTTTGTCGCTTACTCATTAAAGGGGCAGCCGCCTTACCGCTTAATCAAGAAGAATGTGCAAGTTGCCGATGCTAATAAAGAATCCTCGATCGTCATGCTGAAAAAAGCTGTTACGAATCGAAATGTGCTGTTGCTGGCCGTAACTGGGTTATGTGCAACCGGTGCTAAATGGGGAGTCACGAATTGGGCAAACTTATTCATTGTTAGCAGTCTCGGTTTTTCCGTTGTAACTGCTGGTAAAGTGATGGCTTTGTTTGGCATTACCTCTGTCATTTCTATGGTAATTGCTGGTTGGGTTTCCGATCATTCCCGTATGTCTAGGCATATGCTATCTGCTATTTTTATGGCGATCTTTACACCAACGATTATCGGTTTTGCTCTTTCGCCTAAAGGCAATCTTGGCATGCTGTACTTTTGGGCTGGTGCACTTGGTGTGGGCGCCTTCATGTTTAGCTCGCTCACAAATACCTTGTCTGTCGAAGTTGCGCCAACAGAACTTCGCGGAACAGTCGTTGGATTTGTCAATGTCTTTAACCAAGCCGGTTCCTTTTTGGCACCGATGCTCTTGGGAAGTTTGCTAACAGCAACAGGCAGTTACGTAACCTCGTTCTTAGTTATTTCGGTTTTTCCATTGATTGGATTTGTCGCCTTGCTTTTCATTCGCGAAGGCAACAAAAATACGAAAAAAAGTACAGTCAATGTACAATCGCAGCCGAACTTAGTATCAACGAAACATTAGCTGTGCCGATGCTTGACCGGTGAACATTTTGCAATGTATTAAATATTTTAAATTTTTTATTGGAGGAATGACACAATGGAATTCGAATTAGGAAAAAATTACAAACGCGACTCTCGTATACAAGCGAGAATCAAAACCGCAATTGATTGGTTAGAGAATCATACAATTGAGGAATTGCTCAGTGAGCCAATTGGGCCTAAAGTCATTGCTGATGGTGTTGAATTGAGATTCCAAAGCTATGATTCACGTGATTACAAAGACATGAATTATGAAACGCATCAGGACCACATTGATATTCACTATATGATTCAAGGAGCCGAATATGTACGCTGGTCTGACATAGGAAATACTCAGGCTGTGAGCAACTATGATGCACAAGAAGATATTCAATTTTTTGCCCATCCTCAGCATCATGGAAAAGCCTTGTTAACTGATCGCCATTTTGCTATTTTTTATCCAACTGACTTACATGCAGCTCACGGCATGGTTAATGGCAAATCTGAGCATAACCACAAGCTGTGTGTCAAAATTGCAATCAACTAAATTTGCTTTTCATAAAGTAAATGAATAAAAAAGGAGTCTTATTGATGAATAAGCCAAAAGTTATCGTAACAGGAGTTATTCCTGAAGAAGGAATCAAACAGTTAAAAGAAGTATGTGATGTCACCTATACTTCTGGAGAAGCTTTCTCAAGGGAATATGTTTTGAGCCATCTTGATCAGTACCAAGGCATTCTTCTGATGGGCCTGAAAGGCGACAAAGAGTTGATTGATGCTGGCAAGAACTTAAAAGTGATTGCCGTGAATGCCGTTGGTTTTGATGCCGTTGACATTGATTACGCACGCGAAAAAGGTATTGTAGTTGCAAATGCGCCTCAAGGTGTGCGGTTGCCTACCGCGGAAATGACATTAGCTCTTTTGCTGGCAACAGTAAGGCGCCTTTATCTTTACGATAAGATCGTACGCTCAGGGCAGTGGATCGATGTTAGCGAACGTTGTTATATGGGCATGAGCCTGAAAGACAAAGTCCTAGGCATTTATGGCATGGGTCGGATTGGCAGTCAAGTAGCTAAATTATCTCAAGCTTTTGGTATGAAGATTATTTACAATGATGCGCATCGTCTGCCTGAAGATCTCGAAAAACAATTAGATGTTGAATATGTTGACTTTGATACATTGATTAAAAATGCCGATGTGATAACGCTGCATGCACCCGCCTTGTCGTCTACTATCGGGAAATTTAATGCAGCAGTATTCCAAGAAATGAAAGAGACCGCATTTATCATCAATGCTGCAAGAGGCGTGCTGATTAAGCAGGACGATCTAATTAGTGCTTTGAAGAACAGAGAAATAGCCGGAGCTGGTTTAGATGTTTTTGAAACAGAACCAGTGATTCCCGAAGAACTGAGAAAATTAGATAATGTCATCATGTCACCACATGCAGGCACTGGTACTTTAGAGGCAAGAATTGACATTGCAGCTGAAGCATCTGAAAACATTATTTCGTTATTGCTTAAAGATCATGCCTTGAATATGGTAAATGATGTTAAACAATATCAAGTCAATTGATTATTGATGCACTAAAAATTCGATAAAGCCCTAGTCGTAGAGACAAAGCGATATCTTATGCTCCAAAGATGGCAAAAGACAGCGTAAATAAGGTAAAGTGAGTTAGTTCTATTATTATTTGTTAGATTGGAATAATTATCAGGAGGCTCACAGTGGAAAAATTAACCATTAAGGATATTGCACGTTTAGTTGGTGTTTCTACGGCCACGGTTTCCTATTATTTGAATAAGAATTATTCTAAAATGTCAAAAGTGACGCGAGAAAAAATAAGAGTTGTCATCGAAGAGACTGATTATCGTCCCAATAGTGTTGCCCGAAATCTCGCTAAGAATGAAAATAAAATGATAGGAGTTTCTGTTGCTGACATTACAAATCCATTTACCTCAGCAGTTTTATCAGGAATTTATGATGCTTGTGGGTCTAAAGGCTACCAAGTTGTTTTTACAAATGCGAGCGGGAGTTATCAACGCGAAGCTGTTAATATCAATAAACTCAGGCAAGAGGAAGTATCCGGACTAATTATTGATCCAGTTGATCCTGATAATCCCATATATAAAGTGCTGTCAAACGATACCAGTGTCATGCTCGATCGTCAATCGGATTCGCCCAAGATTGATACGATCGTCACGGATAACTTCAAATCGGTTTCTGTTTTCACAAATAAAATGATTAAATCTGGGTACGAAGAATTATTTTTCGTATCTTGGCCCTTGGGCAGCATCAGTACACGTGTTAAAAGGTACGAAGGATTTTTAGATGCGACGCAATATGCAAACAACGATCATTTAGTTACTTTTGAAGACACGCTCGAAACTGTGGATCTTCAAGAAAAATTACAAACAATCATGCACAAATTCCCAAATAAAAAAATTGGTTTTTTTGCAATGAACGGTAGAGTACTGATTAAATTACTTCATGCCATGCAGGATTTACGTCTAAGCTACCCTGAAGACTACGGTGTTGGTGCTTACGAAGATTTGGAATGGATGGGTGTTATAAAACCTGGTATTAGTTGTATTCACCAATATTCTTATGAAATTGGCTTGAAATCAGTGGACAACATTTTAAAGAAAATTGAATCCGGTAAAAATACAAATGCAAAACCTAAGCTGATTGTCATGGCAACGAAGATGGTTATTCGTAAATCTTATTAATGCTTGCCTGATTTTTGACTTTATTCGCTTCATCAATTAGAATTGATTTATTCTTTTAGTTAATCGGTTAACCTACTTAATTTATTAGACGATTTTTATTTCAACAAATAGGGAGGAAGTTAGACAATATGGAAATTGCAGAAAATAACAAAATAAAATTCAACAAAGTTTTTAGTGATAGTCTCAATCATTGCTACGCTATCATGCGAATTTCTAAAAATGACAAAGATTTTGTCGTGGTTGCCTCCGAAGAAAACGAACCATGTTATGCCTATGATCTCAATAATAATTACAAACGCATTAATGTTTGGAACGATATTGGTGGCACGATGACGATGATTCCTATTCCGGGAACGTTGGATTTTCTGGCAACTCAAAAGTTCTATCCGGGATTCAATTCTGCTGACTGCCGCATTGTTAAAGAAAGTTTTAATGGCAAGGGATGGGATCAGCACGTTGTTGGTGATTTTCCTTATATTCATAGATTTGATTTAATTCAGCATGGCCAAGGTATTTGGTTTATCGGCTGTTCTATTGCGAATTCTAAGAAAAATACTGATGATTGGAGCGATCCTGGAAAAATATTTGTGGGTGACTATGATGATTCAACTGCTAATATTTCAAATTATCACGCCTTGGATATCAGGCTGAAAAAAAATCATGGTTACAAGAATATGAATGGATACTCACTAATCACAGCTGTTGAAGGAATCTTTAAGCTTTCCTATCCAACCCTTAAGCGTGATTGGCAGCTAACTCAATTATCAGAGAATGAAACTAGCGATATTATTTCTGCGGATACCAATGGGGACGGCGATAACGAATATCTGGCGATTGAAGGTTTTCATGGGCCCTACTTGAGAATTTACGACCATAACTTTAACAGTCTATACAGAACTCCAGCAGACACGCCTTTTGGACATGCACTTTGGGCCGGCAGCTTGGGTGAGAGACAGTATTTTGTTTTTGGATTTAGAAGTGGTTTACAAAACCTAGAATTGCTTTCGTATGGTTCTGATGGAAAGCTCACCAAGCAGCTTATTGATAAGCAAGTCGGGCCTAGTAATGTCACTGTATTTGAAAAGAATGGCAGCAAATTTTTGTTATCGGCGAACCGTGAAATTAACGAAGTAGCGATTTATCAAATTTCTGCTTCTAAAAATTAATTTGTAGGCAAATACTTATGAACAAATATTTCTTAACCATAGACAATGGTGGCACAAATACAAAGGCCGTTATCTTTGACACAGATGGCAAACAAGTTAGCGAATCCTCTTTCCCCACGATGAGGATTGAAGAAAAATCAGGTTTTCATGAAATAGATTTAAATGAGTTATGGGCAGCGATAGGTTGTGCGATAAAAAAAACTATTTCTATTGCTGGTATTGAATCAAAACAAATTATAGGTGTATCTTGTGTCGGCCATGGGAAAGGGCTTTATGTTCTCGATCGAAATAAACACATCTTTATGCACGGTATTTTATCCACGGACTCTAGAGCCATTGAAATTGCTCGCCGTTTTGAAAAACAGGTTGATACAATTTTCCCGATTAGTCATCAGCATGTTATGGAGAGCCAATCACCAGTTCTGCTGAATTGGTTGAAAAAAAATCAACCACAAAATTATGATCAGATAGGTTTTGTGCTTGCAGCAAAAGATTTCGTTAGATTTAAACTGACGGGAAATGTTTTCCAAGAATATGGTGATGCTTCCGGAAATAATTTTATCAATCTAGACAAAAAAAACTATGATCAGCGTCTATTCGATTTCTTTGAAATTTCAGAAATTTATCATAAAATGCCTGAGTTAAAAAAATTCAGTGATTTATGTGGCTATATTACATCGGAATCGTCTCAAGAAACCGGTTTAACTATTGGTACACCTGTATTTGGAGGACTTTTTGATATTGATGCCTGTTCGTTAGCTACAGGTGTACTGAATAATGACTTTTTCAGTATTATTGCAGGTACTTGGAATATCAATGTTTTCCCATCAACTAAAATAGCTCCGGCCACTAGTGGCCTAATGAATTCTTTATATCCAACTGGGGATTTTTTGGTTGAATCATCAAGTGCTACTTCTGCTGGCAATCTATCTATTACAATCAATAATTTGCTAGATGAGGAAACGAAGAATGCTCAAAGTCATGGTAAATCCATTTATGATGTCTTAGAGGAGTTCCTAAGCCACACAGGTGCTGATTTTTCTAAAGTTATTTTCTTTCCATTTTTATATGGGTCTAACGTTGATCCTAATGCCGAAGGTGCCTATATCGGGGTTCAGAGTGATACAAGCAAGTCGGCCATGATTCGATCTGTTTATGAAGGCATTATCTTTGCACACAAGTACCATATTTCAAAATTGATTGAAACCTCAGGATGTAAGCCCAAAGCAATTCGGCTATCCGGGGGTGGCACTAATTCTTCTTCTTGGGTACAAATGTTTGCTAATGTGTTGGAAACCCCGGTTGAGACTGTTGCTGATTCCGAGCTAGGCGGACTAGGGGGAGCTATTGCGTCCTCAATAGGAACAAATTATTATGCAAATATTGATCAAGCTGTTTCACATATGGTGCATTTAAAAGATAAATTTCTACCAGATAATCAACAAAGTGTTATTTACCGTCAAAAATATGAAGTGTATTTAAAGCTTTTAACGGCTTTAGATGGATCTTGGTCTTCATTAAAAAATATGCAAAGGAGAATTTCACAATCATGACAACTAATGCCTTAGGAATCTATGAGAAAGCGTTGCCTCAAACAGCTAGCTGGTCGCAAAGACTGCTGCTAGCTCGGCAGCTGGGGTTTAACTTTGTTGAAATGTCCATTGATGAGTCTGATCAAAGACTAGCTCGATTGACTTGGTCAGATCAAGAAAGATCGGCTTTGCGTCAAACGATTATACAGTCGAAAACGGATGTGCCGACTTTAATGCTGTCAGGCAATCGGCGTTTTCCTTTAGGTTCAGCCCAAGCGTCCACCAGAGAACATGGGCTTTGGATGATCAAAGCCGCTGTCGACTTGGCCGTTGATCTTGGCATTCGCTTAATCCAGCTGGCTGGTTATGACGCTTATTATGAAACAAAGACCCTCACGAGTCGTGAACGTTTTATCCGAGGGCTGCAAGCAGCTGTTGATTACGCTGCTTCACGCAAGATCGTTCTAGCCATTGAAACAATGGATGATCCTTTTATCAATTCCATTGCCAAAATCAAACATTTGAAAAGTATGATCAAGTCGCCTTATCTGGAAGCTTATCCGGACCTAGGCAATATCAATGCATGGCCTGAGAACGATCTGCCTGAGGATCTAGAAACAGGTATCGAGATTATTTCGGCTGTGCACTTGAAAGATACGTTGAAAGTGACAAACGATTTTCCAGGCCAGTTTAAAAAGGTTCCCTTTGGCCAGGGCGACGTTGATTTCTACGGGGCACTTTCAACCTTACAGCGTTTAGCCTATAGCGGTTCTTATACGATCGAAATGTGGTCTGAAAGTTCGTCGGATCCTGTTCAGGAAGTCCAGGGGGCTAAAACATTTTTTGATCAGTTGTTTCAACAAGTCGGAATTCAACAGGAGGAACTTAGAAATGCTTGAAACTTTAAAACAAAGGGTCTATGACGCTAACATGCAGCTACCAAAATTAGGACTCGTCACCTTTACTTGGGGGAATGTCTCAGCCATTGATCGACAACAAGGCTTGTTTGTGATCAAACCTTCTGGGGTTGCCTATGAGCAGTTAAGGCCCCAAGACATGGTCGTGGTCAACTTACAAGGCCAAGTGGTCGAAGGGGACTTGAACCCATCGTCTGATACCCCGACACATGCCTACTTGTACCGGCACTTTTTAACGATTGGCGCTATTACCCATACACATAGTCCCTGGGCAGTGGCCTTTGCGGCCGCTGAGATGGATATCCCAGCTGTCAGTACGACCCAGGCCGATACCTTCTATGGCGATATTCCCTGTGCTCCGGCTTTAAATGAACAACAGATCAACACCGCTTATGAATTGAACACAGGCAAAGTGATCGTGGATGAATTTAACAAGCGTCAATTAGACCCTGATGCTGTCCCGGCTGTCTTAGTCAGCCAGCATGGTCCCTTTACCTGGGGAGAAAGCGCTGAGAAATCGGTTTACAATGCCAAGGTCTTAGAAGTCTCAGCTGAAATCGCCTATCACAGTCTGCAACTGACTCATCGTAATTCTCATTTACCCCAATACCTCTTAGATAAGCACTACTACAGAAAGCATGGCCAGCATGCTTACTATGGTCAACACAGTGCTGAGGCTAAAGGGCATGCGGCACATGCTTGATAAGACAAGTAATTACTAAGAAGGACTAAATCTTAAAAATCATCTAGAATTTCATCAATTCTAGATGATTTTTTTGTGTTGAGTATTATTTTATTTGAAAGCGCTTTCCTTTTTGCTCAAAAGGTGCTATTATAAAGACAGGGTTAAAAGAGATCAAGAGTGGCTCGAAAAGTCACCAAGCAAGATTTCTCGCATGAGTAAGTTGGATCTCAAGAGACCCGGAAGCAGTTCTTTCAGCATTTATGTTACGAAACGTTGAGATGCAAGTCTTGACCACTACGTTCATTGGAATGTGTGCGGTGAGAGATATCGGTTTAATACCGATTGATTGAAGACCGCGGGAAGAGCTGTTTTTTTTAATAAGCAGGAGGCAGGAAATGAAGAACAAAAAAAGTAAAACGCGCGAACTATTTGGTGGGCCCCTAACGATCAAGACCAAGCTTCCGGCTAAACAGGTTTTGACCTTTGCTGCGGCTAACATTGTTTTCGGTGCGGCTTTGGGATTTGTGGTTCGCTCATTATTTGATTTAAAAAAACATGCATGATGTTAGTTGAATAGCTGTGATGCAAACGATCTTTAATGGATCGTTTTTTTGTATTAAACTCATTTCAACACTTGCTGAAAATTTTTGAAGACCTTAAATACCTTGGCTTGTCAGTTCTGGCATTTGTCCGTGCAGCAGGCTTTCTGCAAAATCTAGATCGTAGATCCAGCGTTTGATTTGTGATTTCTTCAGTATTAAAGGCATGCGATCGTGGATAGCGGCAACCGAAGGGTTGGCCGCAGTCGTCAGCAGAATGCTTTTTGCTTCGCCGTTGAAAAAATCATAAAAGCCAGCAATGTATAAGGCGCTCGTTTCTTTACGATAATTAAAGTATGTTTTTTCTTTATCGGCTGTCCACTCGAAAAATCCGGTCGTTGGATAGACACAACGATACTGTTGAAAGGCATCAGCGAAAATCGGTTTTTCTAGAACTGTTTCAGCGCGAGCATTGATCAGCGTTTGTTTGGCTTTAAAACCCGGAAAGCCCCAAGCCATTGAAACCACTTGAACTTGATTACTGCCGGCAATGATCAGAGCCGCATGATCGGTCGGGAAAATCTCGCCCGTTTTAAATTGATAACCGTTTTCCAGCGCTAACTGATTGATTTTTTGCATCTCAGGCAGATCATTCGGCTGAAATAGATAGCGTCCGCACATTTAATACCTCTTGGCTATAAGTCTACCTCTGTTATTTTTACTGACAGAAAAATAGTCTAATCAGCTCAACCTACTTCGATTGTAGTCGTCATTTGTAGTTTTGTCAGAAAAACTTACAATAGACATTAAGGAGGTCATTATGAAATTAACATCAACAGTGATTGTGGCGACGTATAATGGGTCAAAATATATCCATGACCAACTTGCATCGATTGATGATCAAGTCGTTCGACCAACCAAAGTTATTATTCGAGACGATCAGTCTACGGATAAAACGGCCGAAATTGTGAGTCGCTATATAAAAGAAAAGGATCTTAGCGGCAGCTGGGATTTTAAAGTTAATGCAAAAAGGAAGGGCTGGCGTCGAAATTTCGTTGACATGTATGATCAGGCTGAGACGGATATTGTTTTTCTTTCTGACCAGGATGATATGTGGAAACGGGATAAAGTTGCTGATTATTTAAAATGTTTTGCCGAAGAACAAAAGGCCGAGGTCCTTGTGTCTGATTACAGTTTTTTACCTCGTAATCAGAAAATTTTGCCGATGGCATCGATGCCTGAAGTGGGCCAAAATGGTTTCTATCGCGTGCTGCCGGATATTGCTAATATTTTAATTCGCCGAGATGGCTGCACGATCGCGATGAGAAAATCGATTATTGAAACAGCCAAGAAAGTCTTTAGCAAAGTGAAGATCGATTCTAACGGGCTGCCTCAATCACATGATCAAGCCATTTGGATCGCTGGTCTAATGCGCGGATCATTGTATCATTTGAAAAAACCACTCATGCTGCGTCGGGCACATGCTGACAGCACTTGGCAGCTTGAAAGAAAAAATCATCAGAATCATTTCGCTGCCACGGCTGAGGAAAATCCTAATTACATCGATTTTCTAAAAGCGATCGATCATTTTCTACTCCACGATCATTCATCAGCTGAGTTGCCGAAAAATATTTTAGAAAAAGTTCTTAGCAAACGAATCAACGAATCTCAAGGTCGAACAGCTGTGGTTAGTTGATTTTTTTATTGTTAATATCTCTGTATTTTTTTGGTGAGACGCCAAATTGGTCTTTAAATGTTTTGATAAAATAGCTCGTGCTATTGAAGCCACAGGCAAAACATATTTCAGTGATGTTATTGCTGCTTTCATTCAGCATTTTGGAAGCTTTATACAAACGGAAATTATTAATATATTCCAGTGGTGTGAGATCATATTTTAATTTAAATTTTCTAATGAAATATGCTTCAGATAGTCCGACTTGATCGGCTATTTTTTTTATAAAAATTTTCTTGGCATAGTTTTCATGAATGTAACTAATTGCATTGTAAAGCTGTTCGTTGTACTCTGAGCGGTTAATTTTCGTATTTTTCTGGGTGAAACCGTCTGAAAAAAATAAATTAATTAATTGAAGGATGCAAATTTTACTTTTGAAATACCAATCATTCTCGGATCTAGTATGATAATTAACGATTTTTTTGAATATCGTTCGATATTTTTGATTTTTGTTAGCTGGAATCATTTGATCCAAAATGATTGTTTTTTGTAATAATGGTTCAATGATTTCGGTCATTGTTTGATCTTCATACTGGCTTTTAAGGATCTCTGATGAAAATACGATCGCATGATGGATTGAGGGAGAATGTTTCAGAGACCTGATTTCATGTAAAGACCTGCTGCCGATCAATACTAGATCATTTTCATGAATGATCATTTTTTGTTCATTAATTGTAAAACTTAAATTCCCTTTTTCTACCCAGATCCATTCCCACTCTTCGTGCCAATGATAGGGGACTGCTAACCCGCCGTGTAAATAGACTTGATCATAAACTGCCAGGGGCATCAGCGGCGTCCCATGTATGGCACTATCTTTTAAGATGTTATTCATTCTTTTCTCTTTGTCAATATTTTTATACTTTTCGCTGATATTTTAATAGAAAACGCTTACAAAATCAAATAATCTTGTCATAGAGAGATTAAGGAGATTAAATGGGCACTCAAAATTTGGAAAAACAAATTATCTATCAGATCTACCCCAAAAGTTTTAAGGACACGAATGGCGACGGTATCGGCGATCTGAAAGGCATTATTGAGCAATTGGATTATCTTCAAGAACTCGGTATCACCATGATCTGGCTGACACCGATCTTTAAATCTCCTGATCGAGATAATGGCTATGATGTTGCTGATTATTTAAAAATTAATGATGAATTTGGTTCAATGCAAGATTTTGATAGCTTGGTCATGGAAGCCGGCAAGAGAAGTATTTTCATTATGCTGGACATGGTTTTTAATCACACATCTGATCAGCACGAATGGTTTTTGAAATCTGAACAAAGGATCGAACCCTATGATAATTTTTATATTTGGCGGGATGGCCGTAATGGCCTTCCTCCTTCGAAGGGTGAGGCTTCTTTTGGTGGATCAGTTTGGGAGTTTGATGAAAAACGTCAACAATATTATTACCATTCATTTGATAAAAGCCAACCGGATCTGAATTGGGCTGAACCAAAAGTTAGGGAAAAACTTTATGAGGTCGTAAATTTTTGGATCAATAAAAAAGTCAGAGGGTTTCGTTTTGACTCAATTGACAGCATCGGGAAAAAGGTAGCAGACACTGTTCGAATTGATTCTCAGCTGACTCATGAATATTTAAAAGAAATGCGTGCTCACACTTACGGTACAGATGACCGAATCATTACAGTTGGCGAAACGGGTTTGGCAAAAGTTGCTGATGCATAAAAATACACCAATTCAGAGAATGGGGAATTCAGTATGATTTTCCAATTCGAATTGATGAATATCGATGGCGTTCGTAGCGGTAATTGGGAAAAACGGGCAATTCCGCTAACTGAGTTAAAAGAAAATATTGTTAAATGGCAGACTGATCTGTTTAATTCTGGTTGGAGCGGTCAGTTTTTGGGCAGTCATGATTTTCCTCGGATCGTGTCGCGGTTCGGGAATGATTCCGCAAAATATAGAGTACTTTCAGCTAAAATGTTAGCCAGTTTTTTATTCGGTTTGCAGGGAACACCCTATATCTATCAAGGTGATGAAATTGGCATGACTAACTATCCTTGGCGATCAATTCATGATTTTCGGGATGTGGAATCACTTAATGTGTTTAAAAAGTTGATTGCCAAGGGACTTGATCCCAAAGAAGCTTTAAAGAGATTGAGCGATAGCAGTCGAGATAATGCACGAACGCCCATGCAATGGTCAGCTGGAAAGAATGCTGGATTTTCAGATCATGATCCCTGGATTGCTGTCAATCCAAATTATTTACAAGTGAATGCTGACAATAATGGCAAGGATCAGGAGCCAATTTTTGATTATTACAAAAAATTGATTATGTTAAGAAAACAAAATGCTGTCTTTAATGATGGGAATTTTAAGTTGCTATTGCCGGAGCAAAAAAATATTTTTGCTTATAAAAGAAGTAATGCCGATGATGAAATTGTTGTCTTAACTAATTTTTCTGCTGAAGAAATTGATCTAGGAAATGATTATCCAGCCCTTAAAACAAGTCGGATCATACTCAGCAATTATCATGACAGATATTCGTCTGCACATCATAATGCTATTATTCGACCTTATGAGGCCCTTTGGATTCGTCAATAAAGGATAAAATATGAAAAAAATTTGGAAAATTTTAATTTCCATTCTGCTTTTACTTGCCACTGCTGTAGTGCTTTTTTCTGTCTTTGACCATCACGCCAAAAAGAAAACAACGATTGAATTATTTGAATTTAAACCAGAAAGCACAGCGACATTTCAGACTTTGATCAATCAATTCGAAAAGAAAAATCCAAATATTCACGTTGAATTATCTGCACCAGGTGATGCCTACACGGTTTTGAAAGCTAGGATCGTTAAAGGAAAAATACCTGATTTGATTGGCTTAGGAGGTGAACAATATTATGTTGATTATGCCAAAGCTAATATCTTTAAAAATTTATCTAATGATTCTATGATCAAAAAATTCAACCCGACTTATATTAAGAGTCTCCAGTATTTTGAGAAAAGCAAAAAAATATATGGTGTGCCTTATGTGGCTAATGTTTCTGGGGTCCTTTACAATAAAGATCTTTTCAAAAAAAGATGGATTGACAATTCCACAAAACTGGCAGCAATTTATTGCATTATGCCAGAAGCTAAAGAGCCAAGGCAAGACTCCTCTGTATTTGGGCTATAAAGATGATTGGACTATTTTGCAAGCCTTTAATCCGTTAGCTGGTAATTTGATGAAGGCAAAAGCTTTTGACATCAGTTCATCAAACATTGGCAAATATAATTCCGAGTACGAACTTCCGCTTGCGAGACTGAGAGAATTAAGCAAATATTCGCAAGGGGATGTATTTTCATACAATTACAACGATGCAACAACTGCTTTCGCCCAAGGGAAAAGCTATATGTACCTGCAAGGCAACTGGGCTATCCCTTTGATCAAGCAAGTTAATTCGAAAATTAATCTTGGCATGTTTACTTTTCCTGCGAAAGATAGTCAGCCGAGCAAAAGTGTTTCTGGAATTGATCTTGTTTTTTCAATTTCCAAGCAAACAAAACACTATGCGGCCACGAAAAAACTGCTTGAATACCTGATTTCTAAAAAAGCATATACGACATATTTGAACCAGCAGTTTGCGCTATCGACTTTGAAAAAAGTTAACGTTTATCCTGCATCGATCAGTGGCGTTGTTTCCAATTTAAAGAAAGGCAAAATTACAATGTCTCCACAATACATGTATCCAACTGAGCTGGATATGGCCGGATTGCTGCAAACGAATCTTGTTAGCAAGAACAAAACGAAAACTTTCTTGAATCAACTAAACCAAGGACTTAGAACGATCTTAGGCCCTTCAGGAGAAGGCCAATAATGAGTAGAAAAAAAATTTTTCTTTTAATGACACTCCCACTTGTTGGAATATTCTTTTTATTCGATACCGTACCTTTACTGACGGGTTTCGTTTATAGTTTGACCAATTCTAAGGGTTTTGGCAGTTTTAAATTTATTGGATTAAGCAATTATCTCCGTCTTTTTACGGATGGTGACGTTTTGTCTTCTTACTATTTTACTTTTAAATTTGCGATCGTCACAACTGTTGTCGTAAATGTTTTTGGTTTGTTGCTAGCGATAGTCCTGAATTCACGAATCAAATTTAAAACATTTTTCAGAGGTATCTATTTTCTGCCTTACATTCTTGGCGGCTTAGTTGTCGGCTATATTTTTAATTATATTTTCACTTTCATACTGCCATCATTTGGCAAATCCATTGGATCCGCATTGCTTTCTTCAAGCATTTTAGGCAGCACTAGTACTGCTTGGATCGGCATTGTTATTACCGTTGCTTGGCAGTCGATCGCCTTCAATATTTTAATTTATATGTCGGGCTTGCAAACTATTCCTGAAGATGTTTACGAGGCAGCCAAAATGGATGGCAGCAGTAAGTGGAACACTTTTTGGAAGATCACTTTTCCATTATTGGCGCCCTTTTTTACAATTAATCTCGTTGTTAGCATGCGTAATTTTATGATGGTATTTGATCAAATTATGTCCTTAACAGGTGGTGGGCCAGCGTCTTCAACGACTTCCATCTCGTTGCTGATATATCAAAAAGGTCTGAGCGGCAATCAGTTTGGCTATCAGAGTGCCAACTCTGTGATTTATTTTGTCATCATTGTGGTTATTTCGATCTTTCAATTGAAAGTTCTTAATAAAAGAGAGGTGCAGTTATGAAATCAAGTAAAACAAACTGGTTTTCAACAATACTCATTGCTATTTTGGCTGTTGGTGTTTTAATTCCTCTCTATATGGCGATTAATATCTCGCTGAAAAAACCTTCTGAAATGGGATCGAGCCTGTCCAATTTTTTCAGGTTACCAAAAATATTGCAGTTTAATAATTTTAAAGAAGCGATCACAACGACTAATTTCTTCCAAACAGCATTTAACTCCTTAGTTATCACGGTATTCAGCGTGATTGTCGTTGTTTTGTTCACATCAATTATTTCCTATGCGATCGCTCGAAATATGAAAAAACGTTTTTACAGATATATTTATTATTATTTAGTAAGTGCGATGTTTGTACCTTTTTCAATGCTGATGCTGCCTTTAGTTAAACAACTGTCGTTCTTACAAATTGATAATAAATTTGGCTTAATTCTGATGTATCTTGTTTTTCAAACCTCGATGAGCGTCTTGCTTTATGTTGGTTATTTGAAGAACATCACGACAAGTCTTGACGAGGCTGCATATCTTGATGGTGCAAATTCTTGGCAAATATTTTGGAAGATTATTTTCCCATTGCTTAAACCGTTGCATGCAACGGTTGCTATTTTAACCGCTCTGGCATCCTGGAATGACTTGCTGCTGCCATTAGTTGTATTGAGCGGTAACGGTAATTCTAAAGTTACTTTACCAATGGCACAATTGGTGTTTCAATCTCAGTTTGGTACCAATTATAACTTAGCCTTTGCTTCTTATATCTTGGCCTCACTGCCGATTTTGATCTTCTACTTGTTTGCTCAAAAACAAATTATCAGCGGTGTTGTGAACGGTGCTGTAAAATAATTTTTTATCGCTTATAAAAATTGTCATTTTGACATTTTTTTTGTTTAAATTATTTCCAATAGATCTTCTTTTTTTGAAACTGATAAAATTTGGTTCATTAATAGCTTATTTTGCAAGATTTTCATGATTAGATTGAGCTTTTCAAGATGGCTGGTAGTATCTACAGTACCAAAACCAATAATGATTTTGATTGGGATCTTAGTTTCTTTTTTTTCAATAAACACTGGATTCTTTAATAGCAAAAAGGAGAAAGCTGTCTTGTTAACACCATCCCCTGGACGTGCATGTGCTAAGAGAACATTGTCTGCGATAACCATATAGGGACCATATTTTTCTGTTAAATTATATATTTTTTCGATATATCTGTCCTCAATTAAACCATTTTTGACTAGTGGTTGAAAAGCTAAATATAGTGCCTGTTTAAAGTTTTCCGCATGATCAAAAAACGATGTATTAGCACGTGTAAAAATGTCACCAATCGTATTGCCTACTTTGCTTAACACTGGATTTTTGATTTTTTTAAGTTCCGACGAAGAATATTCTAGGTAATGTTTAATAGATTTTGTCAAACCATCAATATCTTCGATACGTGCATACTCAGAAATAATATCTAAAAGTCCTTCTATATTTATTCTTGTATTTTGTGTACTAAGTAATTTCTTGCTTTTTAAGGCTGCTTCTATCATTTTCCAATCATTATCATTTGGAATAGCCGAAACTTTTATGACTTTGATATTATTGCTGTTCTTAATCGCTATTGTCGAAATAATTAATTCAATTCCTTCTAATGATGAATTTTCATAGCTAAGTGTATTTAAAGGCTTTGAAAAAGATACATTAGGGAATTTTTCTTCCAACTGTTGTTTTAATATTCTAGAAGTACCTATTCCGCTAGAGCAGACGATCATGACTTTTGCTTTTTGTTTCTTTAGGTTAGCGTCTTCTATAGCTTTAATTTCACCACCGAAATAAAGCGTGATTAAGGCAATTTCATCGTCAGGAATTTCCTTTTTTAGGAAATCCTCAAACGGCCTGACTGAATATTGTGCGAAAGAGAATAGCTGATTATATTTATGCTTAATTGAATTTAAATTAGGATGCTTGTAAGAAATATCGTATTTAATTCTATAGTAGGTTGCTAGGAGATGAGTTGCTAAATTGACTTGTAGAGAGTCTAACTTTAAATTAACGCCAGCAATACGATTGAATCTAAAAATTATTTTCTTTGCGATTGGTAATATTTCTTGTATACCACCATATTGTTTATTGGCTTTATTAAATTGACCTGAATGAACCGTATTAATTAAATAGTTGGCTTCGCCTAAATTAACAACTTTATTCTTAAATAGGAATTTTTGCGCCCATTCAAGTGCTATCAAATTGCTTGGAATAATCTTAGTATTATTTAATCGGTTGACCGGATCTTGAATTCTATCAATGTACCAATCTAAATATGCACTCAAACAGATAAAAGCATCATCTGTAAAAAAATTCCCTGTCATTCTTTCAAATTCTTTTAAGAACGGACTGATGTTTTGAATTGAATTAATTCTTTTAGCTAACAATGAGAACAAAATCGGATCTTCTTTCGAAAACTGCTCATATACCCAATTTCTTTTTTGAATTTCAGTACCCGAAATTGAGTGCCCGGTACTATTTTTTGATAGCACAAGTTTATAGTTAATGAGAATTTTGCTGATTGCTTTGAAGTCCTGATCAGCTGTATTTCTGCTGACGTTGAATTTATTTTCAATTGATGTTAATGATACTTTTTCTTTGTTAATTAATAGCCAAATTATTGTTTCCACTCTTTGCTTCTTAGAAAAATTATAAAGATCCTCGTTTCTCGTTGTAATTATTTTTTCGGATTCTGCGAGATGCGATATGGCATCTTTTGTTAAATAAAAACCTAAATTTTTGATATTTTGTATTTTATCGAGCTGATTTTCTTCAAGAAGCTGGTTCAGTTTTTTTATTGAATAATAAACCGATCTTCGAGATAAAGACAATTGTTTTTCGAATTCGGATATTGTAATCAAACCTCGCGAGTGGATAAAAAGATTAAACATTTGATTGACGTTTCTGTTTTTTGAAATGTACATCGCAATATTCTCCTGGTGCACTTTTTGCACTCCCTATATTGTTATTTTTGCACTTGTTAGCGCTTACAGCAAGTTTTAACCTTATTTAGTAGGAAGGAGGTGATAATGTGCTTTCTGATTTATTAAATGAGAAAACAATTACAGTGATCAGCGGCTATGGTTTGAGTTGGGAGCAAGCTATTGCAACGGCATCTAAACCATTGTTAGATAACGGGACAATTCAACATGGATATATTGAATCGATGATAAATGTTGTTCAAAGAGAAGGACCCTACATAAATATCGGTCCACAAATAGCATTGGCTCATTCACAACCAGATGGCAATGTGAACCGAGTAGGCATGGCATTGCTAAAAACTAATGATTCCATTGCCTTAACGTCCCAGGATCACATGATTAATTTGTGGTTTGTGCTGGCGGCTATTGATTCAACGAGCCACTTAGAGTCAATCAAAGATCTTACTAAATTATTGACGAATTCTGATAATGTTGTAAAACTGCTGTCCGCTAACAGTAGTGAAGATATTTTTAAAATTATAAAAAACGTTAATTAATTATGTATCAATTTAAATATTAGGAAAGAAGATATAAAAATGAAACTTGCCGCTGTGTGTCAATCGGGGTTAGGAACTAGTTTTATGGTTCAAATGAATATTCAAAATACGCTTGAAGCTGAAGGCTTAAACCTTGAAGATTTTGAGCTTTCCCATATGGATGTGGGTTCTGCAACACCAGATGCTGCTGATTATTTTTTCATTGAAAGTACGCTTGAAACAGCCTTGAGCAATTTGCCCAAAGAAAAAATCGTTTTATTAAATTCAATTATTGATGCCGATGAAACAAAACGGAAATTGAATGAAATTCTTGATAAAAATAACATTCTTCATACCGAAGAACAATCCAAAGGATAATTATGAAAAATATTCTAGAATTATTTGTGTCTATTGCGAGTCAACCCGCAATTCTTGTGGCCTTGATCTCGATGATTGGTTTGCTGCTCCAAAAAAAGAAAGCAAACGAAGTGGTTGCTGGTACGATTAAAACTTTTGCTGGTTTTTTGGTTCTTGTTGGTGGAGCTGGAATTTTAGTTAATTCTTTAACGCCATTTGCAAAAATGTTCCAATTTGCTCTTCATGTACAGGGAGTAGTTCCTTCAAATGAAGCAGTTGTGGCGATCGCACTGGTGAAATTTGGTACACCAACTGCTTTAATAATGCTAACAGGCATGATCGTGAATATTCTGTTAGCAAGATTTACAAGGTTCAAATATATATTCCTGACTGGCCAGGCAATGCTATATATGTCCTGTCTTTCTGCAATCATTTTGATTTCTGCGGGATTAGGAACTGGTTGGCAGACGATTTTGCTAGGTGGCATTTTTGAAGGAACTTTGCTTACAGTCACACCGGCACTATGCCAGCCTTTCATGCGCAAAATAACCAAAGGTGACAAAGTTGCAATGGGCCATACGGGAAACATTGGCTATGCTGCAGCCGGTTTGATCGGTAAGCTATTTGGAGATAGCAGTAAAAGCACTGAGGATTTAAAAATTCCTAAAAGTTTGGGATTCTTACGTGATTCAACTGTTTCAATCACGATCTTGATGGCAATTGTGTATGTCATTCTGGCTATTTCTGCTGGCCCCCATTACATCGAAACCAATTTGAGCGATGGAACGAATTATATAATCTTTTCCGTTATTCAGGCCGGTACCTTTGCGGCAGGATTCGTTGTTGTTTTACAAGGTGTTCGTATGATTCTTGGCGAAATAGTTCCAGCTTTTCAAGGAATTGCAAAAAAAGCTTGTTCCTAACTCCAAACCTGCGCTTGATGTACCAATTATTTTTTCGTACGCACCGAATGCTGTTTTAATCGGATTCTTCACGAGTTTTATAGTTGGAACGTTAAGCATGTTTGTGATGATCGGTCTAGGAACGGTTGTGATTATTCCTGGTGTTGTTGGCCATTTCTTCTGTGGAGCGGCTGCAGGTATTTATGGCAACTCAACAGGTGGACGTCGTGGCGCTATTTTAGGATCGGCATTCAATAGCTTGCTTATCTCTTGGTTACCATTGTTTATTCTTCCTGTGCTTGGATCTCTTAAATTAGCCGCATCAACTTTTGCAGATACTGATTATCTGATTCCTGGGATTATTATTGGCAAGCTGGGAAGCTTCGGTTCTGCCGCTTTAGTAACTGGTATTTTAGCATTTCTAGTTGTGGTTATTCTAACTTCAATGGCTTTGAATGCCAAAGACAAATCACAAACGCTTGCTGCTAAGTAAATAGAGTAAGTGTTAATCAATAAATAAGGAGGACAAGATGTCTGGCACGCAATTAGAAAATAAATCTTTTAGAGATACAAGCCATCAAGACGAAGAAAAAGCTGTTAACGCAATTCGTTTTCTTAGCCTTGATATGATTCAAAAAGCAAATTCTGGTCATCCTGGGTTGCCGCTTGATGCTGCGCCAATGGCTTATACGGTTTGGCAGAAATTCATGCACTTTAATCCCGAAGACCCTTATTGGATTAACCGTGATCGCTTTGTATTGAGTGCCGGCCATGGGTCAGCGATGCTGTATAGCCTGCTTCATTTAAATGGCTTCGGTGTTGGTATTAATGATCTAAAACGATTTCGTCAGCTTGATTCGTTGACACCGGGCCATCCTGAATGGCAGCACACACCGGGTGTTGATGCAACGACGGGTCCGCTGGGACAGGGTTTGGCCATGGCAGTTGGCATGGCAATGGCTGAGAAACATTTATCGGCGGGCTATAATCGTCCTGGATTTAATATTTTTGATCATGAAACTTATGTGATCGTTGGTGACGGCGATCTAATGGAAGGCATCAGCCAAGAGGCTATGGCGATTGCCGGTGAGAAAAAATTGAACAAACTAATTGTTTTGTTTGATTCAAATGATGTTTCACTGGACGGACCACTAGGCCTTTCTACGAATGAAAAAATTCGTCATAGGGCACTTGGCGATGGATGGGATTACCAACTTGTTTCTGATGGCAATAACCTCATGGATATTAATGAAGCGATCGATACAGCCAAGAGAAGCGACAGCCCTTCTTTGATTGAAATCAAAACGGTAATTGGTTATGGTACACCTTTACAGGGCACGAACCAAGTACATGGCGCTGCAATTGGTCTAGAAAACGTTGCTAAGACGAGGGATTTTTATCACTGGCAATATGAACCCTTTGAGATTCCGTCTGATGTTTACGACTTGTTCAATAGTAGTCATGAGGATAAAGATGATTATTATCAGTCTTGGCAGCGATCCTTTGAACTTTATGAGAAAGCTTTCCCAAAATTGGCCAAGCAGTTAAAAGATGATAATCAGGTTTTAAAAATCAAATCTTTTCATTTAAAAGAATCTGACAATCAGGAACTTGCTACTCGGGTTGTTAGCTCTGAAATTATGGATACGATCGCTGATGAGAATCCAACATTTTGGGGTGGCTCGGCTGATTTATCTTCTTCGAACAAAACCTATTTAAAAGGGAAATTTAATTTTACAGATTTAACGCCGTATGGTCAGAATGTGTTTTACGGTGTGCGCGAGTTTGCGATGGCAGCTATTACGAATGGCATTCTGTTACATGGCGGCAGTCGTGCCTTTGCTTCGACTTTCTTTGTTTTTAGTGATTATATGAAACCAGCGATCAGGCTGGCGGCGTTGCAAAAATTACCATCAATTTTTATTTTTTCCCATGATTCGCTCGCTGTTGGTGAAGATGGGCCGACACATGAACCAATTGAGCAGTTAGCGGCTCTCAGATCAATTCCTGCTTTTGATCTTTACCGGCCTGCAGATGCTCACGAGACTTTGGCAGTCTGGCAAACAGTGGCTAAGATCACCGATCATCCGGTCGCGATCGTTACGTCCAGACAAAAGCTGCCAATCCTGAAACAGACTAAAGACTCGCCCGTTGATAAAGGTGCTTATATCGTTTCCCCATCCCAAAAAAATATTCCTGATGGCATCTTAATCGCAAGCGGCTCTGAACTCCACCTCGCAATTGAGGCTCAAGCTGAATTAAGCAAACAGAAATTGGATGTTTCAGTTGTTTCAATGCCTAGCATGAATGCTTTTGAAAGACAAAGCGAAGATTACAAGGAAAGTATTCTGCCGAAGAAAATTTTTAATCGCGTTTCGATTGAAATGGGATCAACCTTTGGCTGGGCGCGTTATACGGGTCTTTTCGGAGCTAACATCGGCGTTGATCGTTTTGGCAAATCTGGTAAGGCTGATGATGTTATAAAGGATTATGGTTTCACAACAGAAAATATTGTCAGCGTTATGAAGGAGGTGGCTAAACAGAACGCAGAATTATTTATCAACTAAATCCATTAACTCTTATGAATATTTGATTATTAAATCTGGAAGACTGAAGGGGTCTTCCTTTTTTTATTAAGATTTAAGCTTGACTTTCAAGCAATAGAGGTGACAAGCAAGCGCGTTTTTTTAAAACCGCTTACAATGTGATTAAGAGGTGAGAAATGGGATTAACATCGACTGTCATCATGGCTAGTTATAACGGTTCTGAATATATCTACGAGCAGCTCCAGTCAATTTTTGAACAAACTGTTCCTGTTACCAAAGTGCTGATTCGTGATGATCGGTCTAGTGATGATACAGCAACGATCGTAGAAGATTTTATCCGTTTGCACGGACTCGCTGATCATTGGGATTTTCAAATTAATCCACAAAGAAAAGGCTGGCGGGAAAATTTCATCGATATGCTGGCGGCTAGCAAGACAGATGTTATTTTTTATAGTGATCAAGATGATATTTGGCGGCATGATAAAGTGGCCGCTAGCTTGGCTAGTTTTGCTGCTGTAGATGAAATGGAAGTACTCGTCTCTGATTATGAAATCATACCAGCTGATCAAAAATTATTGTTTGTACGGCAGATCGAAGAAGAAATTGTTGCTGAAAAGCTATATAAAATTGCGCTCACGTTAAACAATTTAGCTATTTATCGTCCCGGTTGTGGCATGGCCTTAAGAAGTTCGATCGTTAAATCAACGATCGATATTTTTAGAGAAATTACGATTGATTTCAATGGCTTATCACAAACACATGATCAAGCAGCTTGGCTGGCTGCGATCATTCGCGGGTCGCTTTATCATTTACACGAATCCTTATTTATCCGCCGCATCCGAGCTGATAGTACTTGGCAAATGGAAAAAAGGGCCAATCAGAATTTATTTCTTGGTCTGCCAAAAGAAAATCCGAATTTTATCCGTTATTTATCCGAAATAGCAAAACATTTTCATGACGACCAATCGGAAATCGAAGGCCTAGAAGCTGATTTCAAACAAATCGTGAATCAAAAAATTCAAAAGTTTGGCTCCTCAAAGAATATTGATTAGATGCTGACCTGGATTTTTTTTGATCGTGACGATCTGCTTGCTGCTGACTAATGCTTTAATGGCAAAATTAACTGCCCGTTTTGACTGGTGACCATTCTGAGCATGCTTTAAAATATCACGATCAAGCAGGCCGCTAGTTTGACTAGCTGAAAAAAGGGCTGACTGTGCCAATAGATTTAACACAAAATAACCGCTTGAATTGACCGGATACAATGTTTGGATCTTTTGATTCAAATCGGTCAGTTTTTTTAGTTTGCCAGTTAAATTTTCAATAACAGTTCGTTGTCTTTCTTCGATCATTTCCAACAGATCAGCCACAAAAGAACTGCCCTCGGCGAAATTTTCTGCATCACTAAAGGCTATAGCGGCTTTGTTATAGCTGTCTGGGCTTTTGGCGATCATTTGTGAAACATTCAGACCGCTCACAATATCTAGCTTGCGTGCTAAATATAACGATAGGATGTAACGACCAGTTTGACCATTGCCATCATAAAAGGGATGCAGATTTTCAAAACAGCCATGAGCGAGCAGCCCTTTTAGTAAGAAAGGAATATTCTTATTTGAAATGAATTTTAGCCATTGACCGATTCGCCTTTCCAGATCCTCCTGATCACCTGGCAGCTGATAGCCGATCTCATCATCAGAATGCTTGATAACACTGGTTCGGCTACGAAAAAAAGCACCATCGGGTAACTGCTCATGTTTAATAAGACCATGTAATAGCTGATCATAAATTTTCCGAATATCGATCGGACTTTCGATACGCTGATAATCATGATCAATGATTGCTTGATACATCTTTGCCATAGCGGCAAAACGAATTTCTCGATAGCTGTTTGTGTCCAACGCTTTGATTGCGATCTCAACTTCATTAGGACTATTTTTCAAACCGGCTAACTGGTTGTTTGCTAGTATCTCATTGATCATTTGCTTTTGAATATAAAGCCCTCGGGCTGTGCTTGGCATTTGGGCCAGCAGTGCTATGAGTTCGTCGGAGTTGTAGCGGATGCGTTCGGAGCTGATCGCGATTTCTCGAAGGGGCACAACAAAAAGTTCGCGCTGATCGCCAGACAAGATTGCTTGAGCGGACAAGTATGGAAAAAGACCAGTTTTAAAAGTACCGTAGCTGTGAAAACGTCGATCATATTCGTTTGCGACTGCTTTGAAATCATGATGTGTCTCGTAGGCAACTGTTTTGAGTGTTTTATAGACCATGGCTAATTTCCTTAAAATATTTAAAATAATAAAATATAAACATTATTATGACTTAAATATCGTCAAAAATTCATAAATTGAAGAATTAATATTTCATTTAGTTGATAATTTTCGCATAAGCAGCATTATGCGAATTAAAGTTAGTATACTGAAATTAAATTGCAAAAGAAAGGCAAATGATGAAAGGTATTATTTTAGCCGGCGGTTCGGGGACGCGTCTTTACCCGATCACAAAGGCAACGAGCAAACAATTAGTGCCGATTTACGACAAACCGATGATTTACTATCCGATGTCTGTCTTGATGCTGGCCGGTATCAAAGATATTTTATTGATCAGTACAGCAGAATTTCTGCCCCAGTTTCAAGAACTATTCGGCGATGGTTCGACACTTGGTCTGCATATCGGCTACAAAGTCCAACCGGCGCCAAATGGTTTAGCTGAAGCCTTTATTCTCGCTGATGATTTTATTGGTGACGATTCAGTCGCTTTGGTGTTGGGCGATAATATTTTCTACGGTGCTGGCTTGTCCAAGCTTCTCCAGGAGGCTGAAAGCAAGGAGCGGGGGGCCACTGTTTTTGGCTATCAAGTCAAAGACCCTGAGCGCTTTGGCGTGGTAGATTTCGATGATCAAGGACACGCATTATCGATTGTTGAAAAGCCGTCAAAGCCGAAATCCAATTATGCAGTGACAGGTCTTTATTTTTATGACAATGATGTTGTTGATATTGCCAAACACATACAGCCGTCTCCACGCGGCGAACTGGAAATTTCGGATATTAATGCTGAATATCTACGACGCGGTGATTTGGATGTCAAGGTCATGGGACGCGGTTTTGCCTGGTTGGATACAGGTACACACGACTCGTTATTAAGAGCTTCTAATTTTATTGCCACAATTCAAAAACAGCAGAATTTAAAAGTAGCGTCACTAGAAGAAATCGCGTATCGCATGGGTTATATTTCCGTTGATCATTTACGCGAATTAGCTCAGCCCTTAAAGAAAAATGACTATGGTCAGTATTTATTGAGAATTTCAGAGGAGAAGCACAATTAAATGGTTAAATTAATCAATACAAAATTACAAGATGTGAAACTGATCGAGACGGATGTTTTCGGTGATAATCGCGGCTTTTTTACAGAAACATGGACGAAGGAAAAGTTCGAGGCCCTTGGTCTTAAATATGATTTCACCCAGGACAATCAATCCTTGTCAGCTGAAGCGGGCGTTTTACGCGGGATGCATTATCAATTAGCGCCTTATACGCAGACGAAGATCGTGCGCGTTGTGACTGGTGTGATCTGGGATTGCTTGGTCGATCTGCGAAAGGGTTCACCAACTTACAGTCAATGGGAAGGCTACATTTTATCAGAGTATAATCATCGGCAGCTGCTGGTACCAAAGGGTTTTGCTCATGGATTTGTCACTTTGACGCCAAATGTGAATTTCATTTACAAAGTCGATGGCTATTATGCACCACAGGCAGATCGCGGTATTGCCTTTAATGATCCGGATGTTGGTATCCAATGGCCAACTGATGTTAGTCATGCGATTATGTCCGACAAAGATTTAAAACGGCCGCAGTTGAAGGATGCAGAAAATAATTTTATTTATGGGGAGATCTAAACGATGGCTATGAATATTCTTGTTACAGGCGGTGCTGGTTTTATCGGTTCCAACTTCATTCACTATATGTTGGATGCCCATCCCGAAGATAATTTGATTGACTTGGATCTCTTGACTTATGCCGGCAATTTGCATAATTTTGACGACATTAAAGATCAGCCGAAACATATTTTTGTGCATGGCGATATCCGTAATGCCCAATTAGTCGACTTTTTATTTAAGACTTATGATTTCGATGCAGTCGTTAACTTTGCTGCTGAATCACATGTGGATCGTTCGATCCTGCATCCAGAATTATTCGTCCAGACCAATGTTGAAGGCACGGTTAATTTATTGCAAACTGCCAAAAAATACGGCATTAAAAAGTTTTTGCAAGTATCAACTGATGAAGTTTACGGCAGCCTTGGCCAGACTGGTTATTTTGATGAAGAAACGGCTTTGGCACCAAATTCACCTTATTCTGCTTCTAAAGCATCAGCGGATATGGAAGTACGTGCTTTTTATGAAACTTATGGTTTGAATGTAAATATCACGCGGACCTCGAACAATTATGGCCCTTATCAATTCCCAGAAAAATTGATTCCTTTGATGGTGACGAACGCTATGACTGGCGGCGATTTGCCGATTTATGGGGATGGCCAGAATATTCGCGACTGGCTTTATGTCAAAGACCATGGTCGGGCAATTGATTTAGTTTTGCGTGAAGGCAAAGCTGGTGAAATCTATAATGTTGGCGGACACAATGAAAAAACCAATAATCAGATCGTTCAGTTGATCGTAGACAATTTGGGAATTTCCAAAGATCGTATTAAATATGTGAAAGACCGTTTGGGTCATGATCGGCGTTACGCGATCGATCCAAGTAAAATTAAGCGTGACCTCGGCTGGGAGCCGACGATCATGTTTGATGAAGGAATCGTCAAAACGATTGATTGGTATAAAAATAATGAACAATGGTGGCAGCCATTAAAAGCCAAAGCGGCGCTGAAATAATTCGGCGTTTTTTTATAGGGCCAAATGGCTAATGATCAGCATCATGATCGGGACGATCGCTAAGGATAACAAGGTCGTTTCTGTGACCATTATCGATGAAAAATTAGCATCGGCTTTATACATTTTGGAAACGACCGGCGCGTTGGTCATCACTGGCATGCAGGACTGCAAAATAAAGACTTGTTTCATCAAAATCGGCATGGAACTGGGCAGCACCAAGAGCATCATCAGCATTGGTGCAAACAGAAAGCGACCGGATAAAACGCCTAAGCTGTCACGGTTGATTTCCATATTTTTGATACCGGCTTTATGGACTGAAATGCCGATAAAGATCATAGATAGTGGAATCGTCAAAGCACCCATATAATTAAAGCCTTTCATAAGAAAACTAGGCAAATGAATGTTCAAAACAACCAGCAGTACGCCGATGATAAAACCGATCAAAGGTGCTGAAAAGATCTTTTGCATGACCGCTTTTAGACTGACTTCTGGGTCCTTTTGGCCATCTCGCTGAATCAAATAGACACCTAGAGTCCAAAAAATAGTCGTGTTCGCCATATAATAGACGAGCACATAGGGCGAACTTTTCGGTCCGAAAATAGCCAGATTAATTGGCAGCCCCACGAACACTGTATTGGAATTAAAAAACATTGATTCGAAAAGTCCTTTATGTTTAAGCTTAACTTTGATCAAGCGCACAATGAGAATAGACAGTGCATACAAAATCAGCATTGATAAGACTGGATAGCGAAGATCTGGTAGCATATGCAGGAGCTCGCCCTTGGAGAAATCATTTGTGATCGAGGAGATCATGTAGGGTGGCAAGGCAATTTGTGTCACTAAGCGGGCGATCAATTTGGTTGAATCCTCAGTAAACCAGCCGCGATCAGCTAGCACATAACCGACTGCCACCATTAAAATGATCATTAAAATTCCTGATCCACTTTCTAAAAATACCTGCATAACATTTGTCCACCTTTAAAAAACAATTGTCTCTAAATTATCACTATTGAGCATGTTTTTCACATTCTTTTTCAGGCTGAAAACTGATCATGGGTGTGAGTTATGATTAGCATTATGAAATATTTAATTACTGGAGCCAATGGACAGCTCGGTCAAGAGCTGCATGAATTATTAGAAAGATCTGGTATTGATTTTGTTGCCTATGATGCCAAAACGCTCGATATTACAAATCGGCAACTGGTTTTTGAGGCAGTGCAGGCACAGCGGCCTGATGTTATTTTAGATGCGGCTGCCTACACGAAGGTTGATTTGGCTGAAGACCAGGGTAAAGACCTGAATTGGGCCGTGAACCGTGATGGCACAAAAAATCTAGCCCAGGCAGCTAAAAATTTTCAGGCAAAACTTGTTTATATTTCCACCGACTATGTTTTTGATGGTACGAAGACGGGCGACTATTTAGAAACTGACCAAACTGCAGCTAAAAATGAATATGGCAAGGCAAAACTGGCCGGTGAAGAAGCGGTTTTGGCGAGCGGTGCAGCAGCCTATATTATTCGAACTAGCTGGGTATTTGGCCAGTACGGAAAAAATTTCGTCTACACAATGTTAAAACTCGCTCAGGCACATCCCCAGCTTTCGGTCGTTAATGATCAGATCGGCCGGCCGACTTGGACAAAAACATTGGCTGAATTTATACTTTATCTCGTCGACCATGATGCAGCATATGGTATTTATAATTTGTCAAATGACCATACGGCCAGTTGGTTTGACTTTGCAAAAGAAATTTTAAAAGATAAACAAGTTGATATTCGACCAGTGAGTTCAGATCAGTTTCCACAAAAAGCCTATCGTCCGCGGCACTCGGTTTTGAGTTTAGCAAAAAGTAAAGCGACGGGTTTTGTGATACCAACTTGGCAAGAGGCGTTAAAAATGTCGGGTATGATAGATAAGTTATGATATTAAATTTAAATGATGAAAAAACAGTAAAAAAATACAATCAATTTGTCCGCAGTAATTGGCGTGGACAGGCAACACAAGATACACTTTGGGGCGAATTGAAAGATAATTGGGGCCATCTTTATGTTTATCAAGAGGATGCCCAGGGTCAAATCACGGCTGCTATGGCTGTCTTGACGATCGAAGCGGTTCCTGGAAAATTATTAGCATATTCACCGCGCGGACCGATCGCAGATTTTGAGAATATCGAACTTGTTAACAGCCTTGTCGATGAAGCGGTCGCGGCCTTGCCGGATGATGTTTTTCTATTGCGTATGGATCCAGAAGTACTGTACGATGCTGGCTTAAATGACCGCTATATCGCTGCTGGTTATCAGACACGCAATGTTGATATCGAGCACATGCACGGTAATATTCAGCCGCGGAGAAACATGGTCCTCAGCTACGAAGGTATCCACAGCGACGATGAATTGATGGTCCACTTTAAGCGTGCTTATCGTAATCAGATCCGTCGAGCGATCAAGGATGGCGTGACGGTTGATTCAGGCAGCTCGCATGAGTTTATTGATCGTTTTTACGATACCTACGTGATGATGGCACATACTCAGCAGATCACCTATCGGCCTAAAGAATATTTTTATCGCATGAGTGATTTATTTGCAGAAACAGGATTATTCAAAGTATTTTTAGCCCACTTTGAAAACCAGGTCATCTGTGCTGGGATCGGTTTTGCCCATGGCGATGAGATCTGGTACATGTATGCTGGCTCTGATCGTGCCTACTCCAAACACTATGGTCCTTATCTGCTTCAATGGGAAATGACCAAGTGGGGCCTATCTTTGGGCAAGGCCGAGTATGATTTTGGCGGTGTGGATCGTTTTGACCCAAGTGATGGTCTGTATCGTTTCAAACACGGCTTTACTTATGAAGACCAGCCGCGTGAATATATCGGCGAAATAGATAAAGTGCTTGACCAGCAGGCTTACGAACAATATCTCTTGACTTTTAAATAATGGTTAAAAAATTAAAGCACAATCAGAACACGAGTGTCGCTAGGCGATGGCTGCTGCCTGTTCTAATTTTGTTATTGTTTGCAGCTACCTCAGGTTATTTAATCTATCAGCATTATCAGGAACTTTACGCTCGGATTCAGCCCTTAAAAGTCTATCAGCCGAAAAAAAGTTTTGCCAAGAAGACAGATACCCATTATGCGGCTGATATCTTAAAAATGGTCAAATGGAATCCTCACGCTGATCAAGGACAGACGAAGATTGGTTATGTCGGCATTCCCAGCAGGCATATTTTATTGCCGATCTACGTCAATCCTTACAGCAGCGTGACCTTGAATTTAGGTGCTGCTTCGGTTAAAGGCCAGACAATGGGCGAGAAAACTAATTTCTCTCTGGCAGCTCATAATTTTAATAATCATGTGACGGGTTTTTCAGCGCTGCAATTGCGTCAAAATAGTAATGCACCATATTTGACAAGCAGCGGTACACATGATGTTCACAGTCTTGACAAGACGAAAATTTATACGATCGATAAAAATTATTTGTATGTCTATGAAATAGTGCTGCAGGAAACAGTTTATAAAGATCAAGTTTCGATCATGGATCCCAACAACACGATCAAAGGAAAGCCGACTTTGACCGTCATTTCATGTCTGTTTCCCAACATAAATTATCGAATCGTGACCAGGGCGGTACTGTCGCATAAGTATCCAGTCTTAAAGGCGCCTGCAACACTATTAAAGGTCTTTGATATGCGAATCAATGAAACAAATGCACACGTTAATTGGTGGAATCCTGGTCAAGAAGAGGGTGCCAATGGCGCAATGGGAGGATTTAAGAAATAATGTCATACAAATTCAGTGAATTAGATGATCTTGACTATGCCCGTTTTGAGCAATCACATCCACAAGGTAATTTTATCCAGTCGCTTGAGCAGAAGAATTTATTAAACCAACGCGGCGATCAGGTAAAACTGCTGGGTTTAACAGATGACGACGGCAATATTGCTGCGGCCGCTGTTGTGACTTGGTCTAAAGTCAAATTTGGCGAGCTTTTTTCGATTGAACGCGGACCTTTGCTAGATTACTCTGATACAGCTTTATTTCAAAGCTTTATTGATGGCTTAAGACATTTTGCTCGGCAGCATAATGGTCTTTTTATTCGTATTAGACCGAATATTGCTTACGCAGAATTCACGGAAAAAGGTGATTTGATCGGTGAAAAGAACACTAAACTCGTTGAAAAATTAGCCGCTTTAGCCAGCGATTCCCAATTACCCGCCGTTGGTTATTCAACTTCCGGTGAACCTGAATGGCAATTCGTTAAAGATCTGCGCCAAGTTGATCCGCAGAACGTTGTGAAATCTTACAATCGACAGGCAAAATATCATCTGAATAAAAACAAGCAATTCGGCATTAAGCTCAGACAGATCGGTAAAGATGAGTTAGCAGCTTTTAAAAAAATTACGCAGGCAACCGCTGATCGTCTGCATTACCATGATAAAGATCTGTCTTTTTACGAGACCTTATTTGATATTTATCGGGATAAAGCGAAATTTATGTTTGCTGAGATCAATTTCAAAGATTATGCACGATCCATCAGCCAAGACCTCGAGGATGTTCAAAACAAGCTGGTTCGGCTGGCTGGTGAAAAATATCAGGATTTAACCGATCTTAGCGATCTTTCGGCTTCGGCTAAGCGCCAGCTGTCCGAAGGCTTGAAAACCGAAACAGCCCTGCAAAAACGGCTGGAAGAGGCTAAAACCATCCGTCGAAACAGTGCTACCGATGTTGCGCTGGTTGCTGTCGCTTTATTTGTGGTTGAACAGCAGGAAATCGTCTATCTTTACTCCGGCAGTGATGAAAATTATGAAGACTTTTTTGCACCTTACGAAATCCAAGATCACATGATCACAGAAGCTGTTAATGAAAAGATCCCGCTATACAATTTTTATGGTGTCAGCGGTAAATTTGATGGTTCAGATGGTGTTTTAGGTTTTAAAACTCATTTTAATGGCTGCACAAGAGAAATGGTCGGCAGTTTTGATTTTCCGGTTAATCGACCGAAATATCAGTTATACCGTTTTTTAAAAAACATATTGCATCGACAATAAAAAAATCTGGCAATTACCAGATTTTTTCGATATCATTCCATGTGTCGACGGTTACTTGACCGTCTTTTTTTGGCTCAAAGATCAATTTGCAAATGGCACCGTTTGCCAAACTCTTGGCTGCAAGATCTTCAGATTTATATTGGCTGGCTAAAGATCGCATGAGACTGCCGTGGGTCACGACGAGAATATTATCGCCGATCTGATAACTTTGCCGGATCGTATTTAAGCCGCGCTGCAGACGTTTATTGAATTCGTGGGCATCTTCGGCCAAATCTAGCGGGTCATTTTTTTTAAAAAGATCCATCAAATTGTCAAAACCATATTTTGCGATCGCACTGTTATAGCCGATCTGACATATTTCAGTGATAATGGCATCGGCATTTGCGCCAAATCCATCGGAAATTTCTCTATTGCTAAGGCCTTCAGCGCTTCCAAAAAAAACTTCTCGAAAATCTTTTTCGGACGTCGGCTTTTTTGGCGAATCAGCTTGATTGGCATCGAGAATAAATTTAGCAGTACGGTGAGCACGCGACAGATCGGATGAGTAGGCAGCTGTGAAATGAACCTTTGCCAGCCGTTTGCCAGCTGCTTGACCATCAGCGATGCCTTTATCGGTCAAGTCGATATCCGACCAGCCTTGAAAACGATTCATTAAATTAAAGTAGGTTTGTCCGTGGCGAACAAAAAATACGTTTATACCATTTTGTGTCATATTTTAATTTTAGCACGCAGTCTATTGTTCATAAGTCATGCAATCATACCCGATTCTGGCGTATAATATTATGACGATTTATGAAAGATATTATGAAAGACATTAAAGAAATTGAAGAGCAGAAACGACTTGATCTGGTTTTGCAGAAACTCGATGAAAAAATAGCGCAGACGCAGTCTCGGATCAAACGTGCTAATGACAATTTAAAAGAAGCCGAGAAGGGCTGGCAGGATATCAGCGTTAAATTTTCCGATTTTAACGCGGTTGTCGAGACTGGTGCATCTGTGCATGCACAACAGCAAATTCTGGCCCAAAAAGAACGCGATAAATCTCAAGCTGAGATCCAATATGAGACTTTGAAAAAACTTCAAGGGCACCCATATTTTGCCCGTATTGATTTTGTCGATGTCAGCAATCAAGCTCAGAAAAGCGAAAGCATTTATATCGGCTTGGCTTCTTTTGCGGACCAAGAGGGTCATTTTTATGTTTATGACTGGCGGGCACCTATTTCTTCGATCTATTACGATGGCGCTTTAGGCCGAATTGATTATCAGACACCGGCTGGCCAGCAGACGGCTGATGTGAAATTAAAACGTCAATTTGAAATTGCTGATGGCGTGATCATCACTTTGTTCGATACGGAAGAAGCTGTCGGCGACAAGCTGTTATTGGATGCGCTATCTGGCGATTCTTCGACAAAGATGAAATCGATCGTACGCACGATCCAGCAAGAGCAGAACCGTATCATTCGCGATACCGACTCTGATTTGCTATTTGTTCAAGGCGCCGCTGGATCTGGGAAAACAGCAGCCGTTTTGCAGCGGATCGCTTATTTGCTTTACCGATACCGCGGCAAGATCACTTCCGGCCAAGTTATTTTGTTTTCACCAAATCAGGTTTTCAACGATTACGTTAATGAAGTTTTGCCGGACTTGGGTGAAAACAATATGATTCAGATGACTTTTTATCAGTATGCCAACTATCGGCTGCCGAAAATCAACGTACAGACTTTAGCTGAACGCTTTGAGAGCGAAAACGACCCGGAATCAGTCAAATTAACCAATTTAAAAGGCAGCTTATCCTTTTTTAAAGCTGTCAAGAAATATTCAAAACAAATCAGTCGTGCCGGCATGAGCTTTCGCAATATTATGTTTCGCGATGATGCTTTTTTCAAAGCCAGCGATATTTCGGACGTTTATTATTCTTTCAATGACAATTATTCGCTTAGCCAGCGTCTAGAAGCGACCAAGCAGGCATTGCTGAGAAAGGTCAGCGGCCGGATCTCTTCAGAAATGAAAAAGGATTGGGTTGATATCACGATTCAAAATTTGCAGAGCGATGAATTGGAGATTTTACTGGGTGATCCCGATAAACGTCAGTTTGAGTCGGAGCAAAAAGAAAACAAGCAGTTGGCCAAAAAAATCGTTCGTGAGGCCTTTAAACCGATCGTTCGTAAGATCAATCGCGGCATTTTTATGAACCCTAATAAGCTTTTTATCGGCTTTTTACAGGCTATACCGAAATTGATCAATCTACAGGATTTTAATATTTCTGTTGATGAATGGCAGCACTCGGTTGAATCATCGCAAGCTGATCTATCGAGCCAAAAACTAAATCTAAACGATACGGCGATCTATTTGTACTTATTCGATTTGGTCAACGGCCATCATGGAGACCGCTCAATTCGTTTTCTCTTTGTTGATGAAGTACAGGATTATACGGCTTTCCAATTGGCTTTCTTAAAATTCTCGTTTCCTAAGGCAAAAATGACGCTATTAGGTGATTTGAATCAGGCGATTTTTACACGTACGAACGCCAAGACGCTTCAAGGAGCTATGTATGAATTATTTGATCCGGCCAAATCGAAGACGATTCAACTGACCAAAAGCTATCGTTCAACTGAACAGATCACGAACTTTACAAGTGCTTTACTAACAAGTGCAGAACCGATCGAGGCTTTTGCCCGCGAAGGTGAGAAACCTGTTTTCCAAGCTGGCGACTCATTAGCTCATTTGTCACAAGCACTGGCACGTAATTTAGCCGCTGGCTATACCACAGCTATTATTGCTAAAACGGCCGCTGAAGCCAAAGACGTTTTTCAAAGACTAACAGCTAAAGGAACAGCCTCGACTTTGATCACTTTAGAAAATCAGCGTTTGGTCCCTGGCACGATCATTATCCCTGGCTATTTGGCCAAGGGATTGGAATTTGATGCTGTCATCTTGTGGCAGGCTGATGATCATCATTATGCTGGCGAAGCCGATCGCGAGCTGCTTTATACGGTTGCGAGCCGAGCCATGCATCGTTTAACGATTCTGGCTGACCGAACCTTTAGTCGACTCTTTTCAACAGTTGATCCTCAACTTTATGACAATATCTGATACAATAGTAAACGACCAGCTGAGGTAGTAAATCTATCTACCTACCCGCCGCGATTTAATTATCGCGGCGTTTTTTTATTAACCGATATAATTATTAGTATGTCTAATCAATTCGCTTCAGAAAACTTTATTAACGGCACTTTTGTTGCCAATGCCAAGGGCTTCGGTTTCGTCAAGACTGATGAAGGTCAAGATGATTTGTTTATCGGCCGGTCTAATACGAATTTAGCCATGCAAAGCGATAATGTCCTGGCTTCGATCATTCATCCAGGCAAAGATGGCCGAGTGCCTGAAGGCAAAATTGAAAAAATTCTTGATCACGCCAACCAGCAGGTCGTTGGCATTTTTCGTTCGGGCGTTGATCGCAATGTGCTGCCGTCAATTCTAGACCCTGATGACTTTCTTGGTACGATCACATTTATAGATGAAAAACTGCAGGAATACACTTATCTCGTTGACAAAAAAGGGCTGCAAGCTCATGATCGCGATTCTGTGACGGCTTCGACTGGCCAATTTCCGACAGTTGATCAGCCGAAACTTCTGATCGGTTCAGTCACAAACGTGATCGGTCGTTCTGATGCGCCGGGCGTTGATATCTTGGAGATTGTTTATAGCCTGAAAATTCCAAGTGTTTATCCAGACAAAGCACAAGCACAAGCACGCGCGATTCCGCAAACGATCGATGTCAAAGCGGCTCTGGCTGATGGCCGGCCGGATTTTCGCGACCAGCCTTTGATCACGATCGATGGTGCTGATACGAAAGATATCGATGATGCAGTTGTTGTTTGGAAAATGGCCAATGGTCATTATCATTTAGGCGTCCACATTGCCGATGTTTCAAATTATGTGCCTGAAGGAACGCCGCTGGACGAAGAAGCTTATAAACGGGGTACCTCTGTCTACTTGACTGATCGCGTGATTCCGATGCTGCCAACAGAAATTTCAAATGGTATTGCTTCTTTAAATCCTAACGAGGACCGCCTTGCCATGTCTTGTGAAATGGAGATCGATGAACGCGGACAGATCGTTCACCATAGGATCCAGCCTAGTATTATTCGTTCACATGCTCGTATGACCTATGATTCGATCAATAAAATTTTGGCCGGTGATGTCGCAGAGACGGCTAAATACGCTGATTTATCAGATATGATCCATCAAATGGGCGATCTGCATCAGATCTTGGCTAAAATGCGTACGGCTCGTGGTGCGATCGAATTTGATAGTGATGAAGCTGAAATCATCATTGATAAAAAAGGTCACCCAACGGATGTGATCGTACGTGATCGCGGTATTGGCGAACGCATGATCGAATCCTTTATGCTTGCTGCCAATGAGACGGTTGCCGAACACTTTGATCGATTGCATGTCCCTTTTTTGTACCGTGTTCATGAAGTGCCTGAAGGTGACAAAGTGACCAATTTCTTTGAATTTATGGGAGCGATCGGTCATCCGATCAAGGCTGATCCGAAAAATCTTAAACCGAAGGATTTTCAAGCGGCCTTAGCGGCTGTTGCTGGGCTGCCAGAAGAAATGATGATTCAAACGATGATGCTAAGAGCCACTAAACAAGCTCACTATTCGCCTTTGCCAGTGGGCCACTTCGGCATTGCAGCTAAGTTTTATACGCATTTTACATCTCCGATTCGTCGATATCCTGATTTGGTCGTTCATCGTTTGATCAAACATTATGCTAAATTCGGTACTGGTCCAGATTCAACGGCCGCGGTTCGTGACAAATTACCTCAGATCGGTATTGATACTTCAGCTAGAGAACGCCGCTCGGTTGATGCTGAGCGTGCGACTAATGACATGAAGTTTGCTGAATATATGGAAGACCATATCGGTGCTGTCTATGATGGTGTCGTTAATTCAGCACTGAAGTTCGGACTGTTTATCACACTGCCCAACACAATTGAAGGACTTGTTCACATAAGTACGATGGTTGATGATGTTTACCAATATGATGAAACACGTCAGGCACTGATCGGCCGCACTCATCATCACATCTTTACGATCGGACAAAAGGTTAAGATCCAGGTTGTCAATTCAAACAAAGAGACGCGCAAAATTGATTTCAAATTAATTGATCCCCAAACCGCACCGATGACAAAAATCCGTCTGGCAGCCGATCTCCAACGCCGTAGTTTCAGCCATAATAACGCTGGCGGTCGTAACCAGCACCGGCCTGGCGATGGCCGCACTCAAAAAGGTGCTTATAAGTCAACCGGTAAATATCATTTGAAAGAGGGTCGCCGCTGATGGCTAAAAAAGATAAACATGACGACGCCCTTGCTCGTAATCGCCGTGCTTCTTTTAATTATTTGATCGGTGAGACTTATGAAGCCGGTCTGCAATTGACCGGTACTGAGATAAAATCGGTGCGCCTTGGTCAAATTACGATCGGGGATGCTTATATCATGATTCGCAGCAATGAAGCTTTTTTGAATAATGCCAATATTTCACCCTATAAGCAGGGAAACCAGTTTAATCCGGATCCTTTGCGCCGTCGTAAATTGCTGTTGCACAAAAAAGAGATCAAGGCGCTGGATGAAGCAACGGCTCAAGGCGGCAAGACGGTGGTTCCTTTAAAAGTCTATATCGTGAAAGGCTTCGCTAAAATTTTGATTGCCGTCGGGACTGGCAAAAATAATTATGATAAACGGCAAACGCTTAAAGATCGTGATTTAAAACGCGAAATGAACCGCAATTTAAAGAATTTTCACTGATTGATACGTGTTGCCATTTTATATTTATATTTATTTAATCGAGTCGGGAACTTTAACAGTCCACGATTTTTTTTCATACCCCAGCGGTCCAACAAGGCCGCGATCGCGACATGTACGGGCGCTTGGGCATCGTTTGCTACGTCAAGCTGATAGAACAAGCCATCTGGGAACTCGACTGGATTCACTTCTAATAATTTTTTTCGACCGTGTCTGATGCGATATTTGCCGGCTACGACTTCACCTGTGATGACCCAATTCAAATATCGGACAAAAATAACATCATTGAGACCGGCGAAATTAAAGCCGATCGAAGCGACATATTTGTCTTGGTATAAGAGTTGAAAACGCGGCAGGACACCATAGGAAATTTGTCTGATTCTCGCTTGCTCGACGCCTTTAACATCATAAACATACAGCACATCATTTTTGCTGCCGACTTTTCCGGAAATATTATAAGCCAATGAAAAATCTTCATTAAAAGCACGATTTTCTTTTTGATTTGTATTATGTTGTTGGGTTAAAAAGTAGCGACTCATACTATAATTTTAACCGTGAATGATTATTTAGTTAACTTAAAAAAGACGGATTGGTATGAACATCTGCTCCCAGTCATAGGGCAGAGCTACCTAGACCAGATCAATGAGTTTTTAAATCAGGCTTATGCTGGATCAACAGCTGTTTTCCCGCCGGCTGACAAAATTTTTTCCGCGATGTCCTATACAAGTTTGGCCGATACAAAGGTTATTATCGTTGGTCAAGATCCTTATCATGAGGCTGGACAGGCTCAGGGTCTCAGTTTTAGTGTGCCTGATGATTTTCCAGCACCTAGCAGTTTGCAGAACATTCATAAAGAAATTGCCAGCGATCTAGGCCGAACCCGTAGTTCTCATGACTTGATTCCTTGGGCCAAACAGGGTGTTTTGCTGCTGAACTCAGTCTTGACTGTGAAAGAGCATCAAGCTAATTCGCATGCTGGTGTGATTTGGGAAAAGTTAACGGATGCGATCATCCAATTGGCAAGTGCTGAACCGCAGCCGAAAGTTTTTATTCTATGGGGCAACTTCGCTAAAAAGAAGGCTGTTTTGATCAACTCTAACAAAGATTTGATTCTGCAATCAGTCCATCCTTCAGGATTTTCAGCTAATCGCGGCTTTTTCGGCAGCAGACCTTTTAGTCAAACTAATCAGTGGCTGCTAGCTCACGATCGTCAGGCAATCGATTGGTTAGCCTGATCTTGTAAATGAAAGCCTTTTCTACCATATAATGAATAGCGTAAGTGGAGGAGATATGACAGACTTATTTGTGGAATTGGCTGACAAAATCAAGGGCAAAGATCTTCGAGTGGTTTTCCCGGAAGGTGAAGACGCACGTATCCAAGGAGCCGCGATACGCTTGAAAAATAGCGGCCTATTGCAGCCGATCCTGCTTGGACACGATCAAGATATTCAAGCAGCAGCGAAACAACATCAATTTGATCTAACTGGCATTCAAATGATCGATCCAAATCAAGTTGATCAAAAACAATTTGATCAACTGGTGGATAAACTAGTTGAACGTCGTAAAGGACGAACCGATGCACAAACAGCAGCTGATTGGCTGAAAAACGTCAATTATTTTGCCACGATGCTGGTTTATACAGGCCAAGCCGACGCGATGGTTTCTGGAGCGGTCCATCCGACTGGTGATACGGTGCGGCCGGCTTTGCAAATTATTAAGACCTCAGCTGGCAATTCACGGATTTCCGGTGCTTTTATCATGCAAAAAGGCGATCAGCGTTACTTATTTGCTGATTCTGCGATCAATATCGAATTGGATGCACCGACACTGGCTGAAGTGGCGATCCAGTCAGCTAAGACCGCTCAGCTTTTTGGCATTGATCCAAAAGTAGCTATGCTGAGTTTTTCAACAAAAGGTTCAGCCAAGCATGAATTAGTCGATAAAGTGGTGCAAGCGACAAAATTGGCTCAAGAGAAAGCGCCGGAATTGGCTGACAGCATTGATGGCGAGCTGCAGTTTGATGCGGCTTTTGTTGAATCAGTCGCAGCGGCCAAGGCGCCAAAGTCCAAAGTTGCAGGCCATGCCAATGTCTTCATTTTTCCAAGTTTGGAAGCGGGTAATATTGGCTATAAAATCGCGCAGCGTTTGGGTGGATTTGAAGCGATCGGACCTATTTTACAAGGTTTAGCAGCACCTGTTTCTGATTTATCACGCGGTGCCGATGAGGAAGATGTTTATAAGGTTGCTATTATCACGGCTGCCCAGGCCATAAAAAATTAACGGTCTTCGTTGCCTTCTATGATGACTGTATTGCCCTCGGAATCTTGAATTCTCAGGGCAATTTTTTTGTTAAAACGATGTTCAGGTTTACCTTGTTCGACCAAAAAATTATTAGCTAAATGTTCTTGGATCTCATGCAAATGATCGCGGACGATGATTTCTGTTTCGATTTTTTCATCACTTTCGATAAATTGGATCGGGCTGCCATCAACAATTAATGTTGTTTGGTCGATAGGGTCTCTTAAAAAGTCAAACACATCGCGATAAAAGCGATAGGCGCGTTTAACATCACGTGCTGGAATAATTTTTGGACGCATTTTACGTGGTTTCATATCAGCGAGTATTTTATCATGCTAGACTGTTTCTTATGGCTTTATTAGATGTAACCGGGCTTTCAATGGCCTATGCGGATAAAAAATTATATACAGATGCTGATTTCACGCTGGAACGCGGCGAGCATTTAGGCATTGTTGGTCAAAACGGCGCTGGTAAATCAACCTTGATCAAAATTTTGACGGGAAATGTTTTGCCGATCGCAGGTCGGATCGACTGGAAGAAAAATATTCAGATCGGTTATTTAGATCAGTATGCCGACATTCCTTCAGGTATGAGCCTGATTGATTTTTTGCACACGGCCTATACCTATCTGTATGAAAAAGAAAAAAAGATGACAGATCTTTATACGGAATTTGCGCAAACAGGTGATGACAAGCTGCTGGATCGCGCAACGCGTTTTCAAAATGAATTGGATGCGGCCGATTTTTATTCGATCGATAACAATGTTGAACAAGTTATCACAGGGCTTGGCTTGGATTCGATCGGCCGTGATCATATTATTTCTGAAATGTCCGGCGGCCAGCGAGCCAAGATTATTTTGGCTAAGCTGCTGCTTGAGGGCAACGATGTGATTATTTTAGATGAGCCGACTAACTATTTAGATACCTCGCACATCAATTGGCTGGAGTCTTATTTACAGAATTACACTGGCGCTGCTTTGATTATCAGCCATGATTTTGATTTTTTGAATCAAGTGTCGAATGTGATTTTGGATGTTTCCTTCAATACCTTGACGAAATACCGCGGTAATTTTGATCAGGCGATGCAGCAGAAGGCTGAGAAAGCTGATCAGCAGCTGCGTGCTTACAATAAGCAGCAGGAAGTTATCAAAAAGACGAAGACCTTTATTCAGAAAAACAAAGCACGTGCTTCGACGACCGGTCGGGCCAAATCGCGTGAAAAAATGTTATCGCACATGGATATTATCGAACCGCCGCAGACTAATCCGACAGCGACTTTTACCTTTCCTTATGTTGATTCTCAATCAACTGATATGCTGAAGGCCGAAAAATTAGTCGTTGGTTACGACCCGAAAAAACCTATATTAAATCCAATCAGCTTTAGTATGTCAGCAGGCGAAAAATTTGTTTTCACTGGTTTTAACGGTGCTGGAAAATCTACTTTGATCAAGACTTTGTTAGGTATTTTACCGCCGATCTCAGGAAAATCGAAGTTTTCGCCTTCTGCCAAGACGAATTATTTTGATCAAGATCTGATCTGGGATGATGATAAAAAGACGCCCCTCAAAATCATGCAGGCGGCTTATCCGCTCGAAGAACAGCGGCGGCTGCGTCAGCGTTTGGGAGCAGCCGGTATTAATGCTGATAATGCGACCAAGCAAATGCGTTTATTATCTGGTGGCGAGCAGACAAAAGTTAAATTAGCTTTGATGGAACTGACGACGTCGAATTTTCTGATTTTAGATGAGCCGACAAACCATTTGGATGAAGCCACCAAACTGGCCTTAAAAAAGGCTATTCAAAAATTTGATGGCGGTCTGATCCTTGTTACACATGAAAGTAGTTTTTATCAGGGTTGGATCGACAAAGTGTTGGACATTGCCTCGATGTCGCACATGCAGCCTGGCGAAACAGAAGAATAAGCTATTTTGTAGAAATTTTTGTATTTTTGCTTGAAAAGGTCTGTTTAGCTGATAGTATTTAAACAATATGGAAAACGAAAACCGTGTCATTGTCATTACAGGTGCTTCGGGTGCCGGCAAAACTTCCGTTGCTCGTTATCTCTGGGAAAAATACGGCGTACCGCGTGTGATCACTCACACTGATCGCGAGCCCAGAGAGGGTGAGATCGATGGTGTCGACTATTATTTTGAAAATTTAGATTCTTGGCATCAAAACCATTTTATTGAACAAGTAAACTATTCCGGTCACAAATATGGTTCCTCGTATGAAGGTCTGGAAAGAGCTTGGGCCAAATCCAAGCAATCCAACCATCCTGGGATCATTAGCTTGGTGGTTGATACGGTTGGTGCGATCACTTATAAAAAAACTTTGAAAAATCAAGCAGTTATTTGGTTTGTTACTGTGAGTGATGTTGCCGGTTTGCAAAATCGTCTGATTGAACGGGGCGATAATCCGATTCACGTTGTTGAACGAACCAGTTCGGCCGATTTTGAACGCGACATGCATCTGCCAACTGAATTAAAAAATCAATCAACAGTCATCATTAACGATGACTGGCAGCTGACACAAAAAGCCGCTGATCATTTCATTACAAGCTTGTTTTATAAATGACCTGCCTGTATCGAAAATTTGATCGATGTTTTTTTGTTTCCACAACGATTTAACTTTAGTTTTATTTTTGGAGATGATAATAAAATCATGAAAAATCGGGAACATACTTTGAAATATTTTTTGATTGGCTTGATTAGCGCAATCATTGGTGCAGCCATCGTTTTAAGCTGTTTTTATGCTTTTTATCTATTACCAGCCCAGACAAAAGCTGCTAAAAGTTCGTCTGCTTCAGCTGGTATCACGAAGGTTGTGAATTTAACCGGCAGTTCGACCTCAACAGCAACTGCTGCTTATAACAAGGTCAAAAAAGCCGTTGTGACAGTCGAAAATTATCAAAAACCGACGACTGAATCTAGTGATTATTTTTCCCAGTGGTTTGGCAGCAGTTCCAGTTCTTCGAGCAGCTCAAGTTCTGATACTGTTCAGCTGGCAGCTGAAGGGACTGGTTTGATTTATGAGTCGGATGATGGTTACGCCTATATTGTGACGAATAATCATGTTATTTCTGGTGCAAATGAACTGCAGGTCCTTATGTCTGACGGGACTAAAGTCAAAGCGAAATTGATTGGCAAGAATGCAACTAAAGATATTGCCGTTTTGAAGATCAGTATGACAAAGGTGACAACGGCAACCTTTGTTAATTCTAGTAATGTTCAACCCGGGCAGCAGGTATTAGCAATTGGGTCACCCCTAGGGTCTGATTATGCAAGTTCTTTGACTTCCGGCATTGTTTCAGCGACTGATCGTCAGATCAGTGACGATCCAATTAAATTAACAGCTATTCAGACGGACGTTGCACTGAATCCCGGAAATTCAGGCGGACCCTTGATCAATATGGCTGGTGAGGTTATTGGTATCAATTCGATGAAAATCAATTCCACTGAAAATGGCAGTGAAAGTGTCGAGGGGATGAGTTTTTCGATTCCGTCAAACACAGTCGTGGCGACGATTAAGTCGATCGTGAATGCGGCATCGGGGAATTAATGATTTTTAAGAAAGAGATAAGCTGTTTTTTTAAAAAAAGAGCATTTAAATTGAAATTCTGCCTTTCATTTACGCTGGTATTTGCGTAAAAGATGAATTTAACAACTGGCATTATTTTTTAAGAATACTGCTACAGTAGGCTTCTCAGGCTTATTTGTAACAAGAATGTAACAATGTAAAATAACTTTAAAACAACATTAATTCTACTGTCAACTAAGCCCATTAGTGTAGAGACCGTGCTTTAGAAATCCTTACAGATTTTTAGAAAATTGGAAACTTTGCACTTGGAGATTATAGATGACTACAAAAACTGTTAAAAATGTACTTCTTGTTTCAGCTGGTGCGGCTGCTACTTTGGCAGTCGGCGCTGCTTCTGCTAACGCCGACACTGTTAATGTCAAGCAAGGTGATAGTGTTTGGGCTTTAGCTAAGCAATACAACACCACCACTGATGCAATTATCAAAGCAAATAAGCTTACTGATCCTGCTTTGATTCTCAGCGGCGCAAGTTTAAATATCCCTGGTAGTGCTGTTGCTAGCGATTCAGCTTCTACAGCGGCTGCAAGTACAGCTGCAACAAGTATTTCTGCTAAGAATGCTGATGGTACCGTTACGATTGCTTCTGGCGACACTCTTTATGGCATTGCTGATAGATATGATGTTGCCGTTTCAACTTTAATCGCCAATAACAACGGTTCAACTTTTATCGTTACAGGTCAAAAGTTGTCATTAACAGCTGCGACCACCACTACGACTAACACTGCAAATTCTGCAGCTCAGACAGCTACAACGAGCGCTGCAGCTAGTTCCTCTGCTGCGCCGGTTGCAAGTTCTGCTGCAAGTCAGGCGCCTGTTGCTTCTTCGGCAGCCGCGCCAACATCTACCTCCACTGCTTCAAGTCAAACACCTGTCCGCAAGGCTGTTACTGCCAGCTATGCAACACGTAAAGTAGCCACAACAACTACTACTGCTTCAACTAGTGGCAATTCTTATTATTATGGTCAGTGCACTTGGTATGTTAAAAACATGCTTGGTTGGGTTCCAAATGGTCTTGGCAATGCATCTCAGTGGGCTTCAGCCGCAGCTGCAGATGGATTTACAGTTAATAACACACCAACAGTTGGTTCAGTTGTTGTTTTCCAAGCAGGACAAGCTTGGGCTGGCGGTTATGGACATGTTGCGGTTGTGACGGGTGTTAATGGTGATGGTTCAATTCGTATCACTGAAGGCAACTTTGCTGGCCGTTCTTCAAATACGAGAACTGTTACTTCAGCTGCTTCTTATCAATATATTCACCAATAATGAAAAATTTATAAATTTAAGGCTTAGGTCTTTTTTTTTACGGTAAATTAAAGATATGCAATTTCGAAATTATTTTACAAATGATAATCAATGGATTTTTTCACCAAATACGTCAATTGGCGAAGTCAGTCAATATTTTCCGGATATGCGAACTTTTCAATTCCAAGGTCGTTTTATATCTGACGAGTTGATCAGCCAAATTGAAGGGATCGAGAGCCATTTTTCATCGGTTGAGTCGTCGCTTGATGATTTAACTGATTTTTTGATGGCGAAAATGCTGCCAATTAAAAAATGGGTTCACAGCCGAGACCAATATGCAGAAAACACAGCACTTTTCGCTTTAAATATTGGCATCATTCCTTTTGAGAATCCGGATGGTTCTAAAGGCCGGAGCTTAAGCTACAGCTTTCAAATTTTCCGTAATCAGTCAATGATCGATTTAGTGAAACATGGTAGCTGGCTGGATGACCAAGTTAGTGGTTTTGAGGAAATTAATTATTATTTTGCTCGGACAGAAGATTTGCTTAATTTTAGGCATTTACAGACTGGTTTGGCTAAAAAACCTTCAGACGTGTTCAGATTGGCTCAGCCTTATATCGATGATCTGAATAACCAAGAAATCATTATTCGCCGAATCGAAGCAGAAAAATCACCGAGCTTTTTAGCAATCAATTTAACAGCTGATTTTGATAATTGGGAAAAATCTGGTGCAGCTCAGTTAGACAAAATCAATGGCTTTGACGTACAGTCAAAAATAAGCGGTCTTTTCAAACACGTTTCCAACAAACAATTAGCGGAACTCAAACACAAAGCCGATATCTTTAAAAATCTGCAGCAAATCAAAAAAGAGACTGCTGATCCGAATAATTATGAAGCATATGAATCAGTACGCAACGCACAGATCAAACTGCCTAAAAAATACGCGACAAATGAACCGGCTTCTGTCAAAAGGACACTAGCCAGTGCCTTGTCTTTGATTGGAACGCCTTTCGCTTGGGGTGGTCGGGATGAAAAGGGCTTTGACATTCCCGGATTTATCGAATACTTGCGGGCAATTTCCGGTTTGACCGCTCTTGGCGGCAAAGTCTATATCCAAGCTGCCAAATTAAGAGAATTAGGCAAACAGAAGGCTAACTTATCCAAGTCTTTGCCTGGCGACCTGCTTTTTTGGGGTCAGCGCGGTGCCGAATTTCAGGTAGGTCTCTACATTGGCGGCGGTCAATATATTGGCCTGAAGGGTCCGGACAGCAAGCTGGCAATTCAAGCTATTTCCGGCCTGCCAACTGCCTACAAGGGTATTTTTTAGCATGATAGATAATGATTTTTGGCAGACAATTAAGAAACAGTCTCAGCTGAAAGGGGCGCCTTTTTTCAGTTTAGCTCCGATGGAAGCTGTGACAGATAGTATTTTTCGGCAAGTGGTTTCAAAAGCTGCAGCACCGGATGTTTTTTACACTGAATTTACAAATGCGATCAGTATTACACATCCAAAAGCTAAGTTTTCTGTTATGGGTCGTCTGCATGTTGATAAGAGCGAAAAACAGCCCGTGGTACAACTGTGGGGCAATCATGCTGAGGACTTTCGCAAAGCAGCTGCTGAGGTCAAAAAACAGGGTTTTAAGGCCATCGATATTAATATGGGTTGTCCAGACTCGACTGTGATTAAAAACAATGGCGGCTCAGATTTGATTCGTCATCCGCAAGATGCTGCCGATATCATCGAGGCAGCGAAAACAGCTGGATTACCGGTTTCTGCCAAAACCAGATTAGGTTTTTCTAAAGTTGATGAAATGTCTGATTGGCTGCCTTGGCTTTTAAAACAGAATGTCGCAGTCTTAACTGTTCATTTACGGACGAAAAAGGAAATGAGCAAGGTTCCGGCCCATTTCGAATTGATCAATGAAATTATCAAGATGCGCGATCAGATTGCGCCAACTACGCTGCTGCAGATCAACGGTGATATCAAAACACGTGCACAAGGCCTGCAATTAGTACTCGATCATCCAGGCTTGGATGGCATTATGATCGGACGGGGTGTTTTCGAAAACCCTTATTGTTTTCAGGAAAATCCTCAGCCGCATTCGTTAGATGATCTATTGAATTTGTTTGATCTGCAATTGAATTTATATGACGACTACGTGTCTGCAGTTGGTCCTAAACGATTTGAGACACTCCGGCGATTTTTCAAAATTTACATACGCGGTATTCATGAAGCGGCCAGTTATCGTGATCGTCTAGTCAATACGCGTTCAACTGATGAAGCGCGTGCTATCATCCAAGAATTGCGGGAACAGGCTTTATCCCAACCCGTGGCAGACTAACAAACTGAATAATTTCAGAAAAACACCACTAGATTTTAGACAAAATAAAAACCCTTGGAATAAGTTAGCTAACCGATCCAAGGGTTTTATTTAGGCATTTACTTCAAGCAATTTACTCAAAAATTCCTGTGCACGTGGATTTTGAGGGTGAGAGAAGAATTGATCCGGCTTAGCATCCTCGGCAATTTTGCCTTGGTCCAAAAACCAGACACGATCAGCCACATTTTTTGCAAAACCCATTTCATGAGTAACGACGACCATTGTCATGCCGTCAGCGGCTAAAGCCTGCATGACTTTCAGCACTTCGCCAACCATTTCTGGGTCTAAAGCCGAAGTTGGCTCATCGAACAGCATCACATCAGGATTCATTGCTAAAGCCCGAGCAATCGCCACACGTTGCGCTTGACCTCCGGACAATGATTTTGGAAAGGCAGCGATTTTTTCTGCCAGACCAACTTTTTCCAATAAAGCCAAAGCCTTATCGCGAGCTTCGGATTCTGACCACAGACCAAGTTTTGTAGGAGCTAGTGTGATGTTTCTTTCAACGCTCAAATGCGGGAATAGATTAAAAGACTGGAAAACCATACCCATTTTCTCTCTGACTGCGTCTAATTGCTTATCTTTTAGCTTTGTCAGATCTTGATTTTGAAACAGCACTGATCCGGATGTGGGTACGTCCAGCATATTTAAATTTCTGATTAAAGTTGACTTTCCGGTTCCTGACGGTCCAATCAGTGTAATGACTTCAGAACGATTAATTTTGGCATCAATGTGATCCAAAACGATATTATCGCCGAATTTCTTAGTCAAGCCTTTTAATTCAATGATCGTGTCTTCAGTCATGCTGCATCCTCTTTTCAAAGTGTTTCATAGCTCTCGTCAGGCTGTAGGTCAGAGCGAAATAAATCACGGCTGATAAAGTGAGTGGTTCCACTGCAGAAAAAGTGACGGCCCGAAGATTGTTGATCTGATACATAATGTCTGGTGCGCCAATGATCAAAACGATTGAAGACTCTTTGATCAGAGCGACAAATTCATTACCCAAAGCTGGCCAAATATTTTTCAAGGCCTGTGGGATGATCACATAACGTAGCGAGACTTTATTGGGTAGACCCAGTGACCGTGCGGCTTCTGTTTGGCCGGAATCAACCGAATTAAAACCAGCTCTGATCGCTTCAGAGACATAGGCAGACGAATTGATGGCAACGGCAATAATGCCTGAAGTAATGGCTGGAATGTTGATATCAACAGTTTTCCCGAACCAAGCGATGATCGTTTGCAAAATGATCGGAACGGCGAAATAAACAAATTCCAGCTGCACGATCAAAGGAGTGCCTCGTAAAATTTCAACATAAGTTGTCGCAATTGCATTGACGGCCTTTTTTTTGGACATGTGCATGATCACGACGAATAATCCGATCGTTGATCCTAATATAACGGCACTGGCTGAGATCAGCAGCGTAACACCGATACCGGACAGGAGTTCATCTCGAAATTTCCATACACTAAAGGCTAGAAAAACGGAATTCATTATTCGGCCTTACTCAACTGCGTACCAGCTTTTTCGATCCACTTTTCAAAAGTATTTGTTTTATTCAATTTTTTAACGATTTTATTGATCTTTGTTTTCAAAGTTTTTTGATTTTTAGGAATAACGACCGACATGCCTTCTTCGTTTTGAACACCCTTAGGGTATTTAGCGAAAACAAATTTCAAGCCGCTGGTACTTTTAGCATAGGCTTGACCGACACCGCCGGAAACAGCCATTGCGTTCACTTTGCCTGTTTTTAAAGCCAATACAAGGTCGCTATTAGACTGCATCTGAACATATGAAGCTTTCTTTCCTAGCTTAGCTAAAGATTTTTTTATTAAATCTTTTTGCCGAGCAGCCGTCTGTACGCCGACAGTCAGGCCAGCAAGATCCTTATAGGATTTGATTTTCTTTGCTTCATTGGCGCGAATGACAAGTGTCTCTTTCGCTGTGAAATAAGGTACTGAGAAATCAACTGATTTCGCTCTTTCTGGTGTTGATCCCATGCCAGCGATCAGAATATCAACTTTACCGGCCTTTTGAGCAACCAGCAAAGAATCAAACGATAAATTTTTGATCTCAAGTTTAACGCCTAGACCCTTGGCAATTTTTTTTGCCAAACTCATGTCGGCACCAACGGTTGTTTGTTTGCCGCTTTTGGAAATCAGAAATTCATAGGGCGGGAAATCAGCAGATGTACCAACGATCAGCTTCCCTCGGGCTTTGATCTTCGAATACAGCACATCCTGCTTATTTCCCGCTGCGTGAACGACTGGGCCGCTAGCTGCAAAAAAGCCTGTTACTGCGATCAACGATATCAAACCGCTAAAAAACTTACTAACTAATTTTTTCATTTTAAAAATTCTCCTAATAATTTTCCCTTCACGCTTTTTAGAGTGAATTGCACACTATAATATAGAGCATGATTGAAGATGTCAAGCAATTTAACGGACTTTCCTTAGCTTTTATAGGGGATGCCGTCGATGAATTAAAAATTCGCACTTATTTACTCTCGACCGGACTGACCAAGGTTAATGACCTTCAGCATCGTTCTAAAGAGTTCGTATCGGCTAAAGCTCATGGTAAACTGTTTATTCTTATGGAAGATGAACATTTGCTGACGGAAGAAGAACGGGATATTTTTAAGCGCGGCCGCAACTCGCATCCGCATACGAAAGCCAAAAATACGGATATTGTGACCTATCAAGTTTCCACAGGTGTCGAAGCACTGCTGGGCTATCTTTATTTAAGCAGGCAATACGAACGTTTGGACGAAATTATTAATTGGATGATCAACAAAGTAGAAAGTGGGCAGACACGTGGCTGATGAAGTTGTTTATGGTGTCCATGCTTCATTAGAAGTTTTGGAAAATAATCAGACGATCAATAAGGTCTATTTAAGTGCCTCTTTAGCAAAAAATCGTGCTCAGCAAATTAGACAAATGGCTGATGAATTGAAAGTTGTTGTTCAAGATGTTGATAGCAAACGTCTTGATGAATTGACAGCTCACGGAAATCATCAAGGGATCGCAGTTTCGATCGCTGCTTATGAATACGTGCCGGTTGATGATATTTTAACTAAAATTAATGGCCACGACCCCTTTCTCGTGATTTTAGATGAGATCGAGGATCCGCACAATTTAGGTTCTATTTTGAGAACAGCTGATGCAGCCGGTGTTGATGGCATCATTATTCCAAAACGCCGCGCTGTTCAGCTCACACAAATCGTGGCTAAAGTTTCAACAGGTGCTATTGAACATGTACCAGTGGCTCGCGTTACGAATATTAATAATACGATCGATGAGTTAAAACAACGTGGTTTTTGGATTTTTGGTACGGATATGCAGGGCCAGGATTATACGCAATGGGATGCTCGCGGCTCAATAGCGATCGTGATCGGCAATGAAGGTAGGGGCATCTCGGCGCAGACAAAGAAAAAAGTTGATCAAATGCTGACGATTCCAATGGCTGGACACGTCCAGTCGCTTAATGCCAGTGTTGCGGCTGCTTTGTTAATTTATCAAGCCTTCAATAGTCGGCGTTTGAAAAAATGATAAATTATCACTACACTGCTAATAAGATTTATTTTTTTATTAATATCGTCTCGTGATCTAAAGTATCTGAATCCTCGATAGCAGTGGGTATGCTTTATCGGAAAATAAATAATCACAATCTTTTTTTAAAGAGCAAACATACGTTCGCTCTTTTTTGCTAAAAACATCATTTATGATTTTTATCAGCCGAGGAGGGCCATTGCATGGAGATTGAAACAGTTGTTAGAGATATTAGAGAAGGGAACGAAAGCGGTTATTCATTTTTAATTAGAGAAACAGAAGGATTTTTACATACGATTCATCATCGACACTTGCAGAATGTTTTAGAATTTGATGAATGGCGCAGCGAGGCTTTTTGTGTTTTGATGAATGCCACGCAGAAATACCAAATGGCGCACGGCTGCAAGTTTACGACTTATTATTTTTCAGCTTTGCATCATAAAGCAATGGATCTTTTAAGAAAATCTTATTCATTGAAGGAAAAGAATAGGCGAAAAAATATTTCATTGGATAATTTGACGGTTGATGGTTTTGATCCAGTAGACCATAATTGGAACCAAGCTCAAACAAAAATGGATTTCGAAGATGCGATCAGTGAAACTGATTTTCATCTCGGCAAACAAGAAGAGCTAGCTATCAAACATTTATTCGGTGACCTGGAAACTGTTATGGAAATCGAGAAAAAGGTCAAAAATCATGCACTTGATTATCGCCAGAAACGCTTGATGAAGGACATCTACAATCATTTTTATGGTTTAAATGACAAAAAATAATTAATCAGTCTGCAAAATTTGCTATCATATTAAGGGTATGATTCGTTATATTAAAGGCACAATTGAAGAGATGAAGCGTGTAACTTGGTTGAACGGCAGTGAGACGAGCCGTGATACAAGTTATGTCGTTGTGACATCCATTCTATTTTCAAGTTTTTTGGCACTTGCTGACTTTTTGGTCGGTATTGGCATCAAATTCTTGATGAATAAATAAAAATCAGTTATATTTATTACAGAGACCGAGGGAGACCGAGGTTTTTTATTTTGAATAAAATTAAAAGAGGTAATAATGGTTGAATCAGAAGTACAAAAGGATTGGTACGTTGTCCATACCTATTCAGGCTATGAAAATCGTGTCAAATTAAACCTAGAGCAGCGTCGTGAGTCAATGGGAATGACGGATTTTATTTTTCAAGTGATCGTGCCGGAAAATGAAAAAATCAAGACAGGTCCAAATGGCGAATTAAAAAAGGTTGTTGAAAATGATTTTCCTGGTTATGTATTGGTCCAAATGACGATGACTGATCAATCTTGGTATGTTGTGCGTAACACACCTGGTGTTACAGGCTTTTTGGGTTCGCATGGACAAGGATCGAAACCAAATCCTGTTACAAAAGACGAGATTGACCGCATCATGCACCGTATGGGATTGATCGAAAGAAAAGTTGATGATCTGAAAGTAGAAGTTGGTGAAACGGTTTCTATTATCGGTGGCGCCATGAATGGTATGGAAGGTAAAATTACATCGATCGATAGAGAGAAGCAAGAAGTTAAAGTTCTGGTTGATATGTTTGGTCGGGAAACTGAGACGGAAGTACCATTTAACGATATCGATAAAATTTATTGAGATATAATGATTTAGGAAACCGTTTTCCCAGGAACCATTTGACTTTGTTTTTAGCATTAAACGACAAGCCGAATGGCTGTATTCAAATCACTTCCAAAAGGAATCTGAAAGCCGTTTGATTGATTCAAAGCGGCGCAAATAATGATTAATGGTGCTTTAAAAAGCTCATTTTTTGTTTTGTAGCCACTGATCGGCAGTTTTTTAGGAAATTCCAATAGTATTTATCATGAAATTTAGGAGGATATATGGATTACATGATTGGTGTTGACCTTGGTACGACCAGTACAAAATCAGTATTGTTCGATTTAGAAGGTCATGTTCTTGCTTCCTCAAGCAAAGGCTATCCGCTTTATCGCGATGAACCGGATATGGCTGAAGAAGATCCAAATGAAATTTTTGAGGCTTTGATTGATTCCTTGACCGACGTTGTTCGGGCTGGCAAATTAAAAGCTGGTGATCAAATTCGCGGCGTCTCTTTTAGCTCAGCAATGCATTCACTGATTGCTTTTGATAAAAATTGGAAAGCCTTGACTCGGGTCATCACTTGGGCAGACGGGCGCGCCTTTAAGTATTCCGAAGAGCTGAAAGCTAATGGCGTTGGCCAAGAAATTTACAGTAAGACAGGGACACCGATTCATCCGATGGCGCCTCTTAGCAAATTGCTTTGGTTAAAAAACGAAAGGCCGGACATCTATGGTCAGGCAGCTCATTATTTAGGTATTAAGGAATATATTTTTCATCGTCTATTCGGTGCTAATAAAGTTGATATTTCGATTGCTTCGGGTACGGGACTCTTTAATATTTTTCAACTAAAGTGGGACAAACAAGCATTAGAATTAACGGGCTTGTCCCTTGATCAGCTGCCGACTCCGGTCGACCCCTACGAAATCGAACGCGGCATGGTTCAAGAATATGCTAAAGTGATCGGTTTGCCAGCTGACACGCCTTTTATTTATGGCGCTGGTGATGGTCCACTATCCAACCTAGGCGTTAATGCGATTCAACCAGGTGTTGCGGCTGTGACTATCGGGACTTCTGGTGCAATTCGAGTTGTGACCGATAAGCCCAAAATTGATCCAAAAGGACGGACCTTTACTTACGCACTAGATCGTGATCACTGGGTCGTTGGCGGTCCGGTCAACAATGGCGGTGATGTTTTCCGCTGGGCTCGAGACAATTTGTTTGATGCCGAGAAATCAACCGCTGCTTTGTTAGGGATCGAGTCTTATGATCTGTTAACGGAAATCGCTTCAAAGGTACCTGCGGGTGCTGATGGCTTGCTGTTTCACCCTTATTTAAGCGGCGAAAGAGCGCCAATTTGGGATGCTAATGCTCGAGGCTCTTTCTTTGGTCTGACACATTATCATACGCGCGCCCATATGGTCCGTGCCGTTCTTGAAGGCATTATCTTCAATATTTATATGGTTGCTTTAGCTTTGGAAGAGGTTGTCGGCGAATTAAAGTCGGTCCAAGCGACTGGCGGTTTTGCTCACTCTCCTTTATGGCGGCAAATGCTGGCTGATATTTTTGAACAGTCGGTTACAGTCCCGCAGTCGATCGAGTCTGGTGCATTAGCAGCGACGGTCGTTGGCCAAAAGGCGCTAGGTCTAACTGACAAAATTGAAAATATCGCTGACATGGTTGGCGATGCGAAGACTTACGAACCAAATCCGGAAAATTACGATGTTTATCGCGAATTAACACCGATCTTTATTCGTTTGAGCCGTCAATTAGAAACGGAATACGCAAATATTGCTAATTTCCAACGCGAACATGTTCATGTTAAAACGACGGAACAATAACTTTTAATTAAATTTTTTGGATTATGGAGATAAATATGTCATCACTTGCAGCAGTTACCGTTGATCCGAAGACTGGCTTTTTTTCTTGGCTTGTCAACGGGTTCAACATTTGGCCCTTTCTGATTTTAATTTTAGGAATCATTTTACTTTTAACCTTGATTTTAAAGTTTAAAATCAATACTTTTGTCACTTTGATCGTCGTTTCAATCGTTGTTGCCTTTGCCTTGGGTATGAATCCCGCTGGTATTGCCGATGCGATTAAAAACGGCATTGGTGGTACCTTAGGCGAATTAGTCGTTGTCTTTGGTTTCGGTTCGATGATCGGCCGTCTTGTTTCAGATTCTGGTGGATCCTATAGGATCGCAAAGACATTGATAGCAAAATTTGGTAAAAAACGCCTGCAATGGGCCGTTGCGTTTGCCTCATTTATTATTGGTATTTCACTGTTATTTGAAGTTGGCTTAGTTGTTTTGATCCCGATCGTCTTTACGATCGCATTGGAAGCCGATGTGCCATTGCTCTATTTGGGTATTCCAATGGCAACTGCTTTATCAGCTGCGCAGGGATTCCTACCGCCGCAGCCTTCGCCGACCGCTGTGACGAACATTCTTGGTGCTAATTTAGGAATGGTTTTGATTTATGGCATCTTAGTTGCTATCCCAGCTATGATCATCGCTGGTCCGGTATTTACAAAAATTGCTCAAAAATATGTGCCGAAGGCTTTTAAAATCACAAAGCATTTGGATGCATTAGGAACGGTCAAGGAATTCAAGCTGGAAGATACACCTTCATTTGGTATTTCCATTCTGACTTCTTTGATGGCGGTTATTTTTATGGTTGTGACCACGATCATCACGATGGTCGTGAATGGCGGCAAACAAGTTTACGGCGGTGTGATCGGTGATACCGCTTGGAAAGCTATGACGACAGCCGCTCAGCATGGTTATCTGCTTCACCCGACTGATTTTCAAAAAATTATTGCTTTTCTTGGCAATCCTTTGATCGCCATGGTCATTGCACTATTGTTTGCTTTGTGGTCTATGGGCCCGCACCAAGGCCGTTCGATCAAAGACGTCAATAATACTTTGTCTGATGCGATCAAATCAATTGCTAATTTATTGATGGTTATCGGTGGCGGTGCAGCTTTTAAAGGTGTTTTAACGGCGGGTGGTATTTCAACTGCGATCGCGCAGGCCTTTGCTCATTCGTCAATGTCGCCAATTTTGTTTGCTTGGTTAGTGGCTGTTATTATTCGTGTTTCAGTTGGTTCGGCTACCGTTGCTGGCATGACTTCCGCCGGTATTGTGGCCCCGATCGTGGCTTCTCAAACGGCGATCAATCCGGCCTTCGTTGTTTTGGCTATTGGTGCTGGATCCTTAGCTGCCAGTCATGTGAATGATGCTGGATTTTGGATGTTTAAAGAATTTTTCGATCTTGATGTGAAAGAAACCTTGAAAACCTGGACTGTTTTGGAAACACTGATCTCTGTGGTTGGTTTGCTGATGGTCCTGCTATTGTCGTCTATTTTTCATTGATTGAGTCAAAGATTGATTATTTTATCGAGACAGCGTATAGTTATTCCTGCATGTTTGTAAATGATCATGTGCGGAAGTAGCGTCACGGCTACGTTTCACCGCTAGATTACGAGAGGAGACATTATCGTGGCAAAAAATGTCGTAAAAATTGTTAAATTACAAATTCCTGCTGCTAAAGCAACGCCAGCTCCACCAGTTGGACCAGCTTTAGGACAGGCCGGTGTTAATATTGGAGAATTCACAAAGAGTTTCAACGCTCAGACTAAGGATTTAGCTGGTTCGATCGTACCAGTTGTGATCTCTGTCTATGATGATCGGTCATATACTTTCGTCTTGAAGACACCACCTGCATCCGATATGCTTCGCAAGGCCGCTAAAGTCGATAAGGGATCCGGTCAGCCGAATACTTTGAAAGTGGCTAATGTGACTTCAGCACAAGTTGAAGAAATCGCAAAGACCAAGCTACCTGATTTGAATGCTGGAAGTTTGGAGGCTGCTGTTAAGATCATCGAAGGTACTGCACGGTCAATGGGATTTTTGATTGATGGCAAGTCTCTAGATGATGGGGCTGCCCGTTTGGCAACTGGTGCCGAAATTGAAGCTGCTGAAGCTGAAGCCGAAGCAGAGGGTGCTGCCGCCGAAGCTGGCATTGTTCCTAAAAAAGATGATGACGATGACGATGACCAAGCAGATGCTGCTGCACCTGCGGAAGGAAGTGCTGAATAATGAGTAAGAAGCATAGTAAAAATTATTTGGTTGCTGCCGAGAAGATCGATGCTTCTAAGAAGTATCCATTGACAGATGCCGCATCCCTTGTAAAGGACATTTCCTTTACAAAGTTTGATTCAAATGTTGAAATTGTGTTTGATCTAAATGTTGACACAACCAAGGCTGACCAGCAATTGCGTGGTGCGATCGTTTTACCTAATGGCTCTGGTAATGCTAAAAAGGTCGCTGTCTTCGCTGAAGGTGATAAAGCAAAGGACGCTGTTAAAGCTGGAGCTGATTTTGTCGGTACAGATGAACTAGTTCAAAAAGTTCAAGCTGGCTGGACAGACTTCGATGTCGCGATCGCAACGCCTGACCAAATGGCCAAAGTTGGTCGTATCGGTCGTGTTTTGGGACCTAAGGGCTTAATGCCCAACCCTAAAGAGGGTACAGTCACAATGGATGTTACGAAGGCTGTTAACGATGCAAAGGGTGGACAAGTAACTTATCGAACTGATAAAAATGGTAATGTTGCTGTTCCTGTTGGCAAAGTTTCCTTTGAAAGTGACAAACTTTCTCAAAATGCCAAGGCCGTCTCATCAGTTATTTTAGGTGCACGTCCAAGCACTGTTAAAGGTACTTATGTGCTAAGTGCTCATTTGGCTTCTACAATGGGTCCTGGTGTTGAATTGGATGTTTCATCCTTATAATTAATTTTAAAAAAGAGCTGGATTTATTCAGCTCTTTTGTGTATCATCAGTAAAGTAAATATCGTTTTTACCTAAGACGTCGGTTGCCGAGAGGCGTAATTCCTGCCGAGGAAGTTAAGTTCTTTCTATGGCCGCGTCTTGTACGCGGTTTTCTTATGTGTAGAACTATTTACGGAAAGGATATCTCATGAGCGAAAAAACGATTGCAGTCAAAGCCCAAAAAGTTGATGAAGTTGCTGATCTGTTTGAAAATTCAGTTTCAGCTGTTGTTGCTAATGTTCGTGGCTTAACTGTCGCACAAGCTGATGATTTGCGTTCCCAACTTCGTGATGAAGGTATTTCACTCAAGGTTATTAAAAATAAGATTTTGATTCGTGCCGCTGAAAAAGCCGGATACAGCGATTTAAATGATATTTTTAACGGACCTTCTGCGATTGCCTTTTCCAAAGAAGATGTTGTTGCACCTGCCCGTATTTTAAAGAAATTCAGCAAGACTGCTGAAGCTTTGGAATTAAAAGGTGGCGTAATCGACCGAAAAGTCGCAGATCTTGACACGATCAACCGTTATGCCGCATTGCCTTCTAAAGAGACTTTGCTACAACAGTTATTGGCTGAATTTCAGTCACCACTCCGCAGCTTTATGTATGCTGTTAAAGCAGTTGCTGAACAGCGCGAAGCAGATGGCGAGACAGCCTGACTCTTTGACGGAACACTGTCACAAAGATAAGCTTGACAGAAATTTGGATCGTTATGATTTAAATTCTTAAAATTACTAAAACGCAGAAATAGATCTGCATATTGGAGGAAAATTATGGCATTTGATAAAGATGCAATTATCGCTTCTTTGAAAGAAGCTTCTATCCTCGACTTAGCTGACTTAGTTAAGGCGATCGAAGAAGAATTTGGTGTTTCAGCCGCTGCACCTGCAGCAGCTGCAGCCGCCGGCGAAGATGCTGCGGTCAAGGATTCATTTGATGTTGAATTAACTGAACCTGGCCAAGCTAAAATCGGTGTTATCAAGGCAGTTCGTGATGCTACTGGACTTGGCTTGAAAGAGTCTAAAGACTTAGTTGATGGCGCACCATCAGTTATCAAGTCAGCTTTGAGCGAAAGCGATGCTAACGATTTGAAGGCAAAGTTGGAAGCTGCTGGCGCTACAGTTACTTTGAAGTAAACAATGCTAGATATAGATTAAAACTGCTAAGGCAGTTTTTTTTTACCCATTTTTCTCAGTCCCGATCCTTTTGCAGCTAGTTCTTGCCTTAAAATGTAAGGTATGGTTAAAAAAGCAGAGCAGTATTTTACAAGTCAACCAACTTCCACGCATGATTTTCACACGATTCATTTCGATTTTGCCGGCAAACAGTTAGTTTTTCAAACGGATGCCGGTGTTTTTTCAAAATCACGTATTGATTATGGGACAGTTGTTTTGCTATCAGCTGTTCATGACTATTTTGCCGAGATCCCGGCTGGCAAGATTCTTGATTTAGGAACCGGCTATGGACCAGTTGGTGTTGCGATCAAAGCTATTGATCAGACCAAAGATGTCGTCATGGTAGATGTTAATCAGCGTTCGCTTGCGTTAGCTGAAGAAAATTTAGCTGCTAATCATTATCAGGCTCAGATTTTACAATCAAATATCTATGAAAATATAACTGACCAATTTGCAGCTATTATTGTCAATCCGCCTATCCGAGCTGGCAAAGAAGTCGTGACCAAAATGTTGATCGAGGCAAGAAAACAGCTTGTTGCCGGCGGCATGATCTTTGCCGTTTTACAAAAAAAACAAGGCGCACATTCAGCTGAAAAACATCTTCGCGATGCATTCGGCAATGTCGAAGTTTTAAAACGTGATAAAGGATATTATGTCTTACGATCGATCCGAAATTGATAAATTCATGCAAGCAGCCCTTGACCAGGCACAGCTGGCTTTTCAGGAAGGTGAAGTGCCGATCGGTGCTGTGATCGTCAAAGACGGCCTTGTGATCGCAGCAGGTCATAATCAAAAAGAGCAGACACAGATCGCAACCGCGCATGCTGAAAAAATTGTGATCGAAGCTGCTAATAAGCAATTAGCTAGCTGGCGTTTAAATGACTGCTCGCTTTTTGTGACGATCGAACCCTGTGTGATGTGCTGCGGTGCCATTATTCAAAGCCGGATCCCGCAGCTCTATTACGGGGCGGCTGATCCAAAATTTGGTGGTGTATCTTCCTTGTACCATTTGCTTGAAGATAGTCGTGCAAACCACGTTGTTTCTGTCAATGGTGGTATTTTGGCTGATCAGGCAGCGGAGCTTATGCAAGATTTTTTTCACAAGATTCGTGCTAACTAATTGATCGTCGAAGAGTTATACAATACACATGAGCACTGTTTTGAGTCAACGCCATTATAATTGTTGAGTATCTGCAATGCTGTGCGGGAGTTCATATGGATGATAAAGATTTTTCCGAAAAAACATTAGATCAGCTGTATCAGCAGCTCGGTTCTAGTAAAAACGGATTATCGCAAAATCAAGCGAACGAGAAGATAAAGAAATTTGGCGAGAACATTATTACACGAGCTCGCGGCGAGTCGCAATTTAAATTATTTCTGAAGTCCTTTACAAGTATGATGGCGATCCTGCTCTGGGTGTCTGGTGTGATCGCAATTTTTGCCGGCATGGCTGAATTAGGTATTGCGATTTGGGCTGTCAACGTCATTAATGGCTTGTTTTCTTTTTGGCAGGAATTTGCCGCCAAAAAAGCGACTGACTCCCTGATGAAACTGCTGCCAACCTACGCCAATGTTTACCGTGATCATAAACTGACGAAAATCGTTGCGACAGAATTAGTTCCCGGCGATATTTTTTCGATTCAAGCTGGTAATTCTATCTCAGCTGATGCTAGATTGATCGAAACAGATGAATTGCAAGTTGATGAGTCGGCTTTGACTGGTGAATCCATGCTTGTGAGCAAATCTCTGGATTATTCAAAAGGCCAAGGCAAGTTTGCTTATGGTAATTTGATTTATGCCGGCACGACCGTTTCAACCGGTACTGGTCTAGCGATTGCTTTAAACACGGGGATGCAGACTGAATTTGGTCAGATCGCTAAACTGACACAGACATCCAAACAAGTCGATTCGCCTTTGCAGATCGAGTTGAATCGTTTGACTCGGCAGTTATCGATGATTGCCATTTCGATCGGTGTCGTCTTCTTCTTTTCAGCGATTTTTTTCGTAAAAAATCCGATCGCAAAATCATTTATTTTTGCTTTGGGCATGATCGTAGCCTTTATCCCGGAAGGCCTTTTGCCGACCGTGACACTGTCACTAGCTCAGGCCGTTCAACGTATGGCACACAAAAATGCCTTAGTCAAAAATCTGAATTCGGTTGAGACCTTGGGTGAAACAACCGTGATCGCGACAGACAAAACAGGTACTTTAACGCAAAATCAGATGACAATCAATCATGTTTGGACAAAAGATTCTGAGTATGAAGTCTCTGGCGAAGGTTACGTGAATAACGGCGAGATCCGCGAGAAAAATAAGCCGGTCTCATTAGATCAGCATCCATCGTTAAAACAGTTAGTGACGATTGCGGCATTAGATAATGATACGCAAGTGCAAGCGCCAAAATCCCTGAAAGATCTACCGAAAATTCTTGGAACACCAACTGAAGCAGCACTGGTGATTTTGTCGGAAAAATCTGCGATTGATCGAGCAGCTTTAGGAAAACAGTTTCCGCGGATTCACGAAGTCCCCTTTGATTCACGGCGGCAGCGTATGAGCACAATACATCAAACAGCTGATGGCCAGCGCATAATTATGACAAAAGGTGCTTTGGACTTCGTCTTGAAAGTGGCTGACAATATTTTAGACAATGGTCGAGTACGTCCGATTACGGATCATGACAAACAGGATATTTTGGCAGCGAATCGTAAATATGCGAGTGATGGTTTACGTTCGCTGGCTTTTGCTTATCGAAAAGATGATAGCCAGTTGGATCCCAAAGCTTATAAGGTTGACAACACAGAACAGCATCTGACCTTTGTTGGTTTGGCGGCTATGTCTGATCCGCCGCGGCCGGAAATTTATGAAGCAGTTCGCAAGGCTCATTCAGCTGGGATTAAAATTATTATGGTAACAGGCGACTCGGAATTGACAGCCCAATCGATCGCTATCAAAATTGGTTTGGTTTCCAAAAAGGCGCGTGTCGTGACTGGTGAAGAGCTTGATAAGATGAGCACAGACCAATTAAAGTCAGCTTTAGCTGGTGAGGTTCTTTTTGCCCGAGTAGCGCCGGAACAAAAATACCAGATCGTGACAACTTTGCAGTCGCTTGGCCATATCGTCGCCTCGACCGGAGATGGTGTTAATGATGCACCGGCTTTGAAACAAGCGAATATTGGCGTTGCTATGGGTGTGACTGGGACAGATGTTGCTAAAGATGCAGCTGATATGATTTTGACTGACGATAATTTCGCTTCAATTGTGGCTGCGATCGAAGAAGGGCGAGCTGTTTATTCGAATATTCAAAAATTCCTCTTGTATATTTTAAATTCGAACTTGCCTGAGGCAATTCCGTCAGTATTATTTTTGCTGTCAGGTGGTGCGATTCCCTTATCCTTAACGGTCATGCAGATCTTGACAGTTGATCTTGGTACGGATATGCTGCCGGCCTTGGGTCTAGGCGCTGAGAAAATTGAGGTTGGCGTGATGGAACAGCCGCCGCGTGATCGTAAGGCTCACTTATTAACGAAAAACTTGTTGATTAAGGCCTTTGGCTGGTACGGTCTTTGGGGATCGATCATTTCCACGGCAGGCTACTTCTTTATCAACTGGACTTTTGGCTGGCCCGGACAAGCATTGGTCTCATCAGGCCTTCGTTACCGCGAAGCAACAACAATGACGTTAGCTAGTATTATTTTCTTCCAAATTGCTGCTGCGATCAATGCTCGAACGGAAAAAACATCTGTCTTCAAAATTGGCATTTTTTCTAATCACCATATTGATTTCGGTATCTTTTTTGAAATTATTTTACTGGTCGTTTTAATGTATGTACCGCTTTTCCAAAATCTCTTCGAAACAGCACCGCTTGGTGGCATAGAATGGCTGATTTTAGCCTGTGTACCTTTGCCGATGATTTTGCTCGAAGAAGCTCGCAAAGCTTGGGTCAGAAAACACTAGCAGGCTTGTTGTGTGCTGGATCATTTAGTTTAAAAAAGATGAATAAAAAATAATGAGGCAGATCGAAAATATTTTAAATCCATTAAATTATCTCCTGACCTTAGTTCATGACTATAGTGCTTTGGCCTACTTAATTTTATTTTCGGCTGCTTTTTTGGAATCCTCGTCGATTCTTTTTTCGTGGCTGCCAGTGCAGACTTTGATTTTTGTTGTTGGCATGCTTTGCCAAAAGGGTGAGTTCAATTTGTGGATATTGTTAGCAGGTTTTTGTTCGTTGACGACTATTGGCGAATTTTTAAAATTTTTTCTCAGTTATCGTCGTTTGCATGAAAAAGAGAGCACTTTTATTCATAGTATTCGTGTTTTTTTAAAACGGGATTTCAAACTAACTAATTTTGTCATGTTCTTTCATCGCTTTCTGCCTGCGTATGGGCTGCTGGTTCCGATGGCCGCAGCTGAAAATCATTTTCCGTTGAAACAATTTGTGCGGGATACGATTTTAGCGAATTTTCTGTGGGTGAATCTGACTTTTTTTCTTGGCTATTTCCTCGGTAAAAATCAATTCGTCAATCACTATGCAACTTTGATTATCATCGCTGTTGCTTTATTGCCAGCCTTGGCTGATCGGCTATGGCAAAAAAGATGATTTTTATTAAATTTTTTTTATACTTAGATTATTAACTTAAAGGACGGAATACTTTGAAGAATAATTTTAGTTACGAGGCTTTTACAGATAATACTGTTTTTGATTCGACGACAGAACTTAAAAAGATTGCTTTGATCGATGACTCATTTGCTCAGAAGTCTTTTTCTGATAAATTGCGTATATTTTTTAATAAGCTGTTTCCCAATTGCGATGATGCCGCTAGCATTGAGGAAGCGCAGCGAAATATTTTAATCACAGATCAGCTTGACCTGGTTGATTTTATGAAACAGGATTTGATTTCAATGCCCAGCACTGCTTTTTATACGATCATTGCTCAGCTGCTTGATTTCAATTCAGACCTGGATTTTCAATTAGATGAGGGTCGGCAATTTTTGCTGCAGACTGGCCAGCAGCTCCTGGCAGAAAAGCTGGTTACGATTGAGAATGTTGATCATTTCATGTTTAATGCGCTTATTTTAAGATCTGCAAATGGTTTAAGCTTTATAGATAATTTAGTCAATGATGGTTTGTTGGAAAAAAATTTTCGTCAACAAATACCGCAGCCCTTGTTTTTTGCTGGTAAGGCATTGGCTGTTTTCAAAAATGCAGATCTAGTCAACGAAAACGTCTATATTGATACACGGTTGGATACAGATCATGATGGTCACAATGATTTAGTGCTGTTGACGGTCACACGCCCTAAAAAGGCTTCAGTACTTTTTAAACTGCCGGTGATTTTAACGGCCAGCCCTTATTATTACGGTACTAATGATATGGCAGCCGACGTACATAGTCCCAAACAGGATTTGGCTATTAAAGCTGACTATGCTTTTCAAACCTCAGCTGATTTAGATACAAGCAGCGTACTGCCAGCCTTAAGCAGCGGAGAAAAACTTGATCATGGACAGTTTAAAAAAACGACGGCAAGTGGCGCCAGCAGTTTTCCCTTGAATGATTATTTTCTAGCTCGCGGCTATGCTGTTGCTTATTATGCGGGTCTGGGTACACGGGGTTCAGACGGTCTGCGCTCTTCTGGCGGTGAAGATGAAACGATTGCTTGCTGTGCCGCGATCGAATATTTGAGCGGTCATCGATTTGCTTTCATAAGTAAAAAAGCAGATGCTTCGATCATGGCTGACTGGTCAAACGGCTCAGTTGCGATGACTGGCCGCAGCTATCTCGGGACTTTGGCGACAGCCTGTGCAACACGAAACCCCTTGGGCTTAAAAACAATTATTGCCGAGTCAGCTATTTCCTCTTGGTACGATTATTATCGAGAAAACGGCTTGGTCGTTGCGCCAGGCGGTTTTCAGGGCGAAGATGCTGATGTCTTGGCTTTAGATACTTTTTCTCGCTGGTTTGATGCTGCTCAGATGCAGCGGATCAAATTGGCATTCCAACAAAGTTTGACGCAAATGAAACAAGATGAGGATCGCCAAACAGGCAATTACAATGTTTTTTGGGACGAACGCAACTATTTAAAAGCAGCTTCAAAAATTAAAATAGATTGTCTTTATGTGCATGGCTTAAACGATTGGAATGTCAAACCAATTCATGTCTTTAATATTTTGTCGGCTTTATCACAAAATCATCATATTACGGTCAAAACGATTCTTCATCAGGGCCAGCACATTAGTCCGCATGATATTCGTTCCTTGGATTATCTTGACATTTGTAATATGTGGTTGACACATGAATTGTTCGGTTTGGAAAACGAGGTCACACAGAAACTGCCGGCTATCATGGTTCAAGATAATCTTGATCCAAAAAGTTGGCACAGCCAGAAAAGCTGGACGAAGACTGATCAGCGGCAATCTTTCAACTTATCCGATTTAACCGGCCAAACAGAACTGTCCTATCGGGACAACTTGTCGCAGCTTTATGAAGCAAAATATGCTGATTACGCGACTTATGAAAAGGATTTTTACGGTGCTGATCAGCAATTTGATCAGGCAGTTTGCAAAATTGACCTGCCAGATTTCCAGGAAAGTACGATCAATGGTCGTGTGCAGATCGACTTAAGGCTTAAAACTGATCGTAAGGTTGGTTTATTGACAGCTGCTTTGATTGAGTTGAATCCATCAACACACACGAGCAGTGTCACTAAAAGTGTTTTAAATCGGAATTTTCAGATTAATTTAGATGATCGTGCAATTCCTTTACGAGATTTTTATGAAGTTAAAGAAAAATATCATTTGATTTCAAACGGCCATATAAATTTACAAAATAGGCAGGGGGCAGACTTAGCTGATCAAGTTGATGCGAACACTTATTTGGATTTAAAACTGCTGCTGCAGCCCACGATTTACCGTATTACAAGAACTTCGAAATTAGTACTATTTATTTTCGGCGGCGACATGCAATACACACTTCACCCGAAGACGATTCAGGAATATACGATAGACCTGACTAAAAGTCGCATTATTCTGCCTTTTCTTTGACAGTTTTTTCAAAAGTTCGATACAATATAGAAGCGGGCAGATGCCGCTAGCGAATTAGGTCAGGACAGGAATGTAGCAGCCTTAAACTAGTTAGGTATTGTGCTCGTTTTTATTTTGTCTCAATGTTAGAATTTTAATAATGTATAAAGCACTTTATCGACAATATCGGCCACGGACCTTTCATGATTTAGTTGGCCAAACAGTGATTGCTCAAACACTTGAAAACGCCTTGAAATCTCAGAAAGTTGGTCACGCCTATTTATTTGCCGGGCCACGAGGAACTGGTAAAACGTCAGTCGCCAAGATCTTTGCTCGTGAGATTGAAGGCATTTCGGCTGACAGTGAACAAGAAACATTCACGGATATCATTGAAATTGATGCTGCTTCTAATAATGGTGTTGATGAGATCCGTAATCTGCGCGATGCAGCCAATTATGCACCGATCGAGTGTCAATTTAAAATTTATATTATTGATGAAGTACATATGCTTTCAACGGGTGCTTTTAACGCTTTATTGAAAACCATCGAAGAGCCGCCAGCCCAAGTTAAATTTATTTTAGCAACGACCGAAGCACAAAAAATTCCAGCGACTATTTTAAGCCGAGTTCAGCGTTTTGATTTCCGCCGTATCAGCATTGACGATATTGTGGCACGTTTGGAATATGTTTTAAATGATCAAAATATTGCATATGATCCGCAGGCCTTAAAAGTGATCGCCAATGCGTCGGATGGCGGTTTGCGTGATGCTTTATCTGTTTTGGATCAAGCGGTAGCTATTTCTAAGAGCGGCAAAATCAATCTAGATGATGTTTTTCAAATCACAGGCACTAGCCGAATTGATCAGCAGATTAGTTTTTTATCGCATTTATTGACCAGACAAACAACTGACTCTTTTGAAGATATTCATACTTTGCTGTTGGCGGGTAAGGATCCGATCCGTTTTGCTGAAGACTTGCTGATTCTATTGAAAAATTTAATGCTGTTGAAAATCGCCCCTGATTTGGTTACTGAAAATGGCATTGATCAGATTAAAGATTTGTCAGGCAAGTATACCAACACTGTTTTCGAGCAATTGATCGACGAACTTTCAGACATTTTAGCTAAGATGAAACAAACAACGCGACCTGAATTGTATCTTGAGATTTTCGCTGTCAAAGTTGTTGCTAAAATTTCGCAGACAGAGAAACAAACGGTTTCACAATCTCAACTGCAGGTCGAACAGGAAAAGCCGATAGCTGTCCAAACACTTCAGCAGCCAAAAGAGACATTACCGACAGCACAGGCCAAAGCAGCACCGAGCGTGGAAGAAACAATTTCTGATCCAACACCTCCTGTTAAAGAGAAACAAGCAGCACAAGCAGTTGAACAAAATGATGCTAATGCTGAGACCGATACAGATGCCGCTTGGTTGGTCATGAAAACGGCTGTTAAATCGGAACTGCAAGCAGCTAAAGAAGCCTGGCCAGATATTGTCGGCGATTTTGATGAAGCTGTGTTGATGCTGGCAGAGAATGCCGAACCAGTGGCAGCTAGTCAAACTGCCTTGATCATTGCTTTTAATCATCCGGAATTGGCCGATGCGGCTGCTCAAACGCCAGATTTTGTTGATAAATTATCCGAAAGTCTGCAGGATTTATTGGGTGTTGACTATCAGCTGGTCTTTATCAGCGAAGCTTCTTGGGTGACATTAAAGCAGACATATATTGCGAGGCTTCGTGGCGAAAAAGTTGAAGAACAGCAGACGAAACAACCCAGTTTAGTTGTTAAGGCGACAGCGAAAACGGCGGAAGAGGTTGGGAAAACAAAACCGATACCGGCGGATACCGTTGAAGCAAATGAAGATATTATCGATAAGGCAAAAAAATTATTTGGCGATATCGTCAAAATAGAGGGTGAAGATAATTAATGCAGTATCCGGAAGCAATTGCGAAATTAATTGAATCATATAGCAAATTACCTGGTATTGGTCGGAAATCGGCGACTCGTTTGGCTTTTTATACATTGGGCATGTCTGATGATGATGTTGAAAATTTTACAAAGAATTTAGCGGCTAGCAAATCTGACCTGACTTTTTGTCGAATATGCGGTTTTATCACGTCAAAAACGGATGATCCATGTGTTATTTGTACGGATCCATCGCGTGATCAGAGCAAAATTTTTGTCATCGAAAATAGTCAAGATGAAATGGCCATCGAGAATACGCATGATTATCATGGTTTGTATCATGTTTTAAATGGTGTTTTATCGCCCATGGAAGGCCGTGGCCCGGAAGACATCAATATTACAAGTCTGATCACGCGACTGGCTGATCACCCAGAAATCAAAGAAGTGATCATTGGCCTGGATGCATCAACTGAAGGCGAGGCAACCACGTTGTACTTAGGTCGATTGATCCGGCCATCCGGCATTAAAGTGACGCGGCTAGCACGTGGTCTTTCAATGGGTACGAATGTTGATTATGCTGATCAATTAACTTTGACACAAGCTGTTAATGGAAGGACAGAGCTATGATTTGGGGTAAAAAAATTTCTTACAGTGAATTTTTCCATCAGAATTTAATTGATGCGGTCGGCCGTTTACAAGACGATTATGATGCTGCTTTGCAAACGGAAAAAAATCTTCAATCTGGACATGTTAATCAGCGCTTTATTCATGCTAAGACACTGCTGGCCAAAAACAAACAGGCTTACTTGATGCGCCAGGTGCGTTTAAAAGATGTCGGGATCAAAAAATGAAAAAAGGATATTTTATTACAATTGAAGGACCGGATGGTTCAGGCAAGACAAGCTTAATAACAAGATTGGCGCCTCAACTAAAAGAACTATTCGCTGATCAGCTAGTTGAGACACGCGAACCGGGCGGTGTCCGAATTTCAGAAGCGATCAGAGATATTGTCTTGGGGAGTAAATATCCAGAGATGAACCGACGAACGGAAGCACTTTTGTTTGCGGCGGCTCGAGCTCAGCATCTGGTTGAAAAAATCGAACCAGCCTTAGCGGCTGGCAAAATTGTTTTATCGGACCGTTTTGTTGATTCTTCAGTTGCCTATCAAGGAGGCGGCCGTGCATTAGGTACGACCGCGATTCGTCAGATCAATGATTTTGCTACGAATGGTTTGCAGCCGAATCTGACCCTTTTGTTAGATCTGCCCAGCGAAATGGGTCTAGCTAGGATCATGAAATTTCGTGCTGATGATGTTGACCGCTTAGACAAGGACGCACTAGGTTTTCATCAAAAAGTGCGACAAACATATTTGCAGCTTGCTAAAGAATTTCCAGAACGCATAAAAGTGATAGATGCCCAGCAAAGTCCTGAAAAAATAGCTGCTAATGCTTTACAATTAATTCAAGAAAGTTTGAAAGGCTGGATATGAAACTTATTACTGCAATTGTACAAGATAAAGATGCTTCTTCAGTTGCCAATGCGCTAGTTGAACATAATATTCGTGCGACCCGCCTGGCTTCGGCTGGTGGGTTTTTGCGTTCTGGGAATTCAACTTTTCTCATCGCTGTTAAGGACGATGAAGTATCGACAACGATTGATGTGCTCAAGGAGCATTCAAAGACTCGCAAACAGTTTGTGACGCCACCAGTAGGTTTGGACATGAGCATTGATTCAATTGGAGAACCAATTGAAGTCGAGATCGGCGGAGCGACGATCATCGTTCAAGCAGTCGAAAGTTTTCAACATTTTTAATGCTTGACCAAGTTTCAAAAATGAATCAATTACAGGCACTTTTTTTGCATTCGATCGAACTAGGTAAGCTGTCTCATGCTTACCTTTTTCTTGGCAGTGATCAAAGAGCAGCGCAAACTTTAGTGGCTTTGATCGCTGGAAAAATTTTACACGAAGATCCGCAAAATGATGTTTTTCAAAACGGCAATTTAGTTAAAATTGATCTGCTGCCAGAAAAGAAAACTTTATCAGTTGAGCAAATGCGAAGTCTGCGTGATATTTTTGCTGAAAGATCTGATGATCCGCAGATTGCGGTTATTATGCATGCTGACCAAATGACTGATTCAGCTGCGAATTCGATCCTAAAGTTTATCGAAGAGCCTTATGATAATCAATTTATTTTTTTGCTTGGCACACATTTTAGCCAAATTCTGCCAACGATCTTATCCCGTGTTCAGTTGATTAAAATTCCTCAGGCTAGCGACCATGAAATCAGTCAGCAATTGATCAATCAAGGTATACAAGCAGACGAAGCTATATTTGTCAGCAAAATCAGCCGATCAATTAAGCAAGCAAAAGACCTGCTGACTGATGGGTTTGCGATTAATTTAAAGCGAGCAATTGACCAGTGGCTCGATGCTATCTTATTAAATGATGAGAAAGCTTTCGCTTTTGTACAAACGGATCTTTTGCCTTTCGTTGATAATGCTGATCATCAAGCTATTTTTGCATTGGCATTGTCAGCAGAATTAGAAATGCGTTTGGAAATGTCTTGTGATCTAACACGAGCTATGGTTTTCGATACTTGGCTTGCTATCGCTCAACGCAGTAAATTTAATGTTAGCTGGCAACTGATTTTGGAATCATTTACGTTAGAAGCTTTGAGGATAATGGATGGAACAAAAGAGCTTTCAAACAAGTGAAAAAGGGAAACTTTATCTCGTCCCAACACCAATTGGCAATCTTGACGATATGACTTTTCGTGCGCTGGCGATTTTAAAAGAAGTTGATTTGATTGCCGCTGAAGATACACGCCATTCTGGCCTTTTGTTGCAGCATTTCCAAATTAAGCGGCCCTTAGTCAGCCTGCATGAACATAATTATGCAAAACGTGTCCCTGAATTGATCGCAAAATTAAACAGTGGTTTGAGTGTCGCCCAAATTTCTGATGCCGGAATGCCTTCTATTTCGGATCCGGGCCATGAATTAGTCTTGGCTGCGATTAAAAATCAAATTGACGTGATCAGTTTGCCTGGTCCTTCAGCTGGCATTACGGCTTTGATCGCCAGCGGTTTATCAGCAGAAAAATTTACTTTTATCGGTTTTTTGCCGAGAAAAAATTCAGAACAAAAAAGAGAATTAGAAAAACTGAAGTTGATCGAAACAACTTTGATTTTTTATGAATCACCTTTTCGGATTGCAAAAACATTAAATAATATTCAATTGGTTTTTGGCGCTGATACCAAAGTCGTACTGGCTCGGGAACTGACAAAAAAATTTGAGTCCTACTATCGCGGTACAGTTGCTGACGCACTTGTTTTTTTGCAGCAAAACACTGCGCGTGGTGAATATGTGTTGTTAGTTGAAAAAATTCCTGAAAAAACAATTTTTTCTGCAAGATCACTTATCCAGCGAATCGAACAAGACATCAAAAAGGGCACAAAACCGATCGATGCGATCAAAACAGTTGCAAAGACGACTGGATTATCACGGGCTGATGTTTACGAAATTTATCATAAGGAGAAAGATGATGTCTAAAATTTATTCAGAGAACCTTTGCGTGAGGGATTTTTATTGTGATCGCAGCGGCAAGCTCTCGCTCCCTATGATTGCCGAATTAGCAATCTCGGCCAGTATCCAGCAGACAAGCGAGCTTGGGATCGGCATGGAAGAATTACAGGCGGCTGGGCGCGGCTGGGTGCTTTTGCAATATGATATTAAAATTGATCGCCGACCAGCCGTTGGCGAACAAATACAAGTAACCACAGAACCGATACGATCCAATCAGTTTTTCGCTTTACGAAATTTTGATTTTTACGATCTGAGTGGAAAATGTTTAATTCATATTGCTTCGCTTTGGGCGATGATTGATTTAAAACGCCGCCGCTTGGTCAGTTTGGACCAGCGTTTCATTAAGCCTTTAAACACTACCAGCGTTGAACGTTTGGAAAAATTAACTAGTCCGACGATCCTCGATCGCAGTGCTCAAGGAAATTCGATTGCGGCTGAAGAGCTTAAACCAACTTATTTTGATATCGATACGAATCAGCACGTGAATAATTCAAATTACCTGCGTTATTTTTTGATTCCGGTCGCAGCTGATTTCATGTTCAGTCATGAGCCTAAGCGAATTATCATCAAATACAATAAAGAGATCAGACTGGATCAAATCGTTGTTTCTAAGGTCCAATTCACTGGACCGTTACACAGTGTTCATGAAATTGCCACCAATGCTCTTGTGAATGCCACGGCTGAAATTGAGTGGGCTGAGGCTCAGTGATAATATATTAAAGTGATAGGAGAGTAAATATGAATGTATTAGTAACAGGCGGTGCTGGATATATTGGGTCGCATACGGTCGATCGATTGCTGGCACATGGAGATCAAGTAACAGTAGTCGATAATCTTTATACAGGTCATCGCGATGCCGTGCCTAAGAATGTCGCTTTTTATGAAGCTGATGTACGCGATAAAACAGCGTTAAAAAAGATCTTTGATGCAAATAGCTTTGATGCTGTTGTTCATTTTGCTGCTCTGACGCAAGTTGGCGAGTCAATGACGAAACCTCTGTTTTATTTTGATAATAATACTTTTGGTGTTATTTCTTTACTTGAAGCTATGCGTGACCACGATGTGAAAAAAATTGTTTTTTCTTCATCAGCTGCTACCTATGGTGTACCGAAACATAATCCGATTACAGAAGAAGAAGAACAAAAACCGATCAATCCCTATGGTTTAACAAAACTGCAAATGGAACAAATCATGGATTGGTCTGATCGTGCTTATGGGATCAAAGGCGTTGCCTTGCGCTATTTCAACGTTGCTGGTGCGAAAGTGGATGGTTCTATTGGTGAAGATCATAATCCTGAAACACATATGATCCCAAATATTTTAATGGCAGCTCAGGGTAAAAAAGATAAAATGGTGATCTTTGGTGACGATTACAAGACACCGGATGGCACGAATGTTCGTGATTATGTGCATGTTGTTGATTTAGCGGATGCACATGTTTTGGCCTTGGACTATTTGCAACGGGAAAATAAATCAAACCGTTTCAACTTAGGAACGGAAGCTGGCATGTCTAACAAGCAGCTGATCGATGCTGCTAAAAAAGTGACGGGCATTGATTTTAAGGTTGAGATCGGACCTCGTCGCGGTGGCGATCCTGATGCCTTGGTAGCTAGTCCAAAAAAAGCAAAAGAAGTTTTGGGCTGGGATCCAAAATTAAGCAATGTTGAAGATGAAATAAAGACAGCCTGGAATTGGATGCAAAAACATCCACAAGGGTACGACGATAAAAAGTAATGAAGATCTTATCGTTTGATACGAGTGGTGCTGCTTTGAATGTTGGCCTTTTGGATTCTCAGACTGGCCTTTTTTTTGCGCACGATCATAATGATGATCAGCCAAGAACTCATTCGACAAAAATTTTACCAGCAATTGATGCTTTACTGAAAACAGCTGGTTGGCACTATGATGATCTGGACCGTATTGCGGTCACGGCAGGCCCTGGCTCATTTACAGGATTGAGAATAGGTGCGACCGTGGCGAAAATTTTAGCTAGTCAGACTTCAGCTGTTCTGGTACCCCTTTCAACTTCGCTGGTGATCGCGTGCTCTGCTTCAATTCGTTCAGCTGTCGTGAAAGTACCGATGATCAATGCGCGTAATCATAATGTTTTTGCCGCTGCCTTTGATTCGAAAAATCAAGCAGTCGTTGAAGAAAAACATTGGTTATTTACTGATCTTTTACAAACACTGCCTGAGAATAGCTGCTTTATATTCGAAGAAGCTAGCGCTGATGAATTTAAAGACGAAATTAAAACTGCGGGTTTTCAGTTTGTCGAACGACCAGCTAGTGTTTTGATCGATCCTGAAGTTCTGGCAAAATTAAGTATAAAATCTGCCGGTGCTGATCCAGCTCTTTTTGTGCCGAATTATCTGAGGAAAACAGCTGCTGAAATGAATTGGCTGCAAAAACACCCGGAAGCTAAAGATGGGGATTACGCGAAGTATGTTTCTGAAGTCTAAAAAAATAGCAGGATTCGCAGCTCACCAAATTCAGATCGCGGGTAAAACAGTCTTGATTCGTGAAGCCAGTTTGGCTGACACAAAAAAATTAGTTGAAATTGAGGAAGCTGTTTATACTGGGTCTGCGCCTTGGGATCAGCAGGCTTTTGTGGCTGAAATCAGTCGTCAGCATGGGAAATTATATTTGTCGGCTAGCATTGATGATCAAACAATTGCCTTTCTCGGTCTGTCTTATCGCAAAAGTTCACAGGACCTGCATATTACAAATATTGCAGTGCTGCCGATTTGGCAAAGCAAAGGCTTGGGCAGTTATTTAATGAAATTAGCTGGCAAGCTGGTCCTAGACAACCATTTAACAACTTTGTCCTTGGAGGTACGCCAATCTAATTTCAGGGCCTTTCAATTATATGAAAAAATTGGTTTCAAAAAAACGCAAGAATTGGTTGGCTATTATGATGGCGACCATGAAGATGCGATCGAAATGGAGTGGCAGCTATGACTGATTCACATGATAATTTGATCTTAGCTTTTGAGTCCTCGGCTGACGAGACCAGTGCTTCAGTTGTGAAAAATGGTCATATCATTTTAAGCAATATTGTTGCCACACAAATCGCAAGCCATCAACGCTTTGGAGGAATTGTACCCGAAGTAGCCAGTCGTCATCATCTTGAATGGATTGATCGTGTCACGCAAGAAGCGTTGATGCAGGCCCATATCACTGATCCTGAGACTCAATTATCGGCTGTTGCTGCGACTTTCGGTCCCGGACTAGTGGGCTCGTTATTGATCGGATTAATGGCTGGTAAAACTTTTGCGATGGTACACAATCTGCCTTTCATTGGTGTGAATCATTTGGCTGGCCATATCAGTGCGGCTAATTTCGTTAAAGCAACTGTCTATCCAGCTATGGCCATTATGGTTTCCGGCGGACACACTGAGCTTGTTTGGATGGCCAAAGAAAATGTTTTTCAAATTATTGGAACGACCTTGGATGACGCTGCTGGCGAGGCTTTTGATAAGGTCGGCCGAATTCTAGGACTTAAATATCCAGCTGGTAAAGAAATGCAGGAAATGGCCCAAAAAGGGCATGCAGACATTCATTTTCCGATTGCGCATACAGAAGCTGATTTCGATTTTTCTTTTTCTGGTTTAAAATCAGCTGTGTTGAATTATGTACATCATGAAAAACAATTAGACCGAACGATCAACAAAAATGATGTTGCAGCGAGTTTTCAAAAAGCTGTCATTGAAGCGATCATTGAAAAAGTGACATTAGCAATTGAAAAATTTCAGCCTCAGCAGTTATTACTGGGCGGCGGTGTCGCAGCCAATCTTGCTCTGCGCTGCGCTGTAGAGGATTTAGCTATGAAATATCAATTGGTACTCACTGAAGCACCAATTGAATTATCGGGTGATAATGCTGCTATGATTGGTGCCGCTGCTTTTCTTGCTTACAAGCAAAAGCACTTTTCCGGCTTAGATTTGAATGTTGATCCTTCTTTAAATTTTACAAGAATGTGATTATTTCACAATTTTTGTGATTTTTTTATCTAATTCGTTTACAATGGAAATGTGAATCAATGAAAGGATTTGATAAAAATGACTGCTGATACACAAATACCGCGAGCTACGGCTCAACGATTACCTATTTATTACTATTATCTATCTTCACTGCATGCAGCTGGGATCAAACGAATCAACTCATCTGAAATATCTGAGGCGATTAAGTTTGATGCGGCGACGGTTAGACGTGACTTTTCTTACTTTGGGGCACTGGGGAAACGCGGTTTTGGTTATGATGTTGCTGCTTTACTGAATTTCTTCAGTAAAGTCTTGTCTCAGGACAAATTAAATAAAGTAGCCGTTGTCGGTGTCGGCAATTTAGGCCAGGCTTTGATGAAGTATAACTTTGTTCATTCGAACAATATTGAGATCATTATGGGTTTTGATAGTGATCCCAAGAAAAAGACGGTTCAGATTAAGAATGAAAAAGATGAGCTTCTGCCAGTATACGCAGTTGATCAGTTAGAAACGGAATTGAAAAAGGCCGATGTGACTATTGCGATCCTGACAGTTCCCGAGAGGTCGGCTCAACAAGTCACTGATCAATTAGTTGCCGCTGGTGTTAAAGGTATTTTAAACTTTTCGCCTATCAGAATTACAGTTCCAAACAGTGTTCGTGTACAAAACGTTGATTTGACAACTGGTATGCAGACTTTAATTTATTTCGTTGATAATTTTAAAAACATCAAAAGTGCTAAATAAAAAGTAAAAAATAACGGTTTATTTTAAAAGGTCAGACTTTGTCAAGAAGTTTGACCTTTTTTGACCTATTGCGTTATAATTTGATGCGGAACAAGTTTAAAGGAGGTTTTACACATATGATCAAACCATTAGGCGATCGAATTGTTCTTAGTATCGACCAACCAGAGGAAGAAAAAGTTGGTGGTATTTTAATTGCAAACAATGCAAAGGAAAAGCCAGTTACAGGTTCTGTTATTGCAGTTTCGACGGCAACTATCGGGGATGCAGAAGCACCCAAATCTGTTAAAGTCGGCGACAAAGTGATGTTTGATAAGTACGCTGGTTCACAAGTAACGATCGATGGGGAAGATTACCTTATCGTTCATGAAAAAGATATTTTGGGGGTGCTGTAATTCATGGCTAAAGAAGTTCGTTTTTCTGAAGATGCTCGTGCAAGGATGCAGGCTGGAATAGATAAGCTAGCCGATGCTGTTAAGACGACGATCGGTCCTAAGGGCCGCAACGTTGTCTTGGAACAAAGCTATGGAACACCAACGATTACTAATGATGGTGTCACAATTGCTAAAGCGATTGAATTAGATGACCATTACGAGAACATGGGTGCCAAACTCGTTACGGAAGCTGCCTCTAAAACCAACGACGTTGCTGGTGATGGTACAACAACTGCAACCGTTTTAACACAAGCTATCGTTAATGAGGGTCTTAAAAATGTGACTGCTGGTGCTAATCCGGTTGGTATTCGTGCCGGAATCGAAAAAGCAACGGCCGCAGCCGTTGCTGGTTTAAAAGCTAATTCTCATGAAGTTAAAGACTCATCATCGATTCAGCAAATCGCTTCAATTTCCGCAGCAAATGACGAAACAGGCAAGCTGATTGCTGATGCCATGGAAAAAGTTGGTCATGATGGTGTTATTACGATCGAAGAATCCAAAGGTATCGAGACTGAACTAGATGTTGTTGAAGGCATGCAGTTTGATCGCGGTTACATGAGCCAATATTTTGTCACCGATAACGACAAAATGGAGACAAATTTGGATAATCCTTATATTTTGATCACTGACCAAAAAGTTGGAAATATTCAAGATATTCTACCTGTTTTGCAAAGCGTTGTTGAGCAGGGCCGTTCTTTGTTGATCATTGCCGATGATATCACGGGCGAAGCTTTGCCAACGCTGGTATTAAATAAGCTGCGTGGTACTTTTAACGTTGCCGCTGTTAAGGCACCCGGATTTGGTGACCGTCGTAAAGCCCAGTTAGAGGATATTGCGATTTTAACCGGTGCAACTGTGATTACTGAGGATCTTGGTTTGCAGCTGAAAGATGTTGCTATTGATCAGCTGGGACAAGCTAATCGCATTAGTATCACGAAAGATAAGACCACGATCGTTGAAGGAAAAGGTGATAAGTCAGCTTTAGCAGACAGAATTAAGGCCATTCGTCAAGAAATTGATAATACGACGTCTGATTTTGATCGAGAAAAATTGCAGGAACGTTTAGCTAAGTTAGCTGGCGGTGTTGCTGTTGTTCGTGTTGGTGCTGCCACCGAGACTGAATTAAAAGAAAAGAAGTACCGGATCGAAGATGCTTTAAATGCCACTCGTGCCGCTGTTGAAGAAGGCTATGTTGCTGGTGGTGGTACCGCCTTTGTCAATGTCCTTCCGGAAGTTAAAAAAGTTGTTAGCCAGCTAACTGGTGATGCAGAGACCGGTGCAAGAATTGTGCTTCGTGCCTTAGAAGAGCCGCTTCGCCAAATTGCTGAAAATGCTGGTTTAGAGGGCTCCGTCATTGCTGAACATGCCAAATCTGAAAAACTAGAAGTTGGTTTTAATGCTGCTACTGGCGAGTGGGTAAACATGATCGAGGCTGGAATTGTTGATCCGACCAAAGTTGCTCGTTCTGCGCTGCAAAATGCTGCTTCTGTTTCAGCTATGATTTTAACGACTGAAGCTGTTGTTGCTGAATTGCCTAAACCTGATGCTCCAGCTGCTCCTGCAGCACCTGGTATGCCAGGAATGATGTAATTTTTCATCAATAGTTATTTAATTCATTAATCATATTACATTTCAATATTCTTCCGAAAATCTCGACTTTGCGTCGGGATTTTTGTTATTCTTGAACGATGTGTCTTAACACAGCTATTTTAAATTAGGGAGAAAATGATATGCAACAACAGCACACTTTTAAAGATTTATTCAAACCATCCTGGTATGTTCATCAAATGTCGGGTTGGTCAAAGTCATCCTACGGACTGCTTATTTTTGGTTACCTTTTTATTGCTTGGCAGACCTTTAGCAATCCGCTGACAGACATAGCAATTTGGACTTTCGTTGCCGCTATTTTGGGTTTTACGACGACACTGGCCATCACAAATACACGACCATTGAATGGCGTTTTTGGTCTGATTTCAGCTTTGATTTATATTGTTGTCGCCATTTCTGCTCATAATCCGTCTGACGCCATCTTGCAGGGCGTTTATATTGTTTTACTAGATATTCCAGTCTTGATTTCACCCAATTGGGCGATTGACGTTGAAAAAAAAGTTCGTAAAATTTCTGAGGTTGATGCGCGTGGTGAGAAACATAATTCAGCTTACTGGTACAAATTATTTGCAGTTGTCTTCATACTAGCTTGGATTATTCTTTACTTTTTTGAAATTTATATTACGAAAACACCACGGCCAATGGTGGATTCATTTACCGCTGCTATTGGCATTTCCGGTGCTTTATTGACAACCTTGCGTTTTTCGGAATCTTATTATTTTTGGATCTTGCAAGGTGCTGCCCAAGTTATTCTATGGGGAATTACGGCAGCTCAAGGGGATGCATCTTTGGTCCTGTTTTTCACTTATATGCTATACATGGCTAATGATGCTGTCGCTTTATTGGATAAAAAAATAGCATGGTTTCATCATGCTAATTAAATCAATAAAAAAGAACCAGCAGAAGTTTGTTGGTTCTTTTTTTATTATGACAAGTTGCTTAACAAAATTTCCACTGATTGTAATTATCAACTAACTGAAAAACTATGAAGATTAATTAGAATTAGCTAAAAAATGATGATTGCTATTGAGTACTTTGTTTAAAGTTTGCAGTGATGACTAAATAAAAAAAAATCAGCAGTTTTCCTGCTGATCTTTTTAAAATCAATATTCATGATTAACCAAGACGGTTGTAATATTCAACGATCAAAGATTCGTTGATATCTGCGCCCAGTTCATCACGTTCTGGATAACGAGTCAACTTACCTTCAAGTTTATCGGCATCGAATTCTACGAAGGGTGTGTTGTGAAGAGATGCTTCGACAGCGTTTACGATCGGTACAATCTTTTTAGAACGTTCGCGGACGGAAATAACTTGTCCGGGTTTAACTTCAAAAGATGGGATCGTCACACGCTTGCCATCAACAAGAATATGACCATGATTGACCAATTGACGGGATTGAGCACGGGTTGTCGCCAATCCAAGTCGATAGACAACTGAGTCCAAACGAGTCTCAAGTAAGATGAAGAAGTTGGTACCGTGCAGCCCCTTACGGATTCTGCCGGCTTTTAAGAACAAATTATGGAATTGGCGCTCAGACAATCCATAAGTAAAACGAAGCTTTTGCTTTTCGCGCAACTGTGTTGCATATTCTGAAAGCTTTGGGCGACGACCAGTATTCCCGTGATCACCAGGAGCGTAAGGACGTTTTGCTAATTCCTTGCCATTTCCTAGAAGAGAAATACCGAGACGACGACTCAAACGCCATTTTGGTCCGGTATAACGTGACATATTTTCTCCATTCTTGTTGTAAATGGGTTAAGCTCAGATTCGTGCAGATCAGCTTCGGTCGTGACAGCTTGCCTACTCAAAGATTTGCTTTGAAACTGATTTGTTGACGAGCTTCCTACTTAACTGCTGTGAACAACCCTTATATAATACGCGCTCTTTGTTATTAAATCAAGTCGTAGATATCAGAGCGTTCGTATGCAGGGGAACTAGATTTTAAGAAAAGCTGATGTTGTTTCAGACGATGCATGACAAGACATAAAATAAGGTACAGCTATGACTTTGATTATTCTAATAATTGCGATAATTTTATTAATCGGCTATTTAGCCGCAGTTCTTTTTCAGCGTTCTTATGCGCGCAGAGCCAACGATATCGTTGCTCAAAAAGATAAGTTGGCACAAATTAATGTTCAACAGACACTTTTGGATGCTCGTAAACTCAGTTTAACTGGTAAGTCTTTGCATGGCTACCAGCGTTTAGAAGCTGACTACAATGATATCGAGAATTCAAAGTTTCTTCATATTGATCAGCTGGCTAACTCAGTTGTTTTCGATTCACGTGGCTTGAATGTATTTAAAACGCGTGATGAATTCAATACGTTGGATACAACTTTGAAAGAAACTAAAGACAAAATTGCCAGTATCCAAGTTGGTTTGCAAAAACTAAATGAGGTTGATCAAGAGCACCGCAAAGCCGTTGATGAACTTCGGACTAGATATGACAAGCTGCGTAAGAAGATTTTAGCTGAGTCTTTTAAATACGGCCCCGCTTCCGAACCACTAGAAAATGTTTTATCTGGACTAGAAGATAGTTTTGCGAAATTCGTCAAATTAACTGAAGCAGGTGACCACAGTTCTGCGACTGATGTCTATGAACAATTGCGGGTCGAAACTAATGATCTGGAAAAGAAAATGATTGATATTCCGCCTTTATACGATAAATTGATCAATCGTTATCCAGCTAATTTTAAAGAACTGCAGACGGGTGCTGATGAGTTAACCAAAAAAGGATTTGTTTTTGATGCGGATCCAAATGTTGTGATTTCTGATATGCGGAAGAATCACGAGCAGATTTTGAATATGCTTAAGAACCTGGATGTTAAAAAAACAGTTGATGCCCAACGACTTTTAGAGGTTCAAATTAAAACGCTGTATGACACAATTGAAAGCGAGTACAGTGCTGAATACGATGTCAAAAAGAATGATCGTCGTTTGGCGAATGAATTGGCGCACGTCCGGGCTCAAAATCAGGAATTAACTTTAGAAATCGATCGTTTGGATCAACGCTATATTTTGTCGCATTCCGAAGTCGAAGATATGCGCGGCTGGGGCGAGCAAATTAAATCTGTTTCAGCACAAAATAATGATAATAAGAAACGCTGGCAGGAAAAGAAAGCAGCTTTCACGGCTTTGCGCGAGGTTCAAAATGGCCTTTTCCGCCAGCTGAATCAGATTTCTAAAAACCAAAAAGATTTATATGTCACAATTAGTTCTTACCCACAGGTATTTGATGATTTGAAACGGATCGCATTACAATATGCAGGCGAACTTTCTAATATACGACGGGTTTTAGAGCAAGTAGATATGCCCGGACTACCAGCGGATTATCGTCTGCAGTTTATATCTGTTCAAGATGAAATCAAAGCATTGAACGACATGGTTGCTGCTTCTCGTGTTAATCTTGATGACGCTCAGCGCCAAGCACACGAAGTCACGACTGACCTCGCTGATCTGAAAGCCAGTTCATCTGAACTGTATAATAATGCTAATTTAGCTATTGAGTTGATTCATTATGCAAACCGTTTTACCGATCGCCAGGAAATTATGACCGCCTTGCAGCAGGCACGTCTTTATTACGAACGAGATCTTGATTATTCGCGAACCGTTGATATAGTTGGACGTGCGCTGAATCAAATTGAAGCGGGCAGTTATGAGCGCCTAAAGGAAGGTTATTTGAATCGTAATCAAACACCTTTTTAGCTTGAAAGCTATTAACCGATTAGATATACTTAAAGACAACTTAGAGGAGTAAATTGGCGCATATTTTAGAGATCTGATGGTTGCTGAAAATCAGAGTGCAAGAATTGAAGGTTGCTAAGAGGAATTTACACGTAAATATTAAGTGGCTTGGCAACAAGCAACTTGGGTGGTACCACGCAAAAGCGTCCCGAGAGATTCTCAGGGCGTTTTTAATTTGATCATGAGAAAGAACTTATTCGTTATTAGAAGAATTTTAGAGCTGCTGCTCCACGGCGATTTGCGTCTTATAGCTATTATGCTGTTAGTGATTGCTTACTGATTTTTTACTTTTTCCATCGAAAGGATAACTAAAAATGCGCCAAATTAACATGTCAACTAAATATGATCCGACGGAGATTGAAAGAGGGATTTATGATCGCTGGCAAAAAGCTGAATTATTTAATCCAGATGTTGATAAAAAAATCAAACCGGCTAAGTATGCAGATGGTGATCCCGAGTCTTATGCCATCGTAATTCCACCGCCTAATGTGACTGGCAAGCTGCATCTTGGTCATGCTTGGGATACAACGCTTCAGGATATGCTGATTAGGCAAAAACGTATGCAGGGATATGACACTTTATGGTTGCCTGGTATGGATCACGCTGGTATTGCAACTCAAGCCAAAGTGGAAGCACGTTTACGAGAAGACGGCATTTCTCGTTACGATCTAGGCCGCGAAAAGTTCGTTGATAAAGTTTGGCAATGGAAGGATGAATATGCCGCCATTATCAAGACGCAATGGGCAAAACTTGGGTTATCGCTAGACTTTTCGCGTGAGCGTTTTACCTTGGATAAGGGTCTAAATGATGCCGTTAAAAAAGTTTTTGTTGACCTCTACAATAAAGGACTTATCTATCGAGGTGAATACATCATCAACTGGGATCCACAGGCCAAAACGGCTTTATCTGATATTGAAGTTATTCATGAAGATGATAAAGGCGCATTTTATCACGTCAAATATCCTTTTGTGGACCCGAATTTTACGTTTAATGGTCGGCACTATATTGAAATTGCTACGACTAGACCAGAGACGATGTTTGGTGATACGGCCGTTGCTGTTAATCCTTCTGATAAACGTTATCAGGAATTGGTTGGCCGTAAAATAATCGTGCCCTTGGTTGATCGACAAGTTGAGATAATTGCTGACCAATATGTTGATAAGGATTTTGGAACCGGCATGGTCAAGATCACACCAGCTCACGATCCCAATGACTTCCTTGTTGGCAATCGCCATAATCTACCACGGATCAATACGATGAATGCGGATGCCTCGATGAATGAGAATGCCGGCAAGTATGTCGGCTTGGACCGTTTTGCTGCTCGCAAAGCAATTGTCAAGGATTTGCAAGACCGCGATTTTATGTTGAATATTGAGCCGATTGTCCATTCAGTTGGACATTCTGAACGTACTGATGTTCAAGTTGAAGCGCGTTTGTCGACCCAGTGGTTTGTTAAAATGGCGCCATTGGCTAAACAAGCATTAGAAATGCAGCAAAATACCGATGAAAAAGTTGACTTCTGGCCATTGCGTTTTGAAGGCACTTATGAATCTTGGATGGAAAATGTTCATGATTGGGTTATTTCTCGGCAGTTATGGTGGGGTCATCAAATTCCAGCCTGGTATCGGACGAAAAGTGATGGCCAGCAAGAGACATATGTGGGCTTGACCGCACCGGCAGGGGATGGCTGGACTAGAGATCCTGATGTTTTGGATACTTGGTTTTCCAGCGCACTATGGCCTTTCTCAACGCTTGGCTGGCCGAATACTGAAGACCCAGACTTCAAACGCTTTTACCCCACTTCAACGATGGTCACGGGCTATGACATTATTTTCTTTTGGATCAGTCGTATGATTTTTCAAGCGAAAGAATTTACAGGCAGACGACCTTTTAAAAATGTCTTGATCCATGGTTTGATGCGAGATCAGCAAGGCCGCAAAATGTCCAAGTCCTTGGGTAATGGTATTGATCCGATGGATGTGATCGATAAATATGGTACCGATGCTTTGCGCTGGTTTTTGTCAACGGGCTCAACACCGGGTCAAGACCTTAATTTTTCCTATGACAAGATGGACTCAGCCTGGAATTTTGTGAATAAAATTTGGAATGTTTCCCGCTATGTTTTAATGAATCTAGAAACTGATACAAAAATTTCCTTGCCAGATAAAAAAGACTTGACACTCGCTGACAAGTGGATTTTATCTCGCCTAAATGCAACGGTTGATAAAGTTTCTAAAAATTTTGAAAAATTCGAATTCGGTGAAGTCGGCCGCCAGCTCTACAATTTTATATGGAATGATTTTGCTGATTGGTATATTGAAATGACCAAAGAGACATTGACAAGTGATGTAGCTGGCAATAAAATTGCTGTTCAACAAACTTTGGTTTATGTACTGGACCAAGTCTTGCGTTTGCTGCACCCGATCATGCCATTTGTGACTGAAGCCATTTTTCAGCAATTACCGGGTCACCAGCCGGCAGACAGTCTTGTCATTGCTGATTATCCGAAAGTCAAGCAGTCATTGAATGATCCTGAAGCTGAGCATGCTTTTTCAGCTTTGCAGGAATTGATCACAGCTATTAGAAACATTCGGACCGAGGTTAAGACGCCTCTTTCGGTTCCGGTCGATATTTTGATCAACATTGATGACCAGTCACTCATGCCCGTTTTCAAGGGTAACATCGACTATATCAATCGTTTTGGTCATCCGAAGCGATTAGAAATTGGTTCTCAAATTCAAGCTCCTGCTTTAGCGATGTCACGCGTGATCGCTGGCGCAACAGTATATATTCCTTTAGCTGAATTAATTGATCTGGATGCTGAAATCGATCGACTAAAAGGCGAACTTAATAAGTTTTCAGCCGAAGTGAAGCGTTCATCAAACAAACTAGCCAACGAAAAGTTTGTTAATAGCGCACCTGAAAAAGTTGTGTTAGCTGAGAAAGGCAAACTAAGCGATTGGCAGGCTAAATTCAATGCAACACAAGCACGAATTGATGAGTTGAAGCAGAATCATGATTAAAAATGAAACAGAAGCGATCAACTGGATTCATTCACTGACTAATACGGGTGAACGAATTAAGCATGATACCCAAGAACGTATGCTGACGCTATTAAATAAGTTAGGACACCCAGAAAAAAAGCTGCCGCCAATTATTCATGTCACGGGCACTAATGGCAAGGGTTCTGTCTCACGCTTTTCGCAGGCTATTTTAACGGCGTCCGGCTTTAAAACAGGTCTCTTTATTTCACCGTTTATTATCAAATTCAACGAACGAATTGAGATTGACGGCCACTATATTTCAGCTGAAGACCTGACATCCTATACGCAGCGAATTGCTGCAAAATATACAAACCAAACTGAGTTTGAAGTTATTACAGCGATCGCGATTCTTTATTTTTCCGAATCAGATCTGGATGCGCTTGTGCTTGAAGTCGGGATCGGCGGACTATGGGATTCGACGAATGTTATTGATGCGACGGTGGCTGTGATTACAAGCGTCGGTTTGGATCACATGGATATTCTCGGTGATACCCTGGCTAAAATTGCTTTTCAAAAAGTTGGTATTGTTAAGCCAACGACAAAAGCACTGCTTTATGGTCGTATCCCCAGTGAAGCCAAAAATGTGATCGAAGCTCGTGCCGTCGCATTAAAAGTGACTTTTGGCCAGATCGATGCTAAAATAAAAGTTTCCCGGGGCTATTATCAGCGCTACAACGCAGCATTAGCTTGGGCCGCAGTTAAAGTTTATTTACATGCTGTTTTGCCAAATGATGTTTTTTTGAAAATAATTGATCAATGGTCGACTGATAAATTAATCAAATTTTTAAACACTGTTAGTTGGCCGGCGCGAATGGAAAAAATTTCTGAGGATCCTTTGATCATCTTAGATGGTGCACACAATCCGCAAGGTGTAGCTGTATTGAACGACTCTTTACTGAGAGAATATGGCGACAAAGAACAATTGATCCTGTTTGGACATTTGGAAAAAAAGCAAATTTCGGCTGCGGATTTTCATAGTTTACCCTTAGCAACTGTTTTTCCTGTCAATTGGCAAGCATATAAACAAACGGCTCAATCAAATCAGTATGAGGAATGGCATGCTCAATTGGATGAATTGTTATCGAAAATCGACCGCAAAAAGCAAATGATCGTTGTGACCGGTTCGCTCTATTTTGTCAGCCAGGTCCGCACGTATTTAAATAAAAAATTGACTCAAATTGACTAAAAGAGCTGAAAAACAGCGTGTTATACTTATGAGGATAGGACACATATGGCAATAGGATTTGGACAAAAAAATGTCGGGATTGATCTCGGCACCAGCAATACTTTGGTCTATTTAGAAGGCTCAGGTATTATTATCAACGAACCGAGTTTCGTTGCGAAAGATACTGCGACCGGAGAACTGATGGCCGTTGGTTCAGCGGCTCATAAAATGTTTGAAAAGAATCCGCCCACTATTTCAGTTATTCGCCCTTTGCGTAAGGGTGTTATTTCTGATTTGAATGGTACTGTGGGACTGCTGAATTATTTTTTAAATGTTGCTTATAATAATCGTCTAGGAAAGCCTGTGGCAGTTATTGGCGTGCCAAGCGGCGTTACGGAAGTTGAACGCCGAGCGGTCAAAGATGCTGCTCAATCTGCAGGTGTCAAAGATGCCTATATTATTGACGAACCGATCGCAGCAGCAGTTGGTGCTGGATTACCAGTTTACGACGCTCCTGGTACTATGGTCGTCGATCTTGGCGGTGGTACGGTTGATATTGCTACGATCAGTCTTGGCAAAGCAAACGCTTCTCGTTCGACTGTTTTTGCCGGTGATGCCATGAATGAAGCTATTAAGGATATGGTTTTGCAGCGTTATAATTTCCGGATTTCTGAAGGTGATGCTGAAGTATTGAAACAAGAAATTGGTTCAGCGGATATTAAAGCCTCAAAACAATTAGGATCGGCAACAGTTAAGGGAATTGACTTAATTTCCGGGTTGCCGGCACAGCGGGATGTTACATCTGAAGATGTCGCATTAGCGATTGCGAGCCCTGTTAATCACATTTTGACAGAAATTCAAACAACTTTGGAGGAATCTCTGCCCGAGCTGGTTTCTGATATTATTGATCGCGGTATCACTTTGACGGGCGGTGGCGCTAATTTACGCTTTTTAGATCGTGTTATTGCAGATACAGTTCATGTACCAGTTTTTATTGCACCAAATCCACAGGAAGCAGTTGCTAATGGCTTGGGCGAAATGCTTCGCTCATCTCAGCTGCAATTTAAATAATTAGGTTCATTCATTGCGATTTAATGGTAAAAAAATTTTAATTTCGATCATTTCGGTGGTCGTGGCTGTGGCCTTGATTATAGGGTCGAGTTTTTTTTATGGCAGAGCGACAGGCATTCCGATCGTGCAGCGTTTTACATCGGATGTTGCTGCTTTTTTTGGTCGCGGTGTTTCAGCGCCGACGAATGTTTTAGGACAATCCACAAATTCCTTAACTCAGCTTTTTAAAACATATAAAGAAAATGGCCGTCTAGTTAAAAGAGTGGATCAGATCGCAGCGGATCAAGTGAAGATTCAAGCTCTTCAAAAAGAAAACAAGGAATTGAAAGCTAATCTCCAATTGAAAGACTCTTTGACTGACTACAAAACAGTCAGCGCTGTCGTGATCAGCCGCACGCCTAGTACTTGGGATTCTCAACTGATTATTAATCAAGGACTAAATGCAGGCGTCAAAAAAAATTCACCGATTTTGGATTCTAAGGGTTTGATTGGCAAAGTTAGTCAAGTATCCAACACTAGCAGCAAGGTCACTTTAATTTCGAATATGAATTCTGATTCGGATCGTTTCCCAGTACAGGTGACAGGAAATCAAGAAGTAGTTAATGGGATTATTTCTTCCTATGATTCAAATAAAAATCAATTGGTTTTAGATGAATTAACCTCAACTGTCAATGTAAAAAAAGGCAGCTTAGTTCAAACATCGGGGCTTGGAGGCATTTTACCGAAAGGCTTGTATGTCGGAAAGGTTGTTAGTGTTCGTGATGACACATACGGTGTTGCCAAAGAAATTTATATTCAGCCAGCTGCTGATTTAACTGATATTTCCAGCGTTTTGGCCGTGACCGAGGTTGGTGGCAATGCAAAATAAAAATAGATCGAATAACCGTTACTTACGTCCGGCTTTTTTTTATCCGATCATTTTGTTTTTTCTAGTTTTTTTCGATGGCAGTTTGATGTCCAGCTTTTCAAATCTTTTATCTTTTTCGGGCTGGTATATTTTGCCAAACTTAACTTTGATCGGTTTATTTTATACTGTTCATTTTCGTTCAGATCGTAAATTTGCTTTTTGGTGGTGGACTGCTGCAATTGGACTGATTTTCGATCTCTACTATACTCAGGCAATTGGTACATATTTGATCGCTTATTTAGTTAGTGCATATACAATGTTTTTTATTGATCAACGAATTCCTTATCGGATTTCAGCAACTTTATGGACACTGGCGAGTGGTTTTGTGATTTTTTATGTTTTGGTTTTTATCGCTGGTTCTTTGACTGGGCAAGTTGATATGCCATTTGCAAATTACATCATTTTTACTGTCTTGCCGACAATCGTCTTTAATAGCTTGATTGAGCTGCTTTTTTATCGCCCGGTAGAATCGCTGACCTATATAATAAATAATTGACCTATGAGTTTATTACTGATTATAATTTCATCCATCTTGGTTCTAAATGCTGCGTTGGCTTTTGTGACAGTTTTTTGGAGCAAGAGGGAAGTTAGCAGAATTTGGGCTTGGTTAGTTGTACTGGTATTTTTGCCCGTCTTTGGTTTTGTGATTTATTGGTTCGCTGGACGCCGCATTTCAGACAAAAAAATTTTTGATTTTACAAGTCAAGAAATTGTTGGTCGTGAGCAAATTAAAGATAACCAAAAATATTATAATCACCATTTGCAATTAAATAGCGCTTCTAAGATGTTGGCTCAGCTGTTTCAACATAATTCTGGCGCTATGCTAACTTATGGTAATGATCTGGAAACCTTTTTTAAAGGTCAAGATTTTTTCGATGATTTATTCGCTGAAATTGAAAAAGCGACTGATCATATTCATTTGGCTTATTTCGCGATCGCTAACGATGTTATTGGCAACAGATTAATTGATTTATTAGTTAAAAAGGCAAAGGAAGGCGTTGAGGTCAGGGTTATTTATGATGCTTATGGTTCTCATGGCGCACATATCTCTATGTATCGGCGATTGCTGCATGCCGGTGGCGTTGTTTATCCATTTTTAACAAGAAGATTCCAGATTCTAGCTTTGAGAATTAATTTTCGATTTCATCGTAAAATTGTTGTGATTGATGGGAAAGTTGGTTATATTGGCGGTTTTAATGTTGGTGATCAATATCTTTGGAAGTCAAAACGTTTTGGTGATTGGCGTGATTCTCAACTAAAAATTATTGGGGACGCGGTGCTGTCGCTGCAATCAAGATTTTTTATCGACTGGAATGCTACAGCTAATGCCAATGATAAATTAGCTTTTCTTGATCATTATTTTCCAGCGACTCAAGTAAATGGTGTTCATCCAATTCAAATTGTTTCTTCTGGACCTGATTCGTTGACAGCCCAGATAAAGCAGGGCTATTTAAAGATGATTACTTTAGCTACTAAATCTATTACGATCCAGACGCCATATTTGATTCCTGATCAGACGATCTATGAATCATTGATGATCGCACTAGCAGCGGGTGTCAAGGTCCGCATTTTCATTCCTGATCGACCTGACCATCCTTTTGTTTATCGGGCGACTCAGTATTATGCGCAAGAGTTTATCGATGCCGGAGCTGATGTTTATCGCTACGATGCCGGTTTTTTACACAGCAAACTTTTGGTGGTCGATGATCAGATCGTGAGTATTGGATCAGCTAATTTGGATATTCGTTCCTTCGAATTAAGCTTCGAGTCAAATGCATTTATTTATAGCTCTTATTTTGCCAAAAAAATAGAGAAACAGATTGCGATCGACATAACGAAATCGAAGTTATTAACCAAAGCGGATTTTGCAAAACAAGGATTTTTCATGACTGTTTTGCAGAAGTTTTCCCGTCTTTTGTCGCCAATCCTTTAAGGAAGAATTATGAAGAAATTAGTGAATGGTATTAATTTAGCTGTCATCGAAACGACACAGTTCCAATCGGTCAAAGTGGTAGTGGATTTTTATGCGCCGTTTAATAAAGAAACGGCAAGCCAAAGGTCTTTGCTGGCAGTCTTGATGGAAAACAGTTCGGCGGCATATCCTGATCGACAGGCAATGACGACGAAATTGAATGAGCTTTATGGCGCTCATTATTCAGTCTCGACGAGCCGTTTTGGTCGTCTTGCTAAAATTCATCTAAGCCTTAAATTTCCAAATGCAGCAATTTTTCATGATAGCCAATTGCTGGAAAAAGCATTTGCTTTTTTAGCTGAACAGATTTTTTCGCCTTTAATTATTCATGATCAATTTCCCGATAAAATGTTTGAGATCGAAAAAAAGAATTTTCTGACTGAATTTTTGTCCAACTTCGATAATAAAAGTTATAAATTACATGATCGCGTTTTGGCAAATTACTTTTCTGATGCAAATTTGCGTGTGCATGCCGATGGGGACCAAGCACTAATTAAACAAGTGACGAATGCCTCGGTTGTAGGCGCTTATCGGCAAATGCTTTCCAATGATGAGACAATTCTCACGGTGTCGGGCAATCTTTCTAGCCAAAAGATCGAGAACTTAGTTAATAAATGGCCGATCGTTAGTCACAATACGATCAACCATAAAAATATTGTTTATACGCAAGCGATCCACGAACTGAATAAAATCAGCACGCATGAATGTGGGGACCAGAGTTTGCTTGAAAATGCCTATAATTTTGTTGATTATAATCATTTGTCCGACCAGCGTTTCACGGCAATTTTATTTTCTCAACTGCTGGGGGGATCGAGTCAATCGTTATTATTTCTAAGTATTCGAGAGAAAAAACAATTAGTTTACTATACTAATTCACTTATTTTCGGGCAGGATGGTTGGATGCTTATTCAGGCTGGTCTAGATAAACAAAATATGACGGCAGTTGAAAATGAAATTAATAGACAAATTGATAAGATACGTCAACATGATTTTTCAGATCGTCTGTTTTCGTTGATCAAAAACGAATTAATAACTGCTATCATCTCCGGACAAGACTATCAGAATAATACGATTGATCGTGAAGTAGCTGGCTTTGTATCCGGCTATAAAAAAACAACTGCTCAAACAATTGATCTTATTAACTCGGTCACAGCTGATCAAGTTGTTGCATTTTCAAAAAAAGTAATTCAGCAGACTGAGGCGGTATTGATAAATGAAAATTGAAACATTCGATGATTACCAGCAGTCGGTATATACGCAGACTCTTGAAGATGGTTTAAAAATTACTCTGATTCCTAAAAAGGATTTTCATTCTGTTTTTGCGGCCCTTTTTGTTGATGCAGGTGCCGTTGATCAGCAGATCGTTGATGAGAAAGGCAAAAAAATTATTTTTCCATCTGGCACTGCACACTTCGCCGAACATAAAATGTTTGAAAAGGCCGAAGGGGATGTCAGCGAAATTTTTAGCAATTATGGTGCCTTTTCCAATGCCTATACGAGTCAAACACAAACAGTTTACTATTTTCAAGCTACTGAGCATATCAATGATTCGATCAGACTTTTGTTGAAGTTTGTGCAAAAACCTTATTATACACAGGCTTCCGTCGATAAAGAACAGGGCATTATTGGCCAAGAGCTAGCCATGTACCAAGACATGCCTGATTGGGCTTTGTCTCTTGGTTTGATGACAAATCTTTATCAAAATCAGCCTTTATCGCAAGATATTGGCGGCCAAATCAGTACAATTAACCAACTAAGCCCCGAACTTCTCTATTGCTTTCACCATTATTTTTATCAGCCGAATAAACTTCACTTAAAGATCACGGGCCCAATTGATCCAAAAAAAATGAGCAAACTGATCCAAGATACGCAGAAAGAATTAACGCGTCTTCCTGCTGATTTTTCACGTATTAATTTATTCGATGACCGAATTCCGGTGATTAAGCAAGCAGTCAAGATCATGCCTGTTTCAACGCCTCTACTGACTGCTGGTATCAAAGGCAGCAAAAGATTGGTTGACGTAACAGAAGCGGTTATTTTATCTTTTGCTAGCGATTTGCTTTTAGATCTTTATTTCTCAGATTCATCGAATTGGTACATGCGGAATTACAATCAAGGAATTTTGGATGAAGATTTTTTTGCTCAAGTTGAAATTAGTCGCTATTATCATTTTATTAATTTTACCGGACGTGGCAAAGATCAACAGCTGTTTGAGCAAATTCGACTTCAGTTAAGCAGGATCATGTTTGATCCAAAGCTGGAACAAGAATTCGAAGTTCAAAAACAAGCAACTTTGGGAGAACTTTCGATGTCTTTGGATCAGCTTGAAAATAATATTTTGACGACGATCGATAGTTTTGATATCAATGTGAATGTTTTTCGAATTATTGCTGACCTTAAGACTTTAACTTTCAAAAAAGCTGTTGATTTGTTCCATGATTACTACGATATTGAGTCATTTAGCGTTTTTTCCGTCAAACCTAGCGACTAAAAGATTGTTATAATTCTTATGAATGGATACTGATTATCAAGTAATTGGAAAACGTCTACAGGATGCACGAGAAAACCATGGCCTGACTCTCGAAGATATTTCTTCATCGACGAAGATTCAGGTTCGTTATCTGCAAGCGATAGAAACTGGCCAGATTGGAAAATTGCCCGGTCCTTTTTACGTTAAGGCTTTTATCAGACAGTATGCGAATACGGTTTCTCTAGATCCGAACACGATCCTGGATAATCCAGAAAACGCATCCAATGATTCATCTGCAGCCACTGATGAATATAGTCAGCGACAGCCTAGCGATCCGGATTCTCTTTTTTCTGGTGAAATGCATGCAAACTCCGATTGGCAGGATGACACGCAAAATAATGAATCCGAGAACAAAAAGTTGTCAAAGAATTCAGTTCGAGTCGGCGCTGATCGTATTCCTAGGGCTGGCATGAATTTAACGATGCCGATGTCGCGGCGTTTTTGGAATAAATTTCGTGTTTTTGCTTGGATCATTGGCTTGGTTGTACTGGCTTTTGGTTTATGGGTGATCATCGGCAAAGTTCATCCAAGCTCAGTATCGCAGTCACAGGTCAGTTCTAGTTCGACTAAAGTTGCAAAATCTAAGAAAAGCGCTGCTGAAAAAAAGTCCACTAGCAGTAGTTCGTCGTCTTCAAGTTCGGCCGATACTCAGTCTCTATCGAAACCACAATTCCAAAGCAATACATCAACAATGACTTTTTACGATACAACGGATCACACGATTCAAATTGAGGCCAGCAATGCATCATGGACAACGATTAACGTGGATGGCACATTGCAGTTTTCTAGCACGATTCCGGCTGGTGGCGAGCAGGATACGACTTTGACCAAAGACCAACAGCAAGTCACGATCCATATTGGTAATCCTTATAATACAAAGATTTTGTTTGACGGCAAGGATACTCAATTTATGTCTGGCTCATCTGTTCAAATTACGAATATAATTATCAAAAGAGAGAAAACGGCACAATGAATTTACCTAATAAATTAACAACTTTTAGAATTTTTTTGATTCCAGTTTTTATTCTGGTACTAGCTTTGCCCATCAACTGGAGTCGAACTTTTGGTCACCCGACTAGCTGGATCATTGCCGCTATCATTTTCGCAGTAGCTTCATTGACTGATCTGCTAGATGGCAAAATTGCCCGAGCACATCATTTGGTGACTAATTTTGGCAAATTTGCTGACCCTTTAGCTGACAAACTTTTAGTGATGACGGCCTTGATTTTTTTGACACAGTATCAAGTTGTGCCGGCTTGGATGACTGTTATCATTGTTATCAGAGAACTTGCAATTACAGGGCTTAGAACTCTGATCGTTGAAAATAATGGCACGGTTTTCGCCGCTCAGATGCCGGGCAAGATCAAAACGTTCACTCAAATGTTTGCAGTCATTTTTCTATATTGCAGTAATTTCGGCAGTTCTTGGCCGATTGGTCAGATTCTCATTTATCTGGCTGTCATTTTTACTTTGTATTCAGGAATTGATTATTTTGTTCAAAATCGTTCAGTTTTTTCCGATGGTATGTAGTTTTCCGAAAAGTCAATTAAAAATCGTATAAATATTTAGAAAGTTAAGTTAATTTAAAATACGAACAAGCGTTCGTATTAATTTGATTTTCGTAGCATAATAGATTGGTGAGGTTTTATGGCTAGTGGTAGAAAAGCTGCTCTTGATGCAGCACTTAAGAAAATTGAAAAGGATTTTGGCAAAGGGTCGATCATGCGTTTGGGTGAGAATGTTCACACAAATGTTGAAGTTATCTCAACTGGTTCTTTAAAACTTGATATTGCTCTTGGTGTCGGAGGCTATCCGAAGGGTCGAATCATTGAAGTTTTTGGCCCAGAATCCTCTGGTAAAACGACTGTGGCTTTGCATGCAGTTGCTGAAGTTCAAAAACAGGGTGGTACAGCTGCTTATATTGATGCTGAAAACTCTTTAGATGCTAAATATGCAGAAGCGCTTGGCGTTAACGTTGATGATTTATTGTTGAGCCAACCGGATACTGGTGAGCAAGGTTTGGAAATTGCTGATGATCTGGTAAATTCTGGTGCCATTGACATGCTGGTAATAGACTCAGTTGCCGCGTTGGTTCCTCGTGCTGAAATCGAAGGTGAAATGGGCGATACACATGTTGGTTTACAGGCACGCTTGATGAGCCAAGCGCTTCGTAAATTAGCAGGTACCTTGAATCGAACAGGCACCATTGCGATTTTCATTAATCAAATTCGTGAAAAGATTGGTGTGATGTTTGGCAATCCGGAGACAACTCCTGGTGGTCGTGCATTAAAATTTTATTCAACGGTTCGTCTGGAGGTTCGCCGCTCTACACAAATTAAAGATGGCACGGTGATCGTTGGTAATAATACAAAAATCAAAGTGGTTAAAAACAAGGTTGCACCGCCGTTTAGGGTCGCTGAAGTAGATATTATGTATGGTAAAGGTATCAGTCAAACTGGTGAATTAATTGATTTAGCTGTTGATAAAGACATCGTCGACAAGTCTGGTGCTTGGTATGCTTACAAGGGTGAGAAAATTGGACAGGGACGTGTTAATGCAGTCACTTGGTTAGAAGACCCTGCTCATAAAAAAGAACACGACGTCATTTTCAAAGCTGTTCGTGATGCTTATGGTATTGGAGAGAAAGCGGATCCTGCTGCTGATACTGACCCAGGGAAAGCTGTTCCGATCGATGATTCAGCTAGCGATCCTTTTTCGGATCCGAACTATAATCCTAAGTCTAGTGGATCTGACGATGCACTTTCTGATGATGATATTTATTAATTTCGTAAATCCGATTCAGTCGGATTTTTTTATAGGTTAGACTGTACTAATGGATATGAAAAAGCATCAGGTAAAAACTTTTGGTCTCGTTGAAGAGATCTTCAATTCGATTACTCATGGCGTTGGTTTTGTTGCAGCGATTGTCGGCATTGTTTTTCTTTTTATTCGGGCCGTCAATACGGGCTACACGTCAGCAATTGATTTGACCGCACTGATTATTTATTCAGTTTGTTTGATTATTTTTCTTTTAAATTCAACTCTTTTTCATGCTTTTATCTTTACTAGAGCAGCTTGGGTTTTCCAGCATTTTGATCATATTGGTATTTTCTTGATAATTTTGGCCACCTATACCCCGTTTTGCTGGGTTTTTATTAAAAATCCAATCGCGATATGGCTATGGGTCATTAATTTGCTTTTGGCTATTTGCGGCATCGTGTATGATTTTATTTTCATCGGTAGGCATCGCTGGATTTCTGTTCTCATTTATCTTGCTATGGGATGGTTGATCGTTCTGCTATTTCCAATTATTCGAAATAGTGTCCCTAGCATTGCTTTATGGTTATTATTTTGGGGCGGCATCGCTTATTCGGCTGGTACTTTTTTTTATATGAATATGAAAATTTGGTGGAATCACGTTTGGTGGCATTTGTTTGTCTTACTTGGAACTGCCCTGATGTATTTTTCAATTTACCTGACAATGTGATTTGAATTTTATTTTTGAACAGGCGTAAGATAGCATTTATAGTCTATGTTCAAATTAGCGTATCGAAATCTAAATAAATTGGTCGTTGGTTTAGCTTTTTTTTGCCTGTTTTTTCAAGTGGCTGCTGATTTGCTTTTACCGACAATCACGGCTGATATTGTTAATATCGGAATTGTTAAACATGATATTCCCTATATTTGGCATACCGGCTTTGCTATGCTGGTTATTAGCTTGCTAGGTATTGTCGGCGCTGTTTGCAATCAATTACTGGCAGCGACTTCTTCTCAAAAACTAGGAGTTAAACTGCGTAGCTTTATGTTTCGTAAGATCACGAGAATGGCGAATGGTGATTTTGAAAAGCTGGGGCAGGCATCTTTAATTACGAGAACGACTAATGATGTTGTGCAAATGCAAAATGCCACTTATTCTATGCTTCGCATGATGGTCAGGTCACCAATGATGCTGTTCGGTGCGAGTATCATGGCTTATTTTAAAAGCCCGCGTCTGACATTGGTTTTCTTAGCGACTATGCCAGTATTGGCTCTGCTGGTAGTTTTGATTATGAAAAAATCAGTACCACTATTCCGCAAGATACAAGCGCTCACCGACCAGATCAATTTAGTCTTTCGCGAAGGATTAACGGGTGTTCGTGTTATTCGCGCCTTTAATCAAGATGATTTTGAGCAGAAACGTTTCAAGACTGCTAATTCAAACTTAACAGGTAATGCGATCAGTGCATATGTCACCACAAGTTTGATGAGTCCTGCTATGACGCTCATTATCAGTGCTTCAAATATTGCAATTGTTTGGTTTGGTGCTCATTTAATTGCTGGTAATATGATGCCGGTTGGCAATTTGCTATCTTTTATTACATATGCGACCCAGATGCTGTTTGCCTTCATGCAATTGTCCATGATTTTTGTCGTTGTGCCGCGTGCCCAAGCCTCAGCTCAACGGATCCAAGAAGTTTTGGACGTCAAAGATACGATCAATGATCCAAAAAATCCTCGGGTCTTACAAAAAATTATCGATTTAAGTTTTGCTCATGTTGATTTTTCATACTCTGATTCCAGCAAAAAAGTATTAGAAGATATTAGTTTTCAAATTCATGCTGGACAAACGTTGGCTATCATCGGTGGTACAGGCTCTGGTAAAACAAGCCTAATCAACTTCATTCCACGCCTATTCGATACTAGCGCTGGACAGGTTTTGCTGAATGGTATTGATATTCGCGATTTTCTGCAGAGCGATTTACATCGCCGGATATCATTTACAAGCCAGCAATCTTTTCTTTTTCAAGGAACCGTTAGGAGCAATTTAAAATATGGCGATCCCAATGCCAGCGACCAGCAGATGATGAAGGCTTTAGATATTGCTCAAGCTAGTCATTTTGTGGAAGAACAGGGCGGTCTAGATGCACCAGTGGAGCAAGGAGGCCATAACTTTTCTGGCGGCCAGATCCAGCGTCTATCGATTGCACGAGCCGTTGTTAAGCAGGCTGATATATACATTTTTGACGATACTTTTTCAGCTCTGGATTTCAAAACTGATGCGAATCTGCGTAAAGCTTTGGCTAAGGACAAACAAATTCAAAAAGCAATCAAAATCATTGTGGCACAGCGTGTCTCGACCGTTGCTGATGCTGATCAGATCCTCGTACTGGAATCTGGCCGAATTTCCGCTATTGGTAAGCATGCCGAACTTATGCAGCGCAGCGCAGTTTACAAGGAAATAGTGAACTCTCAGTTGCACAAAAAGGATTCGTTAACACAGATCAAAGGGCAAGCCTATGCGTAATCCAGCTTCCAGAATGACTGGTTCGGGTAATGGACCAAGACCAATGGCACGGCAGGTTGAACATGCTCATAATTTTTGGGGAACGACAATTAGACTGTTCAAATATCTCGGTCGGAATCAACTAGGCGTTATTTTTTCGCTTCTATTGGCGGCAGGCTCTGTGATTTTGTCTGTTGCAGCACCAAAAATTTTAGGTAATGCCACGACAATTATTTTCAAAGGAGTACTCGCTGGACTGAAGTCTGGTCAATATCAAATTAATTATCACGCGATTGTCAACATCCTGCTGCTAGTTTCTGTTATTTATGTTGTTTCTGCTTTTATGAGTTTTTGTCAACAGATTATCATGACGAAAATTTCTCAGAAAACTGTTTTCCGCCTACGCTCAGAATTCAAGGCTAAAATGCAGCACTTGCCAATCAAATATTATGATCAGCATCAAAACGGCGATATTATGAGCCGAGTCGTCAATGATATGGACAATATTTCCGGGACATTGCAGCAGGCTCTGATTCAGATTGTCACTTCAGCTCTGACTTTTGTTGGTGTTATTTTCTTTATGTTAACGATTAGTTGGCAGTTATCGCTTTTGGCTTTTATTACGGTGCCGATCAGCATTTTGGTTGTTCGTTTTATTGCGCCGCACGCGCAAAGATTATTTGCCAAACAGCAGGCGGTCTTGGGGACTATGAATAGCCAAGTTGAAGAAACATTTGCTGGTCACGAGATCATCAAGATTTTTGATCATGAAGATACGGTTATCGACCAGTTTGAAGATCAGAGTCGAAATTATTACGGATCTGCTTGGAAAGCACAATTTATCTCTGTTTTGATTTTTCCAGCCATGCAATTTTTGAATAACTTAGATTATCTATTAATTGCTGTTTTTGGAGGTATCCAAGTCGCAAATGGTCAACTATCATTAGGTGATATTCAAGCTTTTTTGCAATACACAAATCAGTTTGCACAGCCGATCACGCAAATTGCGAATTTGAGTAATACGATTCAGTCCACTATTGCAAGTGCTGAAAGAATTTTCGAAGTGCTGGATGAAAAAGAGATGACGGATGATTTTCCAAATTTGCCGAAACGAGTCCAAGATAGTAAAGTGCTTCTAAGTCTTGATCATGTTCGCTTCGGGTATGATGATGATTTGCTGATCAAGGATTATTCATTAAAGGTCAGCCGCGGTCAAACAGTCGCGATCGTTGGGCCAACTGGCGCAGGTAAGACGACGATCATTAATCTGCTAGAACGTTTTTATGATATAGATGGCGGCTCAATCAAATACAAGGGAATTGATACGCGAACGGTCAAACGCGAAAAGATCCGATCGCATTTTGCCATGGTTTTACAGGAAACATGGCTTTTTACAGGCACAATTTTTGAGAATATCAAATATGGTAACGAATTTGCTAGTGATGATCAAGTTGTCGCTGCAGCCAAAGAAGCTTATGCTGATGGCTTTATTCGTCAATTATCGGCCGGTTATGAAACTATTCTAAACGAATCAGCTTCAAACATTTCTCAAGGACAACGGCAATTATTAACGATTGCGCGTGCATTTTTAGCTGATCCGGAAATATTGATTCTGGATGAAGCGACTAGTTCGGTTGATACGCGCACAGAAACTTTGATCCAAAATGCAATGGAAAATCTGCAGCGTTCAAGAACTAGTTTTGTTGTTGCGCATAGGCTTTCGACGATTCAAAATGCGGATAATATCGTTGTGATGAATCATGGCGCCATTGTTGAAACTGGTACACATGAGCAATTGCTTCAAGCCAAAGGCTTTTATGCTGACTTATATAATTCTCAGTTTTCAACCGGTGTTTTTCAAAGTTCTTAGCTAGTTGCTGCTGATATGATTAATTTGGTTTAAGACAAATAATCATCTATAATTGCTTTTTAGTTCATGTTTTATTTTTCTGGGGGATAAATGGCGTTAAGAGCAGTTGATATACATGGAAAAAAATATAATCGTTCGTTATTTGTCTGCGTCATTTTGATTGCAACCTTTGCTGGCATGCTGATGGGTACATCTTTGGGTACAGCACTGCCGACGTTAATGACTGATTTTCATATTGATTTAGCCACAGCACAAGAAGCCACGACTTGGTTTTTGATGGCAAACGGCATCATGATTCCGGTTTCGGCTTATCTTTCAACTAAATTTCCAACGAAATGGTTGTACATTGCCGCGTTTGCCTTGCTTTTGATTGGTCAGTATATTTCTTATAGCGCACCGACCACAAATTGGCATTTATTTTTGATCGGTCGAGTGATTCAAGCGATTGCTGTGGGCATTACGATGCCTTTGATGCAGGTTGTGATCGTTTATATTTTTCCAGCTGAGAAACGTGGCGCAGCAATGGGTCTTGGCGGTTTGGTTATTGGTATGGCACCGGCGATCGGGCCAACCTTATCTGGCTGGATTTTGAATTCAGATCATAGCTTTTTTGGTTTTACGTTAACGAATTCCTGGCGTTCAATTTTCTTATTGCCTATGTTTGTGATCGGAATTGATTTTATTCTTAGTTTTTTTATTTTGCATGATGTTATTCCTAATGAAAATATCAAGCTGGATTGGCGTTCGCTGGTTCAGTCAACATTGGGTTTTGGTCTATTTTTGTTGGGCCTGACTAATGTTGCAAATTCGCATTACGACGGCTGGTTTGATCTACCGCACGTTGTTTTGCCCGGTGTGGTAGGAATCTTTTTTATCATCACTTTTATATGGCACCAATTGGAAATGAACAAGCCCTTTTTGGATGTTCGTGTCTTTAAAATTAAACAGTTCTCGATTACGACCTTATTAACTTCGTTATCCATGATGGTTTTAATGGGCATTGAGATGATGATTCCGACTTATCTGCAAGAGGTTCGCGGTCTGTCGCCCTTATCTTCGGGTTTGACACTTTTGCCGGGTGCTTTGATCATGGGGCTGATGTCACCGATTTCTGGTGCTATCTATGATCGTGCTGGTGCAAAGCGTTTAGCCAGAGTCGGTTTTATGATTTTGACCATGGCGACGCTGCCGTTTTTATTTATTGGTCTAACAACACCTACGGACTTTATCACGGTCTTTTACAGCCTGAGAATGTTTGGTATTGCAATGGTCATGATGCCCTTAACTGCTTCGGCTATGTCTGCCTTGCCTCAAGATAAGGCAGCTGATGGCACCGCAGCCAATAATACTTCGCGTCAGATCGCTTCTGCGATTATTGTTTCACTGCTTTCTTCTGTGACACAGAATATTGCCAACACACAAGGACCGGCAGCTTCTTTGAAAACAGCAAATATTTTTGAATATAGCAGAAAAACATTAGATGCAATGCTGAGTGGTTTTCACGTATCTTTTGCAATTACGCTGCTGCTTGCTTTGCTTGGCTTGATCGTAGCTAGTTTCCTGCACGCTGGTAAAGTCATTAATCAAAGTGATGATCTACTTGAAAACAAGGAAGGCATCTGATCATGATTATTGTTTTGGTAGCCTTATTAGCGATTTTAGCCTTTGTTAGCTGGATGCTGATCAAGAATCGTTTATTGCGATGGTTTTTTGGTCTTTTATTCAGCTTAGGGTTATTTGCCAGCTTGTTTTTAATGACGCTAAATATGAATCAGCATTTTGGTATGCAAAGAAAAATCACTATCAGAAAAACCCAAATCTACTCTGTTGCAGACAATAAATTGGCGACTGGCATTTTAACAACGGCAACGAGTAAGAAGCTGGGCAATGATTTGGTTATTTATGTTTACAAATCCAAGCCTGCCGCTGCTAAAACGACATCTGCCGTACCATCAATGGCCACGGATCTGTCGATGACTCAAATTTCTGGCAATAAAGCTTACAAATTGGTGAGAACTGTCAGCTGGCAGTATACAAATCACTTATCTAAACTATTTTTTGCTGTTGGAAAATTAGATAAAAAAATCACTAGTAAACACATTAGTTTTCAAATTCCCAATGATCAGTGGTTGCAGTTGACAAGCCAGCAGTTAGTAAAGCTGCAACAAATTATTGCTCATCCTGAAAATATTAAAAATAAAGGGGCCTTAAGGCTGCTGGCAGCTGCACAAACAGCGGAGAAGTCAGGTCAAAAGGAACAGGCCGCAAAGATTCAGTCCGCTGCCATCCGAATTCTTTTATCGATCACGGCGACACCAAATGATAAGAAGATTAATGACAAAATAACTGCATCGTCCAAAGCTGCTTCAATAGCTGCTGCCAAATCTCAGGCAGCAGCCGCTAGTTCAGCTGCATCAACTGCTCAGGCAGCAGCTGATTCTGAGTCCGCAGCCGCTGTACAGACTGCTAACGAGGCAGCCGCTCAATCTGCAGCTGCCTCTAGTTCAGCTGCCACTGTTAGCAGCGCTACTGATAGTTCTGCTTCGTTGAGCCAAAGCACAAAAAATCCTTAAAATTTAATGCATAAAAGAAAAAAAGGAATTATTTTATGCGGTTTTTGCCTGGTGATTCTGTTATACTTGAATAGTATTAATCGGTAAGGTTCCAAGAATCAAATTTTTCAAAGCTCTGCGCCAATTATTTACAAAATAGGATACGACGCACTTAGTGCAGAAAGAATTTTTTCATGGAAACAGGTACAGTTAAATGGTTTAATGCCGATAAAGGCTATGGTTTTATCACTCGCGATAACGGTGGAGATGTTTTCGTACATTTCTCAGCTATCCAGACTGATGGCTTCAAGTCTCTTGATGAAGGCCAAAAGGTTACTTTTGAAGTAGAAGACGGTCAACGTGGACCACAAGCGGTTAACGTTAACAAAGCTAACTAATTTAGTTGATTTTAATTGACCTCCTGTGTATAATATTTACACAGTGAGGTCTTTTTTAAAATGTGATTGCGGAAATATTGTCCTGTAGTCACTTCAAAAACGCGGATCCGAAAGGTTTCAGCGTTTTTTTATGTTCATATAATCACAATAATGTTGAATTGAAACTCGCATTGTTTGAAACGAACAGGAATTGACTGACCAAACGAAAAATTGGAGGAATTACATTGGTTGCACATAACGTGAAGATAAATAAGCATGTTACTCGGCGCAGTTACTCTTCTGCTAAAGAAGTGCTTGACATCCCACCATTGACCGAAGTTCAGACTGCTTCATATAAGTGGTTCATGGATAAAGGCATCAAAGAAATGTTCAATGACATTATGCCGATCGAAGACTTTGCCGGCAAACTGTCTTTGGAATATGTTGATTACTCTTTGGGAGAACCGAAATATTCATTGAAAGAATCTCGTGAGCAAGGTGTCAATTATGCAGCCCCGTTGCATGTGACACTTCGACTGACTAATAAAGAGACCGGTGAGATCAAATCGCAGGATGTCTATTTTGGTGAATTTCCATTAATGACGGAATACGGATCATTTGTGATCAACGGTGCTGAACGTGTCGTTGTTTCACAGCTAGTTCGCTCACCAGGTATTTATTACAATGATGACACCGATAAGAGCGGCAAAACTGTTTTCGGTACGACTGTGATTCCAAATCGCGGCGCTTGGCTAGAATTGGATACTGACGCTAAAGGTGTTGCGAATATCCGTATTGATCGTACTCGTAAACTACCAATTACTGAATTGATCCGTTCTTTTGGTTTTGGCTCTGATTCAGAGATCCAAGACATTTTTGGCGATGATGTTGATTCGTTGAATTTGTCAATTGAAAAAGATGTTCATAAAGATCCTTCGATGTCACGTGTTGGCGAGGCGTTGGAAGATATTTACGAGCGTTTGCGTCCTGGCGAACCAAAGACGATCGATTCATCTCGTTCGTTACTGGCAGCTCGTTTCTTTGATCCAAAGCGTTATGATCTTGGCAATGTTGGCCGCTATAAAGTGAATAAAAAATTGACTTTGAACTCACGCTTGTTTGGTGAGACGCTGGCTGAAGATATTTTGAACGCTGACGGCGAAATCGTTGTCGCTAAAAATACAAAAATCGACAAAAAAGTCATGAAAATCCTTTCACCGTTATTGGAACGAGATGATTTTCATATTGTTAATCTTCAGCCCGATGAAGAAGGTGTTTTGCCTGATTCGATCAAGATTCAAGTTATTAAAATTTATAGTCAAGTTGACCCAACCAAAGTTATCAAACTGATTGGCAACGGTCATATTGATGAGTCGATTCATTATATTCTGCCTGCTGATATTTTAGCTGGCATGAATTATTTCTTTAACTTGCAAGAAGGTGTTGGCGCAACGGACGACATCGATCATTTAGGCAATCGTCGCATTCGTTCAGTGGGTGAATTATTAGAAAACCAGTTCCGTATTGGTTTAACGAGAATGGAACGTGTTGTTCGTGAAAGAATGTCTATTCAAGATTCAGACACGGTTACACCTCAACAATTGATTAATATTCGTCCAGTTGTTGCAGCTGTCAAGGAATTCTTTGGTTCCTCGCAACTTTCACAATTCATGGACCAGACGAATCCGCTTGGTGAATTGAACCATAAGCGTCGTTTGTCAGCCTTGGGACCTGGTGGATTAACTCGTGACCGTGCTGGATATGAAGTTCGTGATGTCCACTACTCTCACTATGGTCGTATCGACCCAATCGAGACTCCTGAAGGCCCAAACATTGGTTTGATTACTTCTTTAGCTGTATATGGCCGTATCAATGAATATGGTTTTATTGAAACACCATACCGTCGTGTTGATTGGGATACACATAAAGTCACAGATAAAATTGATTATCTGACGGCTGATGTTGAGGATAATTACACGATCGCGCAGGCAAACTCGCCACTAGCTGATGATGGTTCCTTCGTTAACGCAACTGTTACTGCTCGTCACGGCGACAATAACATTGAAACACCAATTGAAGATGTTGATTATATGGACGTTTCTCCTAAACAGGTTGTGGCCGTTTCGACAGCTGCGATCCCATTTCTTGAAAACGATGATTCTAACCGTGCACTAATGGGTGCTAACATGCAGCGTCAAGCCGTACCTTTGGTAGCACCGCATTCTCCGATTGTCGGCACAGGTATCGAATATCGTGCTGCTGTTGACTCTGGTTTAGCCCAGGTTGCTGAAGACAAAGGGACGATTGAGTACGTTGATGGTCGAACAATTAAAGTGCGCGAAGAAGATGGCACTTTACATGAATATCCTTTGATGAAATTCCAGCGTTCCAATGGCGGCAAAAATTATAACCAGACGCCAATTGTTAAAGTTGGCGAAAAAATTGATAAGGGTGAAGTGCTCGCTGATGGTCCTGCTATGGAAAACGGCGAACTTGCTTTGGGCCAAAACCCGATCGTAGCCTTTATGACTTGGCATGGCTATAACTTTGAAGATGCGATTATCTTAAATGAACGTCTCGTCCGTGATGATGTTTATACTTCTATTCATATTGAAGAACATGAATCAGAAGCGCGCGATACAAAGCTCGGACCCGAAGAGATCACTCGTGAAATTCCAAACGTTGGTGAGGATCAATTAAAGGATCTTGATGATTCTGGCATTATCCGAATTGGTGCCGAGGTTGAAGACGGCGACATTCTGGTTGGCAAAATCACACCCAAAGGTGTGACTGAATTATCAGCCGAAGAACGTTTGCTGCATGCTATTTTCGGTGAAAAAGCACGTGAAGTTCGTGATACTTCTTTGCGTGTTCCCCATGGCGGTGGTGGAATTGTCCAAGATGTTGAAATATTCACACGTGAAAACGGCGATGAATTAGCACCAGGCGTCAACATGATGGTTCGTGTCTTTATTGCCCAAAAACGTAAGATTCAAGTGGGTGATAAAATGGCCGGCCGTCATGGAAATAAGGGAACTGTTTCAATTACCGTTCCCGAAGAAGACATGCCATTTATGCCAGACGGTACACCAATTGATATTTTGCTTTCACCAATGGGCGTGCCATCTCGTATGAATATCGGACAAATTTTGGAACTCCACTTAGGCATGGCTGCTAAAAAGCTTGGTATTAAAGTGATGACACCTGTTTTCGATGGTGCCTCTGATGATGAAATTACCGATGCATTGAAAGAAGCCGGCTTAAATGAAGATGGCAAGACTGTTTTGTATGATGGCCAAACTGGTGAGGCTTTTGACAATCGGATTTCTGTCGGTGTCATGCATTATATGAAACTGGCCCACATGGTCGATGACAAGATTCATGCTCGTTCCATCGGACCTTACTCGCTCGTTACGCAACAGCCTTTAGGCGGTAAAGCTCAGTTTGGTGGTCAACGTTTTGGTGAAATGGAGGTCTGGGCACTTGAAGCCTATGGTGCCGCCTACACTTTGCAGGAAATTTTGACCTATAAGTCTGATGATGTTCGTGGCCGCAATAAAGTCTTTGAGTCAATCGTCAAAGGACAAGCAATTCCAAAACCAGGTGTTCCTGAATCTTTCCGTGTTCTTGTGAAGGAGTTGCAGGCTCTTGGTTTGGACATGAAAGTTCTCGATGGTAAAGGTCAAGAAGTCAAAATGGCTCAAATGGATGAGGATGATAATGTCGCAACGGTTGATGCCTTAGAACAAATCGCGAAAGAAAAACCTGATTTGTTTAAAGGGGATGATGACGACACACCTCGCATTCCAGCAGCGAATCTTGATGAAGAAAATGTATAAAGGAGAAATAACTTGGCAATAGACGTTAACAAATTTGAATCTATGCAAATTGGTCTAGCATCGCCAGCTAAGATCCGTGAATGGTCTTATGGCGAAGTTAAAAAGCCAGAAACGATCAACTATCGTACTTTGAAAGCTGAACGTGATGGTCTTTTTGACGAAAGAATTTTCGGACCAATTAAAGATTATGAATGTGCTTGTGGCAAATACAAGCGAATCCGTTATAAGGGAATTGTTTGTGATCGTTGTGGTGTTGAAGTTACTTCTTCAAAAGTTCGCCGCGAACGGATGGGCCATATCGAACTTGCAGCTCCAGTAACACACATTTGGTACTTCAAAGGAATTCCAAGCCGAATGGGCTTGATTCTTGACATGAGCCCGCGCTCTCTTGAAGAAATTATTTATTTTGCAAGCTATGTGGTTATTGATGCTGGTAATACATCGCTCGAAAAGAAACAACTGATTACCGAAGCTGAATATCGTCAATATCAAGACCAGTACGGTGCTGATGCTTTCGATGCCAAGATGGGCGCTGAAGCTATCAAGGAATTATTAGCTGAAGTTGATCTTGAAAAGCAAGCTAAAGAATTAAAAAATGATTTGAAGGATGCAACTGGACAAAAGCGTACACGTGCGGTTCGCCGTTTGGATATCGTTGAAGCCTTCTTACAATCTGGCAACAAACCAGAATGGATGGTTATGGACGTTGTGCCTGTTATTCCACCTGATCTACGTCCGATGGTTCAGCTTGAAGGCGGCCGTTTCGCTACTTCTGATTTGAATGATTTATACCGTCGTGTTATTAACCGCAATAATCGTTTGAAGCGCTTATTGGATTTGAACGCACCAAGCATTATTGTCCAAAACGAAAAACGTATGCTGCAAGAAGCTGTTGATGCCTTGATTGATAATGGCCGTCGTGGACGTCCTGTTTCTGGTCCTGGTAATCGGCCGTTAAAATCTTTGTCTCACCTACTAAAAGGTAAGCAAGGTCGTTTCCGCCAGAACCTGTTAGGAAAACGTGTTGACTATTCAGGCCGTTCTGTTATTGATGTTGGTCCTTTCTTAAAGATGAACCAAATGGGTCTGCCTCGTCAAATGGCTGTTGAATTGTTCAAACCTTTCATATACAACCGTTTGATCGAATTAGGCACAGAAAATGGCGGCGCTAATAACCTGCGTTCGGCACGCCGTCTAGTTGAGCGCCATGAAGATGTTGTTCAAGATGTTCTAGAAGAAGTTGTTAAAGAGCATCCAGTTCTGCTTAACCGCGCGCCAACTTTGCACCGTTTAGGCATCCAAGCTTTTGAACCTGTACTTGTTTCTGGTAAAGCAATGCGTTTGCACCCATTAGTTACGACTGCTTATAACGCCGATTTCGATGGTGACCAAATGGCTATTCATGTGCCTTTGTCAGATGAAGCACAAGCTGAAGCACGCTTGCTTATGCTGGCTGCTTCGCATATTTTGGCACCCAAAGATGGGAAACCGATTGTTGCGCCTTCACAAGATATGACGATCGGTAACTACTATCTAACGACTGAAGAAGCCGATATTCAAGGCGAGGGAATGGTCTTTTCTTCCGCTGATGAAGTTAAAATGGCTTTGCAAAATCATGAAGTTGCATTGCATACGCGAATTGGTATTGCTGCTTCTAGTTTTGATCAGGCAAAACCATTCACGGATCAACAACGTTCGAGGATTTTGGCAACAACGGTTGGAAAAATTATCTTTAACGAAATTTTACCGGCTGATTTTCCATATATTAACGAACCGAAATCAGAGAATTTTGATGGTATTGATGCCCATTTCTTCCTTGAACCTGGAACAGATATTCATGAATGGCTTAAAAACGAACCCTTGAATGGTCCATTCAAGTCTGGTTTTCTGTCCGACATCATTGCTCAAATTTACGCGCGTTATCAAGTAACTCGAACTTCTGTTTTGTTGGATGATATGAAGGATCTTGGATATGATATCTCGACTCGTTCAGGATTGACCGTTGCCATGTCTGATGTGACCGAGTTGCCTCAGAAAGGTGAGGTGCTTAAAGCTGCTCACGAAAGAGTCGCAGCCATTACAAAACAGTTCCGTCGCGGTCTATTGACTGACGATGAGCGTTACACACAAGTAACACAGACTTGGTCGGACGCTCAAGATAAGATCAAGGAGATGCTGATTGCTTCCTTTGACTCCAAGAACCCGATCTTTATGATGAGTGATTCTGGTGCTCGTGGAAACATCTCAAACTTCGTCCAGCTTGCTGGTATGCGTGGTTTGATGGCCGCTCCTAACGGAAAAGTTATCGAGCTTCCTGTTACGGCTAACTTCCGTGAAGGCCTTTCTGTTTTGGAAATGTTCATTTCGACTCATGGTGCTCGTAAAGGTATGACTGATACAGCTTTGAAGACTGCTAACTCTGGATACTTGACTCGTCGTCTAGTGGATGTTGCTCAAGAAGTCATTGTGCGTGAAGATGATTGTGGTACTGATCGTGGACTTGATGTTTCTGCAATCATGGACGGCAATGAAGTCATTGAACCTTTATATGACCGTATCTTAGGTCGTTATGCTATGAAACCAGTTGCTGATCCAGAGACTGGCGAGGTCATTGTTCAAAAAAATGAAATGATTGACGAAAGCATTGCTAATCAAATCATTGATGCTGGTGTCTTAACTGTTACGATCCGTTCGATTTTTACTTGCCGTACTGAACATGGTGTCTGTGTTAAATGTTATGGTCGCAACATGGCGACTGGTGACATCGTTGAAGTTGGTGAAGCCGTTGGAACCGTTGCAGCTCAGTCTATTGGTGAACCCGGTACTCAATTGACTATGCGTACTTTCCATACTGGCGGCGTTGCGTTGTCAGAAGATATCACACAAGGTTTGCCGCGTGTGCAGGAAATTTTTGAAGCTCGTAATCCTAAGGGCCGTGCCGAAATTTCTGAAGTGACAGGTAAAGTGACTAGTGTTGAAGAAAATCCAGCTGACCGCACTAAAACTGTCACGATTGAAGGCGAGACTGATACTCGTGAGTATATCCTGCCGATCTCAGCTCGTTTGCGTGTTGCGGAGGGCGATGAAATCCATCGTTCTGAGGCTATTAATGAGGGGCCTTTGGATCCTAAGGAACTGATCAAGGTTTCTAGCGCTTTGAAGACCGAAAACTATATGTTAGCTGAAGTTCAAAAAGTTTATCGTATGCAAGGTGTTGGCATTGCTGATAAACATGTCGAAGTTATGGTTCGCCAGATGTTGCGTAAAGTTCGTGTCATGGATCCTGGACAAACGGATCTGCTACCCGGTGAGCTACTTGACATTGCTGACTTCCGTCGTGCTAATACACAAGCCATTCTCTCTGGCAATACCGCTGCGACATCTCGTCCGGTTTTGCTTGGTATTACGAAAGCTTCTTTGGAAACAAATTCATTCTTATCAGCTGCATCATTCCAAGAGACGACACGTGTCTTGACGGATGCTGCTATTCGCGGTAAAAACGATCCACTAGTTGGTTTAAAGGAAAATGTGATTATCGGTAAGGTTATTCCTGCCGGAACCGGTGTCGCGGCATATCGCCATATTAAAGACGAGGTTGTTGCTGCACCTATTGAACCTTTGGAAAAAATTCCTACTTTGGATGAATTGCAAAAGTCTTTTGATCAAACACCGGCTAATGCCAGTTCTAAATCAACTGCTAAAAAGTAGTTCATCTCCTTGATCTCAGCCCGCTGCCTTGCAGCGGGCTTTTTCTTTGTTTTCTTTGTTTTCTTTGTTTTCTTTGTTTTCTTTGTTTTCTTTTTATATTTCTTTGATTTTTTATCATTTTTCTATTGACCTTCGCCTCGTTTGGCTGTAGTATATTTAAGTCAGCTTGCGAGTCAAATTGATAGGAGATCTGCTTCAATTCTTAATTGAAAAAAGGTCTTGACATTCGTTTGATTCTCTGGCATGATATAAAAGTTGCTTTTGTGAAGTGACGCAGCACTTTGAAAACTGAACAGAACAAAGACAAACAAATTGTGTAGGGATTTATAAGTATGCAAGTGCTTATAAACAAATTTTCAATAATTTGCGAAGTCAATTCGTAATACAAAAACAATAAATTATTTAACGTTTGGTAAAACAAACAGTCAGTAATTCATTATGAACACCAAGTTCAAGCTTTTAAAATGAGAGTTTGATCCTGGCTCAGGATGAACGCTGGCGGCGTGCCTAATACATGCAAGTCGTACGCTAGCCGTTAAGTTGATCTCTTCGGAGTGACGCCTAACTATGACTAGAGTGGCGAACTGGTGAGTAACACGTAAGAAACCTGCCCTTTAGTGGGGGATAACATTTGGAAACAGATGCTAATACCGCGTAACAACGTCTGACACATGTCGGTCGTTTGAAAGATTCTTTTGAATCGCTAGAGGATGGTCTTGCGGCGTATTAGCTAGTTGGTAGGGTAATGGCCTACCAAGGCGATGATGCGTAGCCGAGTTGAGAGACTGACCGGCCACATTGGGACTGAGACACTGCCCAAACTCCTACGGGAGGCTGCAGTAGGGAATTTTCCGCAATGCACGAAAGTGTGACGGAGCGACGCCGCGTGTGTGATGAAGGCTTTCGGGTCGTAAAGCACTGTTGTAAGGGAAGAATAACCAGATTCAGAGAAAGCTTCTGGCTTGACGGTACCTTACCAGAAAGGGATGGCTAAATACGTGCCAGCAGCCGCGGTAATACGTATGTCCCGAGCGTTATCCGGATTTATTGGGCGTAAAGCGAGCGCAGACGGTTTATTAAGTCTGATGTGAAATCCCGGGGCCTAACCCCGGAACTGCATTGGAAACTGGTTTACTTGAGTGCGATAGAGGCAAGTGGAACTCCATGTGTAGCGGTGAAATGCGTAGATATGTGGAAGAACACCAGTGGCGAAAGCGGCTTGCTAGATCGTAACTGACGTTGAGGCTCGAAAGTATGGGTAGCAAACGGGATTAGATACCCCGGTAGTCCATACCGTAAACGATGGGTGCTAGTTGTTAAGAGGTTTCCGCCTCTTAGTGACGTAGCTAACGCATTAAGCACCCCGCCTGAGGAGTACGGCCGCAAGGCTAAAACTTAAAGGAATTGACGGGGACCCGCACAAGCGGTGGAGCATGTGGTTTAATTCGAAGATACGCGAAAAACCTTACCAGGTCTTGACATACCAATGATCGCTTTTGTAATGAAAGCTTTTCTTCGGAACATTGGATACAGGTGGTGCATGGTCGTCGTCAGCTCGTGTCGTGAGATGTTGGGTTAAGTCCCGCAACGAGCGCAACCCTTGTTATTAGTTGCCAGCATTTAGTTGGGCACTCTAATGAGACTGCCGGTGATAAACCGGAGGAAGGTGGGGACGACGTCAGATCATCATGCCCCTTATGACCTGGGCAACACACGTGCTACAATGGGAAGTACAACGAGTTGCGAACCGGCGACGGTAAGCTAATCTCTTAAAACTTCTCTCAGTTCGGACTGGAGTCTGCAACTCGACTCCACGAAGGCGGAATCGCTAGTAATCGCGAATCAGCATGTCGCGGTGAATACGTTCCCGGGTCTTGTACACACCGCCCGTCAAATCATGGGAGTCGGAAGTACCCAAAGTCGCTTGGCTAACTTTTAGAGGCCGGTGCCTAAGGTAAAATCGATGACTGGGATTAAGTCGTAACAAGGTAGCCGTAGGAGAACCTGCGGCTGGATCACCTCCTTTCTAAGGATAATCGGAATACTAGACTGATTTAAATATCAAAATTTGTTTGTTTGAGTTCTGTTCGGTTTTCAGAGCGCCGCCCTGAAAATCAGCAACTGGGGAATTAGCTCAGCTGGGAGAGCACCTGCTTTGCAAGCAGGGGGTCATCGGTTCGAACCCGATATTCTCCATTGGCAGTTTTGACTGCCAATTGCACATTGATAACTGAATAGTAATTAAATTTCTTGTTAATTTAAAATCCTAATGTCTTAATCGACATCGAGACATTAGGTAAATTGAACCGAGAATTCACTTCGATAAAAATGTAACTGAAAAGTTACCGCTAATAAAAAATCTAGAGATAGATCTCATAAATAATTTATTGGTTAATCGTCGGTCGTCAGATCGATAGGTTAAGTTAATAAGGGCGCATGGTGGATGCCTTGGCACTAGAAGGCGATGAAGGACGTGACTAACTACGATATGCCTCGGTCAGCTGTAAGTAAGCTTACCCGAGGATTTCCGAATGGGGCAACCCGATCTTAATGATCATCATCTTTTTGAATTCATAGATTAGATGAAGCAGAACGCTGTGAACTGAAACATCTCAGTAACAGCAGGAAAGTAAAGAAATTTCGATTCCGTCAGTAGCGGCGAGCGAACGCGGAAGAGCCCAAACCTAGATGCTTGCATCTAGGGGTTGTAGGACTGATGTTGAGTTACAAAGGTATAAGATAGCAAAAACAGTTGGGAAGCTGTTCCATAGAAGGTGATAGACCTGTATGCGAAATCTTGTACTCTCTAATCAGGATCCTGAGTACGGCCCAACACGTGAAATTGGGTCGGAATCTGGGAGGACCATCTCCCAAGGCTAAATACTAACTAGTGACCGATAGTGGACAAGTACCGTGAGGGAAAGGTGAAAAGAACCCCGGAAGGGGAATGAAATAGTTCTTGAAACCGTGTGCTTACAAGAAGTTCGAGGCCGTTAATGGCTGAGAGCGTGCTTTTTGTAGAATGAACCGGAGAGTTATGATTGCGTGCAAGGTTAAGGTGCAAAGACTGGAGCCGTAGCGAAAGCGAGTCTTAATAGGGCGATTCAGTACGTAGTTGTAGACCCGAAACCGAGTGACCTATCCATGGTCAGGTTGAAGGTGGGGTAATACCTACTGGAGGACCGAACAAGTGGGTGTTAAAAAACCCTTTGATGAACTGTGGATAGCGGTGAAATTCCAATCGAACTCGGAGATAGCTGGTTCTATCCGAAATACATTTAGGTGTAGCCTTGCAATTAGCTTACTGGAGGTAGAGCACTATTTGGTCTAGGGGCCCTTCAAGGGTTACCAAAATCAGATAAACTCCGAATGCCAGATAAGTATGTGCAGGAGTCAGACGGTGAGTGATAAGATCCATCGTCGAAAGGGGAACAGCCCAGATCACCAGTTAAGGTCCCTAAATATATGCTAAGTGGAAAACGTTGTGAAGGTGCATAGACAACTAGGAGGTTGGCTCAGAAGCAGCCACCCTTTAAAGAGTGCGTAATAGCTCACTAGTCGAGTGCTCTTGCGCGGATAATGTACCGGGGCTAAGCATATTACCGAAACTGTGGATGCGTAAGCATGGTAGGATAGCGTAGTTAATGCAATGAAGGATGACCGTAAGGACATGTTGGAGCGTTAACTAGTGAGAATTCCGGTATGAGTAGCGAAAGATAAGTGAGAATCTTATCCACCGAATGACTGAGGTTTCCCCCGGAAGGCTCGTCCGCGGGGGGTTAGTCGGGACCTAAGGCGAGGCTGAAAAGCGTAGTCGATGGCCAACAGGTTGATATTCCTGTACCAATATTGAATTGCCGAAGGAAGGACGCAGAAGGATAGCACAGGCCACTATTGGATGTGGTTTTAAGCAGTTAGTCTTCATAAGAGTTAAATGCTTTTATGTTTAAGGATAAGCTGTTAAGCTACCAAGTTTACTTGGGAATTGTGTGAATTCACGCTGCTGAAAAAAGTTTCGTAGGAAGAAAATATTGCCCGTACCGCAAACCGACACAGGTAGTCGAGTAGAGAATACTAAGGTGAGCGAGTGAACTATTGTTAAGGAACTCTGCAAAATGAGTCCGTAACTTCGGAAGAAGGACTGCTGGTTTTATACCAGCCGCAGCAAATAGGCCCAAGCAACTGTTTATCAAAAACACAGGTTTCTGCAAAATCGTAAGATGAAGTATAGGGGCTGACGCCTGCCCAGTGCTGGAAGGTTAAAAGGAGGACTTAGCTTCGGCGAAGGTCTTAATTGAAGCCCCAGTGAACGGCGGCCGTAACTATAACGGTCCTAAGGTAGCGAAATTCCTTGTCGGGTAAGTTCCGACCCGCATGAAAGGCGTAATGACTTGGGCGCTGTCTCAACAATAGACTCGGTGAAATTTAAATTCCAGTGAAGATGCTGGGTACCCGCGACAGGACGGAAAGACCCCGTGGAGCTTTACTGTAGCTTGATATTGAATGTTTGTGCTGCATGTGCAGGATAGGTAGGAGACTTTGAAGTCGGAACGCTAGTTTCGACTGAGTCAACCTTGAGATACTACCCTTGTTGTATGAACGTTCTAACTCTGATCAGTTATCCTGATCGAAGACAGTGTCTGGCAGGCAGTTTGACTGGGGCGGTCGCCTCCTAAAAGATAACGGAGGCGCTCAAAGGTTTGCTCAGAATGGTTGGAAATCATTCGTAGCGTGTAAAGGCATAAGCAAGCTTGACTGTGAGACTGACAGGTCGAGCAGGTACGAAAGTAGGACTTAGTGATCCGGTGGTTCCGTATGGAAGGGCCATCGCTCAACGGACAAAAGCTACCCCGGGGATAACAGGCTCATCTCCCCCAAGAGTCCACATCGACGGGGAGGTTTGGCACCTCGATGTCGGCTCATCGCATCCTGGGGCTGTAGTCGGTCCCAAGGGTTGGGCTGTTCGCCCATTAAAGCGGTACGCGAGCTGGGTTCAGAACGTCGTGAGACAGTTCGGTCCCTATCCGTCGCGGGCGCAGGAAATTTGAGAGGATCTGTCCTTAGTACGAGAGGACCGGGATGGACATACCTCTGGTGTACCAGTTGTTCTGCCAAGAGCACCGCTGGGTAGCTACGTATGGATTAGATAATCGCTGAAAGCATCTAAGTGAGAAACTAACCTCGAGATGAGATTTCCCATTCGTTAGAAGTAAGACCCCTGAGAGACGATCAGGTAGATAGGCTAGAAGTGGAAGTGTAGTGATGCATGGAGCGGACTAGTACTAATAGGTCGAGGACTTAACCAAGTAAGTGGTTTGGTTCAATTGCTTGAATGATGAGATTTTTAATTACTATTCGGTTATCAGTGCGTAAGTACTGAGTATCGTGTTTATTCCGACAAGGTCACACCTGTTCCCATTCCGAACACAGAAGTTAAGCTTGTCAGGGCCCAATGTAGTTACAGGAACGCCTGTTGCGAGACTAGGACGATGCGATGCAAGTGATCACCCGGTTTGGGTGATTTTTTTTGTCCATTTTGATCGTTTTTTGTCAGCAAGCCTGACAACTTTGACTGGTCGACTGCCTATCTGCTTATAATTGAGAGATCGAGGTGGCCATGGCAAACATATCAGGGAAAAAGAGTATTATATTTATTACATGAGTGATTATTCTGATTTAGCATTAGCAAGTGTTCACCAGTTAAGTGAACGAGGTGTTGATTTACAAGATATTTATGACTTAACGAGCGTTTTCTTGCAGCAGCACTATCATTTCGTAGCTGACACAGTAACTGTTAAGAATGCTTTTAATCTTGTTCTGAAGCGCGATGAGGTTAACGATATCATTTTAACCGGACTATATTTAGACGCTTTGGCTGAAACAATGCCTGATTCCCAGCCCTTGAAGGCTAGACTCGCTCGAGATGCTAATGGCCATAACGTTGATGAAATTTTAGCTATTGGTTTGGCTTCTCAATTTAGTGCTGCGGCTGTTGTTCATTATGGCTGGTTGGATAATGAAAAACCTGGCTTGATCGGCGTTTTAAATGATAAAAAAGACTCGATCAATGTGTATATTGACGATATTTTGGCTGCTCTAGTGGCATCTACGGCTATGACATATTTGGAATTAAAAGGTGGAAACAAATTCTAGATTTTTGATGATAAACATGCAGACTCTTACATACAATTCTTTTCCGCAAGTTGTTACGATTGCGGGTTCAGATTCCGATGGATCAGCTGGTGCTCAAGCTGATCTGCATTCTTTTTTTGTACGAAATGTTTATGGCATGTCTATTTTGGTGGCAGCGGTTGCGGGAAATTCCTATGGCATTAGTGCCGGTCATCAATTTCCTTTAGATTTTATTGATGCTCAGTTCAAAGCGATTGCCGACGATTTTCACATTCGATCTGCGAAAACTGGTATGTTAGCTAATAGTGAATTAATTTTAAATGTAGCTAAAAATTACAGGCGGGTCAATTTTGGTCCGCTGATCGTTGATCCAGTCATAACAACAAAACATGGTGCTAAATTACTCGAGGATCAGGCAATTGATACTGTGAGAGATATATTACTACCTTTGGCAACGGTTGCGACGCCTAATTATTCTGAAGCACAGGCTATTGTGGGTTTTGATTTTGAGAATGAAAATGATGTTGCGAGAGCTGCACAGAAAATTCAAGGATTTGGAACTCAAAATGTTATTATTAAAGGCTACCATGGCGACAATTTTGAGGGTAAAACAGTTTCTGATTATGTTTTGCTAGCCGATGGTAGTCGCTATACTTTGCGTGCAAATTATATCGAAACAGAACATATTAATGGAACAGGGGACACTTTTTCTGCAATTATTACGGCTGAGATAGCCAAAGGGAACTCGATCAAGGCATCGATCGATATTGCTAAAAAGGCAACACACCAAGCCATTGCAAACACGATTCAAGTTGGCCATAAATTTGGACCGATTAATCATTGGGCAATTAATTAAGTGGTTTACTAAATTATGATGGATCAACTTCGAAATTATTTATCTAAACATGCAATTGTCGCTCGAGCGGGTGCAGCGCTTTTATATGGCATTTTGGTTGCGGTGGCAATGAATTTTTTTTGGAAACCTGGAAATATCTATTCTAGCGGCTTTAACGGTTTGGGCCAATTGATCAGTTATTTTTTCTCTGCTAATGCGCTACCGCTAGTTATTTTGATCGTCAATATTCCGATGACAATTCTGGCTTGGGCAATTATCAGCCATCGTTTGGCTTTTTTTGAAATTGTTGCCATCGCTTGTTCCTCGTTGTTTATCGATATTATTGCAGCTCCAGTCAAACCATTGATTTCTGATCCACTAATGTGTGCAATTTTCGGTGGCGCGATCAATGGCTTTGCGACTGGTTTTGCTTTGAAAAATGGCGTGGCAACCGGTGGACTTGATATCTTTGAAATTCTTGGCAAACGTTTTTGGAATATCAAAGTTTTTCCAATCAACATTGCTTTTAATTCGATTATTATGGTTGGATCTGGACTGCAACATGGTTGGAAATATGCATTTTATTCGATTATAGGAATTGTCGTTTCAGCTTGGATGACTTCGATTGCTTATACTCAGCAGCAGCAGATGCAGGTCATGATCGTGACGAATAATAAAGAACAAATGGTTGATTCGATCCAAGCACACCTTCGTCGCGGCATTACGGTCTTAGATGATGCATCTGGCGGCTATCTGCACGATTCGAAACATGTTATTTTTACAGTCATCACGCTTGAAGAGCGATATGAATTACGTGAAGCGGTGCATGAAGCTGATGATAAAGCTTTTGCATCGATGTGGAAAGTTGATCACACTTGGGGTAACTTCTATGAGAAACAAGTGTGAAGCCTGATTAAAAAATAGTACTTTTCGGTATAATTAACATATTAAATGAGGGAGTAACGGCGGATCATTGCTTGATGCGCGGGAAATCCAAGTTACACGGGCGACAATGAACCCTGGTGACCCTTAAACAGTGAGACTCATATAATTTCAATTTGAAAGGAGTCTTTTATTTTGTCTGAAAATAAATTTTATAACCAGAATATTAAGGAACTTTTAGTTCAATTTTCATCCGATTCACAACGAGGTCTGAGTGAGAAAATGGCACAAGACCGCTTGCTTTCAGATGGCCCCAATGCTTTGAACCAAGCTAAGAAAACGACACTTTTACAAAAATTTGTAAATCAGTTCAAAGATTTTATGATTGCGATCTTGGCTGTAGCAGCAGTTATTGCAGCGATGACCGGTGAAGTTGTTGATGCTGTTTTTATATTGCTAGTGGTCATTTTAAATGCAATTTTTGGTGTTTTTCAAGAATCGAAAGCTGAAGATGCTATTGCGGCTCTAAAGAAAATGTCGACACCAAATGCAAATGTACGTCGTGGTGGGAAGGTTGTTTCGGTTCCGGCCGATCAGCTTGTTGCGGGCGATATTGTGTTACTTGAAGCTGGTGATATTGTACCGGCTGACTTACGGCTGATTGAAGTTAATTCGTTGAAAATAGAAGAAGCTGCTTTAACCGGTGAATCAGTTCCAGTTGAAAAAAGTGCAGCAATTTTAAAGGCTAAGAATCCTGGCATCGGTGATCGTCATAACATGGCTTTTATGAATACGAATGTTACTTACGGCCGCGCAGTCGGCATGATCGTCGCGACAGGTATGAAGACTGAGGTAGGCCACATTGCCAGCATGCTTGAACAGACCGACGAGACAGCCACACCTTTGCAAATTAATTTAAAACAGTTGGGAAAAAGCTTAACTTATCTGATCTTATTTATTTCTGTGATTGTTTTTGCGATCGGTATGATCAAAGGAGCTGAATCCTGGATCAATATGTTATTGACAGCTATCAGTATTGCGGTTGCTGCCATTCCCGAAGGTTTGCCAGCTATTGTGACGATTACACTAGCGCTGGGCACTGGCCGTTTGGCCAAGAAAAATGCTTTAATGCGTCGCTTAGCTGCTGTTGAGACGCTTGGTTCAACAGAAATTATTGGCTCCGATAAGACTGGTACTTTGACACAAAACAAGATGACAGTCGAAAAATATGTTGTCAATAATCAGATTTTCGATGCCGTTGATCCGATCCAAAAAAATGCGGCAGCTGAAAAATTAGCTGTCGTCATGGCTTTGAATAACGATACCAAGATGACCGAAGATGGATTACTGGGCGACCCGACTGAAACAGCACTGATCAGTTTTAATGAAAAACAGGATCAGGATCTTGAACGGTTATTTGACAAGATGCCGCGCGTGGCTGAGATTCCGTTTGATTCGGAACGTAAATTAATGACAACCGTTAACAAAAATGCTGCTCAATATTTAATTACGGTTAAAGGAGCTCCAGATGAATTGTTACGGCGAACTTCTAAAATTGATTTAAATGGTAAGGCTGTGGCTTTGACCGAAGAAAATCGTCAGCAATTGCTGACGATTAATCACGAATTGGCTCAACAAGCTTTACGAGTGTTAGCTTTTGCTTATCAAAATGTCAAGGAAGTTCCGGGTCGATTAACCAGCAAAGCTGTTGAAAAAGATCTTGTTTTCGTAGGTTTCGTCGCTATGATCGATCCAGAAAGGCCGGAGGTGGCGCAAGCGGTTGAACAAGCTCGCCAAGCTGGTATTCGTCCGATTATGATTACTGGAGACCATAAGGATACGGCGGCAGCAATTGCTCGCCGCTTAGGTATTCTGACTGCTCAGCAAGGACCAGAGGCGATCATTACCGGAGCCCAATTGGACCAAATTCCGGATGAACAATTTGAAGACAAAGTTGCTCAGTACAGTGTTTACGCACGAGTTGCGCCAGAGCATAAGGTTAAAATCGTAAATGCTTGGCAAAAACGCGGTAAGACGGTCGCGATGACAGGGGATGGTGTGAACGATGCACCGGCATTAAAAGCGGCTGATATCGGTATTGCAATGGGTATTACGGGTACCGAGGTTTCTAAGGGAGCTTCTGATATGGTTCTCGCTGATGATAATTTCGCGACGATCGTGAACGCCGTTAAAGAAGGGCGAACCGTTTTCTCTAATATTCAAAAAGCATTACAATATTTGCTTTCCTCAAATTTGGCCGAGGTTATGACGTTATTTGTGATGACTATTTTGGGTTGGAATTTGTTTGTGCCAGTGATGATCCTTTGGATTAATTTAGTGACCGATACTTTTCCAGCGATTGCTTTGGGACTGGAACCGGCAGAACCAGGTATTATGGATCGCCAGCCGCGCGGCAAAGAATCAAGTTTTTTGTCCGGTGGTGTTGGCAGTGCCATTATTTGGCAGGGAATCGTTCAATCTTTGACTGTATTAAGTGTTTATGCGTTGGCACTTGCGTATCCAGATCATGCCGGTAATAATGAATTGGTTCATTTGGATGCGCTGACAATGGCCTTTATGACGCTTGGATTAATGCAGTTAGTGAATGCTTTCAATGTTAAATCTATTTATCAGTCAATTTTTAAAGTCAATCCTTTTGCTAATAAATACTTTAATTTTGCCATTTTATTCAGCCTACTTTCTATGGCGATCGTCGTCTTGATACCTGGGCTAAACGGACTGTTCCACGTTTCCGACCTCAATTCTCATCAATGGTTAATTGTTTTAGCTGCTTCATTTTCAATCGTCATAGTTGTTGAAGTAGTAAAATTATTCGAGCGTCTTATTTTAAAGAAGAAGTAGTCATATGAAACCAGTTAAACCACAACAATTTGCACAAGGACTGCAAAATTTTTTAAATGCAATAGATGATACGAATGCCAAAGTCGCACCCTTTTACAGCAAGCTGAGAACAGCTCTGAATGATAAAACACTTTCAGAAATGTCCGATCTTGATTTTAAAGCAATTTTAGCTGAATTCATGGATGCAAACGACGGCTATCAAAGGGCAGCTGATCACTTATCCACTTTGGCAGCTCCGGTTCAACTGTTGGGCCTGAAAAGTAATCTAGTCGATTATTTTAGGGCTTATGTAGCTGCGACCAAAGACATGACAGCCTCTTTGGAAACGAATTCAAAGACAGTTGATCTTAAGAAGTTTTCTCGATCCGAGCAGGATCAAGATGATCTAATGCAGAAAATTAATCACACTGTAAATCGTATTTTGACTGTTCCTGGACTGAGGGGATGATCAATGACTCAAATTTCAAAATTAGAACTGAAGGCGCTCGTTGAGCGCCTTTCGCTTATGTATTTTGGCAAAAATTTCAATCATGATGTTTTTTTTAATGGACATTTGCGTTCAACGGGCGGCCGAATGGTTTTTCCAAAAATTGGTAGTCGGATTTTAAAACAAAAAGTTTTTATGGAAATTAATCCAAAACTTTCAGATGAGGATCTACCAGGAATCATCAAACATGAACTAGCTCATTATGATATTTTTTTAACAAAGGGCATTCACCGGGAAAATGATCGTGATTTTCAAAACTTGCTGAAACAGATCGATGCGCCTCGATATTCACCACTGCATTCCCAGGCGAAATCTTTTTATATTTATCAGTGTACGGCCGCTCATCATCATGAATATTCGCGGCATCGTAAAATCAATTTAAGAAAAATGCGTTGCGGCATCGATGGTGCAACTTTGAAATTGGTCGCGGAGAAACATTTAAAATAAAAAAACAGCCTGAGCTGTTTTCAAGGTAATTATTTTGAACTTTCAACGTTTGCCGTTTCGATCAGCCCATATTTGCCATCATCTCTTTTATAGACGATATCAAGCTGATCTGTTTCGGCATTTAAGAACAAAAAGAAGTCATGATCAAGCATTTCCATTTGTAAAACTGCTTCTTCAATATCCATCGGCTTTAACGATAATGTCTTGCGGCGAATAACATCAACAGTTTTTTCTTCAGCCGAATCAGCTGGCAAAGGATCGATTTCTTCATTAAAATCAATGCCCTTATAACCCTTTTCGCGAGATTTACGATTGACTTTAGTCTTGAATTTACGAATCTGGCGGAGCAATTTAGCGGAAACTTGATCAACGGCACTATAGAAGTCACTTTGTGTTTCTTCGGCACGTAATGTCAAGTAGGGCAGTGGAATTGTGACTTCGATTTTAAAGGTCTTTTCATTGTATTTGCGGACATTAACGCGTGCGATCGGATCATTTCCTGATTCGATGTAGTTATTCAGTTTTTCCAAACGAGCCTTGATATAGTTATCAATTGCATCGGTCGTTCCCATATTCTCACCACGAATCTGATATTCAATCATAATTTCCTCCTACTTAAATTTTAAACTAGTCTATCACTCAAAAGTGTTTTTTTGAATCAAAATTAGATTAAATCAAGAAAGGGTTCTCATTTTAGTATGGTAAATCGACCAAATGACAAGATTTACTTATTTTATTGAATTAATCCAAGCAGTTCGCCTGTTTTTCGAGTATAATATTTTTGTTCGCGGACGTGGCGGAATTGGCAGACGCGCAGGATTAAGGATCCTGTGGTAGAAATACCGTATGGGTTCGACTCCCATCGCCCGCATTTTAGCTCTGTATTGACAATTGTTGATATGGGGCTTTTTTTACAAAGGCTGTTTTTTGTCAACTGATGGTTTCAAGCCTTGATCGGTCTCATTTTTATCTAGCGAATCTCGGTTAGCGACCCACTCATAGTGCTTGTAAAGTGCCGCAAATTTGCGATTATATGACTTGTTCCAAGGCTTGTATGGACCGCAAAAATGCAGGAAAACTGTGTGTTTCATGATCCAGTCAAGATCGGTCAGCCCGTCATTTAAAAGCTTGTAAGCGCTAAAATAACGCGTATCGTAATTGTAATAAGTATCCGCTACGGATTTGATTTGATTACCATATAATGCGTTTAACACATCTTGATCGGGCAGTAATAACTGCAGGCTATTTTTTTCGATATAAGCGTAAATGTCGTTGATATTGATTTTTTGACGCAGCATTTTCAAATTCATCAGTAGAACGCCAGAATTAAAATAGTTATCCGAATCATAGTTTCCCAAACGAATTTTATTAAAAGTACTGCTGATTTTAATGTTTTCAAAATGACTGGCCGCAGCATACAGCTTATTTTCGAAGTCCAAATGATAAAATGCCCCAAAAGGATTCAGGCAGATCAGGTCACAGTCAAGATAAAGAATCCGGTCAAGACTGTCTGGCAGGAAATTTTGTGCGATCAAACGGTAATAAATTGTTTTTGGGTAGCGCTTCGTTTTAGGCGCTTTGGCAAAAAGTTTTTCCGGTATTTGGATCAAATGCAGCTTCATGTTTAAAGACCGGCAAAAATCGCTTAAGCCATTGACTTGCTTGGACAGATGACCATCAAGGATTAAATAGACATCAAACGCATCTTGTGGATTGTTTGCTCTGATCGAAAAGAGCGTCGTCCTTAATTGCTTTGTATAATTTTCTGTAATCGAAAAGAGCAGATTCGTTTTTTCCTCACAAACTCATTTTATTACAGATAGGGTGGAAAATGATTTTGTTGAAATCGTTGATTAAGTCAGCTATGATGAATTTATTAAATAACTGGAGGTTTTATTCATGTCTTTTGCACAGAAGCAATCAAATAGTTGTTGTTGTGGGCCGCGTTTTTGTCGGTTCACTGATTGTTGTTGTGCTTAAAATGTCCGAAATAACCACCATTTAGGCTAATTTTAAAATCAGAGTTAAACCTGCAAGACGCAAATTCTCATTAAGGATCTGCGTCTTTTTTTGTCTACTTTTACAAAGGAGTATTAAAAATGTTAATTGAAAGTGTTTATGAAACAATTGGCCACACACCTTTGCTACATTTAAATATCAAAGCAGCGAAGGGTAGCCAAATTTATGCCAAATTGGAAATGTTTAATCCAGGCGGCAGTGTCAAAGATCGTCTTGGTCTTGCTTTAATCGAACATGGCCGCCGCATAGGTGCCATCAAATCCGCTACAACAATTATTGAACCAACGGCTGGCAACACAGGCATTGGTGTTGCCTTAGCTGCTCAAAAATATCATTTACCGGTCAAGTTAATCGTGCCGGAGAAATTTAGTTTTGAAAAACAAGTTTTGATGCGGGCACTTGGTGCGCAAGTTATCAATACTCCAGCTGCTGACGGTATCAGAGGTGCGATTGCCAAAGCCGAAAGTTTAGCCGCCAAAACACCGAATTCTTATGTGCCGCTGCAGTTTCAAAATCCGGCCAATCCGGATATTTACTACAAAACATTAGGCCCAGAAATTTTACATGACTTGGCCGATCTGCCTATCGATGCTTTCGTTGCCGGATCTGGCAGTGGCGGTACCTTTGTCGGGACAACACGCGCCTTGCAGGAACGCTATCCGCATATGCAGGCTGTCACCGTTGAACCTGTTGGGTCGATTCTAAACGGTGGGCCTGCACACAGCCACCGTATTGAAGGCATTGGCGTGGAATTCGTACCACCGTTTTTTAAACAAATTCATGTTGATCAAGTCAAAACGATCAGTGATGACGAAGCTTTTAAATATGTTAAATGGTTAGCCAAACACAGTGGCTTGTTTGTGGGAAGTTCTAGCGGTGCTGCTTTGGCGGCCAGCCTGCAAGTGGCTGAACAATTACCTGCAGCTTCAACGATTGTGACTGTTTTTCCAGATTCAAGCGAACGCTATTTAAGCAAACATATCTACGATTAAAGGAAGTATAGAAAATGAAATTCAATACACAAGTGATTCATGGCGGCAACAGCGAAGATCCAACGACCGGCGCAGTTTCAATACCTATCTATCGAGCATCAACTTTTCATCAGTCAGAAGTGGGTGGCCAAGCGAAATGGGAGTACGGTCGAAGCGGTAATCCAACACGAGCGGCTTTAGAAAAATTGATTGCCGAGTTAGAGGGTGGTCAAGCTGGTTTTGCTTTTGCATCCGGATCAGCTGCGATTCATGCTGTTTTCTCGCTATTTTCTGCTGGTGATCATATTATCGTCGGCAATGACGTTTACGGCGGCACTTTTCGTTTAATCAATCAAGTTTTAAAACGATTTGGATTGACTTTTACAGTTGTCGATACACGTGATCTAGTTGCAGTTCAAGCTGCGATCCAAGCCAATACACGGGCTATTTATTTAGAAACACCGACTAATCCTTTGCTGAGGATCAGCGACATTGCGCAGATTGCTCAAATTGCAAAAAAACACGATTTGAAAACGATTGTTGATAATACTTTTGCGACGCCTTATAACCAAAACCCATTACGTCTAGGTGCTGATATCGTGGTTCACAGTGCCACGAAATATTTAGGCGGACACAGCGATGTCGTTGCTGGTTTGGCCGTGACTAACGACGATAAGATTGCCGAACAATTGGCTTTTTTGCAAAATGCGATCGGCAGTGTCTTAGGTCCGGATGATAGTTGGCTCTTACAACGTGGTATCAAGACACTGGGCGTTCGTATGCGTGTCCACGACGAAAATACACAAATTATTAATGACTATTTAACGAGCAATAGTAAGGTCGCGAACATTTATTACCCTGGCGATCAGCGATCAGTTTCTTTTGAAGTCGCCAAACGGCAAATGCGTTCTTTTGGCGCAATGATTTCTTTTGAATTGCAGCCGGAATTAGACGCCAAAAAATTTGTTAACAGTTTAAAATTGATTGATTTAGCTGAAAGTCTTGGCGGTGTTGAGAGCTTAGTAGAGATTCCAGCGATTATGACTCATGGCTCAATTCCGCGCGATGTGCGTTTAAAAAACGGTATCCAGGATGGCTTGATTCGTCTGTCGGTCGGTCTGGAAGATAGCGAGGATTTACTCGATGATCTCAAACAGGCTTTCGCTAAAATTTAAAACACGTTCTCATATGTTTGCCGCTGCTAAAAATATTTACGAACGTGATCCCGCGGCTCATAGCATGTGGGAAGTCCTGCTGACATACTCTGGTTTTCATGCTTTGGCTTTTTATCGGCTGGCTCATTATTTTTATGTGCGTCAACATTATTTGCTGGCCGCGTTGGTTGCACATTGGGGCAAGAGGACTACGGGTGTTGAAATTCATCCAGCTGCTAAAATTGGCAAACACCTTTTTATCGATCACGGTACTGGTATAGTAATTGGTCAAACGGCAGTTATTGGTGATGAAGTCACGATCTTGCACAATGTAACGCTGGGTTCCAGACATCCTAGATCCAGCGGGCCTCGGCATCCACAGATAGCCGATCATGTTTTTATTGGTGCTGGTGCTCAAATACTAGGGAGGATCTATATTGGCGAGTATGCCAAGATCGGTGCTGGTGCGATCGTTTTACAAGACGTCCCCGCACACACAACCGCTGTAGGCAATCCAGCTAGACTCCTGCCTAAATGAGCGTTAATTTTTAAAATTTCTGGCGATCTCGCTGCACTCGCTGCTAATTAATGGGTATCATACAAGTAGATAAGTATCATTATGATGTCATTTTAACGACTGATTTCGGCTTAATGGAGTTATGAGAATGGATTTTACAAAACGACAAACACAGATCATTGACATGCTGAAGCAAAACAGTCCGTTGACGAGCAAAAAAATTGCCGATAATTTGTTGCTGAGTGTTTCAACAATTAGGCCGGATTTACGTTTTTTGACCAGCGTTTCTGTTCTGGATGCTCGGCCAAAAGTTGGTTATGAATATAAAGGTAATCGATTGCTGAGCTTTGATTATGAGACTCTTTATAAAATGCCGATTGCTAATATTCTTTTGCCGGCAACAGAAATTAAAGCAAATGATACATTGCAGGACGCTGTCAGCAAATTGTTCTTAAAAGATGTTGGCTCATTGTATGTGGTTGATAATCAGAGCAATTTGGTGGGTTTGATCTCTCGTAAAGATTTATTACGTGCCAGCTTGAATAATAGTAATATTCAGTCAATGCTGGCCAGCGTCGTGATGACGAGAATGCCAAATATTATTACTGCGACCGCTGATATGTCTGTGTTTGAAGCAGGTCGTCTGCTGCTGCATCATCGAGTTGATTCACTACCGGTCGTGGAAAACAAAATGAGCCGTCACGCCATTGGCAAAATCACGAAGAACCGTATCTTTCAACATTTCATCGAAAGCGGAATCAACGATTTTTCAAATTGAATCATGCACTATATGATTGAGACTTAGTTCTCTTTTTTTGCTCTTTTTTTGGATAAATGACGTCGTATTTAAATCTCGATTAAAACAATTAACTCGATTAATTTCGCTACAACGCTGGTTTATGACTTTTTTATGTTCATTTAACTGTAAGCGCTTGCAATTTAATTAAAGTTATTATAAATTATATATTGAACCAATGATACGTATTATTAGTTCAAAAGGAGCGATATATGACTAAACAAATATATGACTTTTCAGAAGGAAACATGAAAATGCGTGATCTGCTAGGTGGTAAGGGCGCTAATCTATCTGAAATGACTAATATGGGGCTGCCAGTCCCGCATGGTTTCACTGTGACAACTGAAGCTTGTCATGAATATCAGCAAACGCATCAATTGAGTAAGCATTTGTTAAACGACATTGACCAAGCTATACAAACTTTGAGTCGGCAGACGAACAAGGAATTTAACGGGACCAGCCATCCTTTGCTGATTTCCGTTCGATCTGGTGCGGCTATTTCAATGCCGGGCATGATGGATACGATTTTAAATATCGGTCTGAATGATCAAACGGTCGTTACAATAGCCGAGTTAACGCACAATGAACGTTTTGCTTATGACAGCTATCGGCGTTTGTTGGCCATGTTTGGCAATGTTGTTTATGGTATTTCGGAAGCGTCTTTTGATCAAGTTTTGACGGACACAAAAAATGCGCATCATTATGAATCTGATCTGGATCTGACAGTCGCGGATTTGAAACAGATCGTCAGCCATTTTAAAAACATATATGAAATTTCTGATAAAGGTGTTTTTCCGCAAGACCCTAAAGAGCAGCTGTTGGCAGCTATCAATGCTGTTTTCGATTCTTGGAACAATCATCGTGCACAAATTTACCGTCGTGAAAATCATATTTCAGAAGAACTAGGGACGGCTGTGAACATTCAGGAAATGGTTTTTGGTAATTACGGCGAGAATTCGGGAACCGGTGTTGCTTTTACGCGCAATCCATCAACTGGTGAAGCGGGATTGTTTGGCGAATATCTACTGAACGCACAAGGAGAAGATGTCGTGGCCGGTATTAGAACACCACAACCTGTTGCGACTTTGAAGGCTTCTATGCCGGATACTTATGAACAGCTGTTAGATATCGCCAACAAACTAGAGACGCACTATCGTGAAATGCAAGATCTTGAGTTTACGATCGAAGACGGTCGACTATATTTGCTGCAGACGCGCAGCGGCAAGCGGACACCGAGCGCAGCGGTTAAAATTGCTGTTGATCTGGTTGGCGAGGGTCTAATTGATCAGAAAACAGCTTTACTACGTCTTGAGCCAGAATCGATCTCTAAAATGCTGCACCCGGAGTTTGATCTTCATGATTTAAAACAGCATGATCTTTTGACAACTGGTCTGCCGGCATCACCGGGGGCGGCTAGTGGTCAAGTCTATTTCACGGCTGAAGATGCTAAAAGGGCAAGCGATGCTGGTCAAAAAGTCGTTTTGATGCGCTCAGACACATCCCCAGAGGACATCGAGGGCATGATCGTGAGTCAGGCAATTGTAACTTCTCGAGGCGGCATGACTTCCCATGCGGCTGTCGTTGCCCGTGGTATGGCGGCTACTGGTGTTGTAGGTGCCCATGAGTTGGAAGTTGATTACGAAAGAAAAATTGCCAAAATCAAAGGACAAATTATCCACGAAGGTGACTGGGTATCGGTTGATGGTACTAGCGGCAATCTGTATTCGGGGATGGTCAAAACGCGCGATGCCACGATCAAAGGTGAGCTTTCGGCCTTCTTAAATTGGGCAAAGCAAAACAGCAAAATGGGTGTTTACACCAATGCCGATACACCAAAAGATTTCCAGAAGGCCTTGGATTTTGATGCAGACGGTATTGGTTTGACTCGGACCGAGCATATGTTTTTCAAGCCGGAACGTTTACTACAAATGCGCCGCTTGATTTTAGCTGAAGACCTGCAAGGCCGAAAGGACCCATTGGCCAAACTACTGCAAATGCAGCAGGGCGATTTTTATGAGCTTTATAAATTAGCCGGCGATAAAGAAGTGACTATCAGATTGCTTGATCCGCCATTGCACGAATTTTTACCGCACGATGAAAAAGAAATTCAAGCCGTTTCCAAGCAAACCGGTATCAGTCCTGAACATTTGAGAGATCGCATCAATTCACTCAAAGAGTCCAATCCAATGCTGGGCCATCGTGGTGATCGCTTGGCAGTCACTTTTCCTGATATTTATGAAATGCAGGTTCAAGCGATTATGAATGCGGTCATCCGTCTAGCTGGCGAAGGCATCACGATTCAACCACACATTATGATTCCTTTGACTGATTCGCAGGCAGAAATGGCTTGGGTCAGGGATTTAGTCACAAAACAGATCAAACAGTCGTCTAACGAAAAATCAATCAAAGTTCAGTACACAGTTGGTACCATGATGGAAATGCCGCGTGCTTGTATGACGGCTGATGCCATTGCTGAATCCTCGGATTTCTTCAGTTTCGGCACAAATGATCTGACCCAGCTGACTTTTGGTTATTCGCGTGATGATGTCGGCTCCTTTATGCCAAAGTACATTGAATATGGCATTTTGCCTGCTGATCCCTTCCAAACGATCGATGTTGAAGGTGTTGGCGAATTGATGAAGATCGCGATTAAAAAAGGTCGGAAAACAAAAAATGATTTGCCCATCGGTGTTTGTGGCGAAGTTGGCGGAGATCCGAAATCAATCGAGTTCTTTGAGGAAATTGGTATTACTTATGTTTCCTGCTCGCCTTATCGAGTACCGGTAGCGAGATTGGCCGCGGCGCAAGCTCATATTCGTCACCTTGCAAGGCAGAAGGCTGTGAAACAGCCGGTTCAACCTGAGCTAGTTAGTTTCTTCGTAGACTAAATAATAGTTATTGCTTAAAAAAACTGAGATCAGAATTATCTCAGTTTTTTTGTTGCTCAAAACCGCTGCATGGCATTTAATCTGACTTTATTGCTAGTTATAGATTGATTTAACTCGGGGGCAATATTATCAAATCAATCAAATAATTGATTGGAGGTTAGTTAAAGGAAATGACAGCAACTTTATTTTTAATGTTTATCAAAATTGCAAACCTTGGACTTGGCTTTTTTCTTTTGATTTGTCTATTGTTTGTTTTGCTAAATTTTATAAAAAAATCGAGGTCTCAGCGATAGGCAAACTGTTGTTAGGCTACTGCTCGTTGAATTAATTTTGTTAATGTTTTTGACACCGAACTATTCCATTCTGTAATGGCGTAGCTGGTAGGCCAAAGATCGTTTTCATCTAAATGCGCTAAGTCGCTAAACCCGATCGTGGCATAGCGAGTTTTAAATTTTGATGCTGCCTGAAAGAAGATCACAACTTGGCCATTTTCATTGGCGTAGGCTGGCATGCTGTACCAGGTTTTTGCAGATAAGTTCGGCGCGATCGTTTTGACTAATTGATGCAAATTCGCAGCGATCACAGCTTCTTGATCGGACATCTCTGAAATTTTTTCTAGAACATCAGCCTCGCCATTTTTCTTCGAACCTTTGTTGGACTGTTCTTTCCTTAGTTCTGCAGCTCTTTGACGCATGGCTTCTTTTTCAAAGTCGGAAAATCCTGCTGTTTTAGTCATGACTACCTCGTTGTTATTTATTCCTATTTTAATACTTCTTTCGATGCTGCTAGCTATTTTTGTAAACGGCTAATGTGCTGGAAATTGATTGATCCATTTCAAATTCTGTTGATGCTATGTTACTATATTAACTGTTGTCTGCTGGCTAACTACTGGTATTTTTACAACATTGGAGAATTACCCAAGTCTGGTCCAAGGGGCATTTTTAATTTATTATGAGTGTAGGTCGCTTTGCGATGCGGGGGTTCAAATCCTTCATTCTCCATATTTTTAAAAACGAATTATTTAGACTAAGCGATTTTCTTATGAACTGCTGCTTATACATGGTACTGTTTCTGTCTTAAGGACACACTATGAACTTGACATGGTCACTTGTCATTTGACATTCCCTTTATCTGTGTTATCTTTATTGCATAGATTTTAAACAAGTTGATCCGGATAGTAGTTTTAAAGCAAAGCTTAGAGAGTTGACGGTCGCTGGAAGTCAACGTGAAGCAGCAAAACGAACATGGCCGGTGATTGGTTAATGCGAACGGTTCACCGAAAGCATTAAACGGATTGGTCTTCGTTACTAGACACGCCATTAAACTTTGACTCATATGTTAAAGCAGATGGTTGGCAAGGTTGATCAGGTAACTGATCAAACAAGCAGGATGGTAACGTGCTAAGTCACTTCTGTATTGAACAGGAGTGGCTTTTTTTATGTCTGATCAACAGTAGCGAATCTAATTAAGCGAGAAAAGAGGCATTCTTATGTCAGAAAATACAAACAGTACATTAACAAAAGCACCATTTCGTGCTGATATCGTCGGCAGTTTATTACGGCCACAAGCACTAAAACAAGCCCATACACAGTTAGCTGCTGGTGAGATCACTGATGAACAATTGTTGGATATTCAGCACCGTGAAATTAAGCGCGTAGTTGATGAACAGGTCAAGCTGGGTTTGAAGGATGTTACTGACGGTGAATTTTCTAGAAGCTGGTGGCATTTGGATTTCTTGTGGGGACTGACAGGGGCTGGTCAGTATGACTATCACGAAAGCTATAAGTTTCATGGTAGTCAGACGCGGACTGATAATGTTGAATTAATTGGTAAAATTGCCTTTAATCCTGATCATCCTTTCTTTGAGGCTTTCAGGTATTTGAAATCAATCACGCCGGAAGGGATCATTCCCAAGCAGACGATTCCATCGCCAAGCTTGTTTTTTAGGGATAATCGCAGTGATAATTGGCATCAATTCTATGAAACATGGGATGATTATCTGACCGATCTTGCTGCTGCCTATCACCAGACGATTCTGCATTTTTACGAACTAGGCGCACGATATGTTCAGCTAGATGATACGACTTGGGCCTATTTGATCAGCCAGTTGGATGCCGCGAAAAATCAGCCAGATGAACAAGCCAAATATACAAAAATCGCCGAGGATTCTGTGCGTGTGATCAATGATCTTTTGAAGGATCTGCCTGAGGATTTAACTGTGACAACTCATATTTGTCGCGGTAACTTTAAATCTACTTATTTGTTCTCTGGTGGCTATGATTCTGTTGCTGACTACTTAGGACAATTGAACTATGATGGTTTATTTTTGGAATATGATAATGATCGTTCCGGCACTTTTAAACCATTGACTAAGATCTGGCATAACGATAGTCATAAACGCATTGTCTTAGGCATTGTGACTTCTAAATTCCCAGAACTAGAAAGTCAACAAAGCTTAGTTGATCGTATTAAGAACGCCGAACAATATGTGCCTTTAGCTAATTTAGCAATCAGTACGCAATGTGGCTTTGCTTCAACGGAAGAAGGCAATAAATTGACCGAAGCCCAGCAATGGGACAAATTGCGTTTAGTAATTTCGACCGCAAAGGCAGTCTGGCAAGACTAAAAACCAGGTGTCTATAAGATGACAAAATTAGCAATAATAACAGGTGCAGGACAAGGGATCGGCGAAGGGATCACTTATCGTTTAGCACGAGATGGCTACGCCATTGCTGTTGCCGATATTAACCCGGTCACGGCAGAGCAAGTAGCTGAAAATCTGCGGGAGAAATCCGTTTCAGCAAAGGCGTATCAATTGGATGTGGCAAATCGAGATGAAGTTTTCAATCTAGTTAAACAAGCAGTTTCTGATCTAGGCGACTTAAATGTTTTTGTGAATAATGCCGGAGTTGCCTTTATTGATTCGATCGTTGATTCTGATCCAGCTGCGATCGAACGTTTGCTGGATGTTAATTTAAAGGGCACCTATTGGGGGATACAAGCAGCAGCTCGGCAATTTCAAAAACAAGATCAGGGTGGCCGTATTATTAATGCTGCATCCTTGGCCGGTGTTGAGGCGTCGGCTTTGCAAAGTGCTTATTCTGCCTCAAAATTTGCAATCCGCGGTTTGACACAGTCGGCAGCGAAAGAACTGGCAGTTGATCAGGTCACAGTGAATGCTTACGACCCAGGCGTTGTCAGGACGCCTTTACGTGATGCGATTGATCAGCGAACAGCTGAAATTAATCACATTTCTGTTCCAACTCAAAAAGCCCACGTTTTAGCTGAAATCGCTTTGGGCAGAGAAGGAAAACCAGCCGATGTGGCAGAGGTCGTTGCTTGGCTGGCATCACCAGCAGCTGGCTATATCACTGGGCAGTCGATTTTAGTTGATGGCGGCATGCGTTTTCACTAGGATTTAAAAACTAGATAAGCTGAATTCAAAGTCTTTATCCTACTGCGACAAATGATTAAAATAAGGAATTAAAGGAGTACATGAAAATGGCAAAAGTTGAAAGTTTTACATTGGATCATACAAAAGTATTAGCACCTTACGTTCGGCTGATCACAGAAGAGACAGGCCAGAAGGGCGATGTTATTTCGAATTATGATTTACGTTTGGTACAGCCGAATGCCGATTCAATTCCAACGGCTGGTCTTCATACGATTGAGCATTTGTTAGCCAGCCTTTTACGGGATCGTCTCACAGGTGTGATCGACTGCTCGCCATTTGGCTGCCGGACAGGTTTTCACTTGATTACCTGGGGCAAGCATTCAACGACTGAAGTTGCTCAGGCATTGAAGAGCTCACTAGAAGAAATTGCCTACAAAACCGAATGGAAAGATGTGCCGGGTACAGATATTTACAGTTGTGGTAATTACAAAGATCACTCGCTTTTTTCAGCAAAAGAATGGTCTAAGAAAATTTTGTCAGATGGCATTAGCGATCAGCCGTTTGAACGCAGTTTGGTTTAAGTTTCGAATACTTTTCAAAGCTCTTGTAAAAGGGCTTTTATTTTGGCCATGAAACATCAGCGGATCAGGCCACCGCTGTAATGCAGCTCGTAGACCTTTTGCTTATGTAATAGAATAATTTCTCGGCCATAGAATTGGCTTAGATCACCTGTCGATTCATTTTGAAAACGATATTGTCCTGATTCGAACTCTTTTGGACCTCGATATATTGTTTTTTTATTGACCAAAAGCAGGGCTTGCCTGAGAAAAGCATAGACTGAATTTGTTAATTTACTGTCGGCATTTGCCGAGGCCAGGCCGCCCGAATAAGTCATTGACCAAAGGACTGAGTTCTTGAATTTAACCGTTTCCTGACCGGCGAAAAAAAGGGAACCAAAATAAATGTCGCGATAAAAATAATCACCGGATCGGTACTCCAACTGTTGTGAAGCATTTAATAAAGGTCTTTGGGCTTGACCAGCTTCTGCAGCATATGTATGCTGTTTGGCTTTCACGATAAAATCAATCAATTGTGTGTGATCTGATGTCATGAGTTCCCCAAGATTGCTAATATTTCAACTTAATTATCTCATTTTGTTCTTTAATTAAAAAAACGCCAGCTGATCGCGATGACGATAACTGGTGTTTTTCTATTATTCTTTTGCCATACTTTCAGCATATTTATCTTTGATAAAGTTAGCTGAAACTTGCAATTTTTCTAATTCTTCTTTAGTGAGATCTAATTGAAGCTGTTCCAAAATACCGTCGCGGCCGACAATGGCTGGATAAGACAGGTAGGAGCCGTATTCTGCGCGGTAATTGGAAACTGGCAATTCAGTCTCGGCATCACTAACGATGGCACTATATAAGCGGACAGCTGCACTAGCAATACCGTAATTCGTATACTTTTTGCCACGGAAAACCGTGAATCCGCCATGTTTGGCCTCGTCATTAATCGCATCAAGATCCAAATGATTTTTGCTGGCGATTTCGGCGATCGACTTACCCAAGACACGAACGGTCGACCATGCTGTAAATTGAGAATTACCATGTTCGCCAAGATTGTAGCCGACCACAGAACGCGGATCGATCTTCAATTTTTTAGCGACTGAGCGTTTCATTCGAGATGAGTCGAGTAAGGTACCAGTTCCCAAGACGTGATTTTTTGGCAAACCAGTGACTTGTTGATAAATTGAAGTAATGACATCAACGGGATTTGTAATGGCAACCAAAATACCATGAAATCCAGATTCCTTAATTTTTTTAGCGACTTCGACGACCTGCTTGCTGGTAAATGGCAATTCAGCAAAACGATCGTCATTTTTATTTTCTTGCAAGTCAATTTTCCCAAGTGCCGAAATAATGACATCGGCATCCTTTAATTCTGCATAGTCATTGACATAGACGTTCGTGTGGTATGGCAAATTTGCCATGGCATCTTCAAAATCAAGTGCATCCGCTGTGACTTTTGCTTCATTTGTATCGATCAAGACCAAATCATCAGCAAGGCCCGTGGCTACGACTTGATGAGCAACCGTAGACCCAACGTGTCCTATGCCGATAATTCCTAGTTTACGTGACATAGTAACCTCCTAGTTATTTTCTTCACTTATTTTTTTATAAGTAAAGCTAATCTAACACTTTTTTAAGCGTTTATAAAGTCTTTTTCTATTTATTTGGGTTATTTTTTTTCTTGAATTGTTCAGAGCTATTGTTTAGAGCTTTTTAATATAAAGTGATTAGTAGATTTGTCGCCGCCAGAGTCCGTTGCAACAGACAAATATCAATGTAAACGCTTGTATAATTTTATCTATACTGAATCATGTGGAGGGGTTGTGATTGATTTATCCAACAAAATTATTCAATACCTTTCTGAAAAGGCGTCTTACACACGTGCCGATGAGTTGGCATTAAGGTTTTCCGTTTCAGTGAAAACGATTTATCGCACAATTAAAAAAATTAACGCCGATAAAGAGGTGATTGAATCTCAACGAGGATTGGGTTATCGTATCAAAAACATTTCTGAAATAGTTAATCACGTTGGCGGGTTTATTGATTCCTCTGATCTTGGTGATCGCTATAAAAGCTTGTTAATTCGACTTTTGATGTGGCAACCAAAAAAACTGGGTGTCAGAAGGCTTATGAGCGAATATTTTGTGTCTGAGTCGGTGTTTGTGAATGATTTGAGTCGGATTCGAGAATATTTATTCCGCTATTCGCTGAACGTCATAAGAACACGTGGATATATATACGTTGCCGGAAATGAGGAGAATATTCGTAAGGCTTTGAATTCGATTTTTTTAGAAGAAGGACGTCTCATACAATCAAATTCAAATATTTTTGATGCTATTTTTCCAAAAATATCTGGCAAAGATAAGGATTTTGTTTCTTCGCAAATTAATTTTATTGAAAAAGAATTGAACTTAAATATTCTTGATCCATATCGGATCAATATTTTCTCACATTTATACATCTTGATTAGAAGAACTCGCGAAGGTGCAACTATTCCAGAGGCTTTGGAAAATGATTCCGAAAAAGACACCAAACTTATTGGTCATAACGTTGCTTTTTATAGAATTTCGTTGAGGGTTATTAAAAACATTGAAGATTATCTTCACATGGCAGTTTCCAAGATTGAATCACTTTATTTATTAAAGTATTTGGTTTCAACTAGATTTGATAAGGATTTGATAGAAAATGATTCGGAAGATCCGTTAATCACAGAATTTGCGAACTTTATTGCCATTAGTTATCCTTTTGATTCTAGTATCCGTGTCAATTTGGTGGAATTGAGTTCTGATTTAGTTGGCCATGTAAAACCAATGATGAACAGGCTTTATTCTGGTATTGATATGGTGAATCCTTTGTTGGATGATGTGAAATTTACTTATGGTAATATTTTCAAAAATATTGATAAAATAGTGAAATGCTTTTCAATCGCTCATCGACTTCCCAAAATATCAGATGATGAAATTGGTTTTCTTGTTTTATACGTGGCAAAAGCAATCGAAGTATCACATAGCCATAAAAAGGTGATCTTAATGTGTGCCTCGGGTATTGGAACTGCTCAATTACTGAAAGTTAAAGTCGCAAATGCCTTTCCTAGCCTTGATATTATTGACGTTATTTCATCGTATAGTTTTGAAAAACATCCTGAGAATTATCAAATGGTTGATTTAATCATTTCCACGATAGGTGTCAATAACAAGAAGAAAATACCAATTGTTTTGGTTAGCGCACTATTCAATGAGGCGGACAAACAAAGGATTGAAAAATTAATAAAAAGTGATTGATTTATATTTCAGACAAGTAAGTATTGCGAATACTCAATCAGACCGTGATCGCGTAATAGCCAAAATGACTTCAGATTTGTTTGCTATTAGCGAACAAAAGGCTTTGTTTGGTCTGATTAGTAGGAGAGCAAAAGGGCCAGTTGAGGTGGCTAAAAGATTTGATTTACCGCATGTGGAGTTTTCGGGTATTGATAAGCAAGGTCTTTTATTAATTGACTTCGCTAGCGATGATTTAAAAAACAGACATTACTGGTCTTTGGTCATAGTTGCTGATCAAAATAATCCTAATTCGCAGCTTGTTAAAATTTTAAAAAAATTGTTACAAGAAACAAATATTGAAAAACTTCGTCGCGTTGATTCGGAGCAATTATTCAAAAAAATTAGTTTGGAGCATGATGGAAACGTTATTAGGTAAACAAATTATTGAATTAGATCTTGATGCTACTTCTAATTATGATGCTATTAAAAAAATTTCTAAACAATTAGTCGATAACGGACTCGCAAAAAATAGTTTTCAAGAGGCTATTTTGAACAGAGAAATGAATTTTCCAACTGGTCTTGATACGGGAAGTTACGGTGTTGCTATTCCCCACACCGATTCCGTTCATGTTGTTGAGGACCAAATTGCGTTTGCACGACTTAAAAATCCCATTGTCTTCAAGCAAATGGGCGATGGAACGAACGTTAACGTTAAATTCGTCTTTATATTGGCGTTGAAAGAGGCACATTCTCAGTTATCAATGTTACAAACACTGATGAATTTGTTTCAAAATTCTACTGCTATGACATTACTTCTCAAGGCAGAGAATATTCAACAAGTTATCGATGTTTTATCAAAAGAAGGAATAAATTAATCATTTACTTTAAAGGAGATTGATATGGGAATTATAAAATGGCTTTTAAATGCTGGCCCAACGGTATTCTTACCGATGCTTTTGTTTGTGTTCGCACTCTTGCTGGGACTTAAAGTGAGTCGGGCATTTAAAGCTGGAATTACTGTTGGAATTGGTTTTATTGGTTTGAATTTAGTTATTGGACTCTTAACTGATAATTTGGGACCCGCTGCTCAAGCAATGGTCAAAAATTTTGGTTTGAGTTTAAAATCTATTGATGTTGGCTGGCCCGCTGCTTCAGCGATTTCGTACGGGACTACTTTGGGAAGCTTAGCAATACCAATAGGCGTTGTTGCTAACGTGATCTTTCTCGTAATTGGATTAACTAAAACGTTGGATGTCGATCTATGGAATTATTGGCACATTGCCTTTACTGGTTCGCTGGTTTACGCTGCAACCAACAGCTTTGGTTTGGGCTTGGCTACTATGATTGTTCATCTTATGTGGATTTATTTCTTGGCTGATTTGGCGGCACCCACGATTCAGAAACACTACGGGCTGGAAGGAATTTCTTTCCCTCAAGGAGCTTCGGCACCTGGATTTATATTAGCGCTTCCAATTAATTGGATTTTAGATCGCATCCCTGGTGTTAATAAAATTCATTGGACGCCAGAAAGTATTCAGAAAAGATTGGGGATTTTTGGTGATTCGGCAGTCATGGGTCTGATTATCGGTATCGTAATAGGCTTTTTAGCCCGTTATAGTTTAACTAAAGTTTTAAGTTTAGGTATGTCTACAGCAGCTGTTTTAATTTTAATGCCTCGAATGGTTGCGTTATTGATGGAAGGGCTACAACCAATTTCGGAAGTTGCCAACAAAACAGTGCAAAAGCATTTCCCAGGTCGCAACATTTATATCGGTATGGATTCCGCTTTAGCTGTTGGACAGGAAGCAGTTCTTTCTGCATCACTTGTTCTTGTGCCGATTACGTTACTTATTGCGGTCATCTTACCTGGTAATTCAGTCTTGCCATTTGGAGATTTAGCTACCATTCCATTTATGATGGCTGTTATGGCAGCTGTTTTTGGAGGTAATGTCTTTAGAATTGTGATTGGTGGAATTGTTGATATTGCGGTTTCGCTTTGGATTGCTTCTTGGGTTGCACCGCTTCTGACCATATCTGCAAAATCAGCACATTTCGCTATGCATGGTGCTACTTCTGTCTCGGTACTATCAGATGGTGGTACTTGGACAACATTAATGATTGTAGGATTAGGCAAATTGATGTCTTGGTATGGCATCATCGCGGTTGGAGCTGTTGCTTTGGCTTTGATGATTTGGTTAAATAAGTTCCATGACAAAAAAGTTACAAAAATTGTTGATTAAGGAGACGGTTACTTTATGGCAAAAACACTTATGGTTGTTTGTGGTACGGGTATTGCAACTTCCACGGTTGCAACTGGAAAAATTAAAGATTATTTAGATCAAGAAGGCATTGCATCATCGGTTCAGTTTCTGCAATCGAAAATAGCTGATGAGGTTAATCGAATTGATGATTATGATATTGTTGTGTCAACTACTATGGTTCCAACGAGTATAAAAGATAAGGTGATAAATGGTGTTCCTCTTTTGACTGGCATCGGTGCTGAAAAAGTTTACAAACAAATCAAAGAAAAAATTTTGGCATAAAATCATATTTTAAAAACTCTCATGACTAAATCGTATTTATTAGTGGGAGTTTTTATTTTATTTTTGAACAGTGTTTTAATTTATTTTTTAAAAAAACGTAATACTAGTTATGGCTGATATTTCTAATTATTTTGGACGATTGCTTTTGAGATTGCGTTTTGATCAAGCAAACGATCCACGTATCAAAAAAATGCCGGCCTTTGATGAAAAGGGCAGATGTAGTCGCTGTGGTCAAAGGGAAACGGCGGTCTTACCAAATCATGAATTTTTTTGTACAGCTTGCTTAAAAATGGGACGGAATGCTAGCTTTAATTGTTTTTTCTATGCAGAGGAAAATGCGACACAAGCTAGCCCCAGTTATTTAACTTGGCAGGGTCGATTAACCGATCAGCAAAGCAATGTGTCTACTGAGATCATTCAGTCGCTTGAATCCCAGACTGACCGTTTGATTTGGGCCGTGACTGGTGCAGGGAAAACAGAAATGATTTTTCCGGCGATCGATCACGCCCTTAAAAAGGGTCAGCGCGTCGCAATGGTTTCACCGAGGATTGATGTGATCTTAGAATTAGCCCCTCGCTTGCGGCAAGCCTTTAATGGATTGGACTTGCTGGTATTATATGGCGATACACCTGAGGAATACCACTATACAAAATTAGTCTTGGCGACGACCCATCAATTAATGAAATTCTATCGCGCTTTTGATTTATTGATCATTGACGAGGTAGATTCTTTTCCTTTTCGTGGCGATTCAGTTTTAGAATTTGCCTCAAAACGTGCTAAAAAACGCGAAGGAAGTACAATTTACTTGACGGCCACACCAACAAAAAAACTACTCAAAGCTTATAAGAGCAGTCAATTAGCGACTTCTTTTCTGCCGTTGAGATTTCACCAACACTTATTGCCTGAACTATTTTTTTCGCAGATCGGTAATTGGCGCAAAGAAATTTTTAAAGCGCGATTGCCTAAAAAATTACGATTACAATTGAAAGAATATGAAAAAAACGGCCAACGTTTTCTCTTATTTGTGCCCACGATTCGTGATTTGGATCCACTGTTAAAGAATATTCAAAATTTTTTTAAGATGACTGGCTTATCAGTTCATGCAGCGGATCCACAGCGAAAAGAAAAAGTACAGCAGATGCGCGACAAAAGTGTTCAATTTCTCGTAACGACCACGATTCTTGAACGCGGTGTTACTTTGCCAGGCATTGATGTCATTATTTTGGGTGCGGATGATCAGGTTTTTACGACCAATGCAATCGTACAAATTGCCGGTAGAGTCGGCCGAAACACAGATCGGCCTACGGGTCTCGTTTTAGCGCTCATTCAAGAACAAACAGCTGTTTTAAAGGAAGCCGCTGAACAAATTCGGTTTATGAATCGGAAAGGGCGGGAACAACGTGATGGCAAATAGCAGTTGTTTGTTATGCGACCAGTCGTTAAAAGATGATCGTTATTTTTCGGATCTTATTTGCCCCAACTTTAGTTCCGAAACATTATGCCGAGATTGCCGGCAGAAAATTGATTTTATAACCGGAGATGTTTGTGAAGACTGCGGCCGGCCATCTTCACAAACAGTTTGCCAAGACTGCCAAAATTGGCGGCAGAAATATGCCTTCCTTTTAAATAACCAAGCGTTAGTGAACTACAATCCTCTGATGAAAGACTATATGCATTATTACAAATTTGTTGGCGATTATCGCTTGCGGCAAGCATTTAGTGAAGATCTAAAGAAAAAATTTAAAAAAATAATGACTGGGTTTGATCTAGTGATACCCATTCCAATCAGTGAAAGTTCGATGGCAGTGCGTGGATTTAATCAAGTAACCGGGTTATTTGAATTTGCGGCCCTGAAAATGTCGACGGATATTTTGGCGGTGAAAGAAAAAAAGCAGACCTCCAAGTTAAAACGGCAGGCGCGTTTAAAAAAAGAAAATTTATTTTATTTAGTACACAATGATGTTGCGGAAAAATCCATTTTGCTGTTGGATGATGTTTACACGACGGGTACAACTTTACATCAAACAGCAGATGTATTATATATGAATAAAGCCAAAAAGGTTTCCAGTATCGCGCTGGCTCGTTAGGATAATCAAGCCTGACTTGCTATAATGTTTATTAGTGAATTTATGTCTTTTTGGCAGGGGAGTTAACTTGGTTAATCCAGTTAGAAAATTAATTGAAAATCCAAAGCGTCAGTTACATAAATATGAACATTCAGCCGATTTAACAGAGGCACATGCTGCTGAGATGGCTGCATTATCTGATCAGCAGCTGCAGGCAAAGACAGCTGAGTTTAAAAATAGGTATGAAAAGGGTGAAACGCTTGATGACCTTTTGCCTGAGGCTTTTGCTGCGGTTCGTGAAGCTGACAAACGTGTTTTAGGTCTCTATCCCTTTAGAGTCCAGATTATTGGCGGTGCAGTTCTGCATGGCGGCAACATTGCAGAAATGAAGACTGGTGAAGGAAAAACGCTGACAGCAACGATGCCTGTTTATCTAAATGCATTGACTGGACTGGGCGTGCATGTTGTGACGGTCAATGAGTATTTGACGCAGTATCAGGCTGAAGAAATGGGCCAAGTATACAAATGGATGGGTCTCACGATCGGAATTAATTTAAATGATATGCAGCTGGCAGATAAAAAAGCTGCCTTCGCTTGTGATATTACTTATACGACTAATTCTGCGATTGGATTTGATTATTTGCGCGATAATATGGCACAGACAATGGAAGAGCGGGTTGTTCGTTCGTTAAATTATGTTCTGATCGATGAGGCAGATTCGATTTTAATTGATTCAGCGAGAACACCGTTAATTATTGGCGGTTCATCAGATAATGTTAATATGCTCTATCAACGAGCCGATCGATTTGTGAAAACGCTAGACGAAGGCGAAGAAAAAGATTATACGGTCGATGAAGAACAAAAGACAGCTATGCTGACAAATCAAGGGATTCACAAGGCTGAAATTTTCTTCAACATTGATAACCTTTACGATGACAGTGATGTTGCTTTAGCACACTTTATCGAGACGGCACTGCGTGCTAACTATTCTTTCTTTAGAGACAAGGATTACGTTGTGCGTGATGGTGAAGTTAAATTAATTGACCAGTTTACTGGACGTATCGCCGAAGGAAATAGGATGTCTGACGGTCTTCATCAAGCTTTTGAAGCTAAAGAGGGCGTTCAGATCCAAGGAGAAGGTACAACTTTAGCCTCGATCACACTGCAAAATTTCTTTAGAATGTATAAGAAAATTTCCGGCATGACCGGAACAGCTAAGACCGAAGAAGAAGAATTAAAAGAAATATATAACATGGAAGTTGTCCAGATACCGACAAACGAGCCAGTTAAGCGTGTTGATGAACCTGATGTTTTATACTTTAATCTTCGTGGGAAATTTGATGCCGTTGTGAAGGAAATTGAAGAGCTGCATACTAAGGGACAACCTGTTTTGGTTGGAACGGTTTCTGTTGATACCTCTGAATTACTTTCACAAATGCTGATTAAGAAAAATATTCCGCACAATGTTTTAAACGCCAAGAATAATGCGCAAGAGGCTGAAATCGTTGCTCAGGCTGGACAACGCGGTGCTGTTACGATTGCCACGAACATGGCTGGTCGTGGAACTGATATTAAGCTTGGACCAGGAATTGCTGATCTCGGTGGTTTGGCAGTCATCGGGACCGAACGCCATGAGTCCCGTCGAATTGATAACCAGCTGCGTGGTCGTTCTGGTCGTCAAGGGGACCCAGGATTCTCGCGCTTTTATCTTAGCTTGGAAGATGATTTAATGATTCGTTTTGGTGCTGATCGGATAAAACAGCTCATGCAACGGATGAGCATGGACAATAACGAAGCTGTTGTGACAAATCGAATGATTTCGCGATCAGTCGAGTCAGCTCAAAGACGTGTTGAAGGCAACAACTATGATACGCGTAAACAAGTGTTGCAATATGATGACGTTATGCGTCAGCAGCGCGAAATCATTTATGATGAGCGAACTGAGATCATGAAGTCTACTGAATCGTTAAAAGCGGATTTTCTGCCAATGGTTTACCGGACGATTGATCGTGTTGTTGATGCTCACACAGTTGGTCAAGAAAAGGACTGGGATATTTTAGCGATTGTTGATTTTGTTGACAATGCTTTAAATAATGCAACAGATGTGACTGTGGCTGATCTGAATGGCAAAAGCTCTGATGAAATCAAACGAGTTTTGTATGAATTGGCGAATCGTGAATTCTTTGAGAAACAGGATACATTATCCGATAAAGACCAAATGGTCAATTTTGAGAAGACGATTATGCTACGGGCAATTGATCAGCATTGGATGCAGCACATTGACGATATGGACCGTTTACGCCAATCAGTTATGGTGAGGTCCTACGGCCAATATAATCCTTTGATTGAATATCAAACGGCCGCCTTTAATACTTACAACAAAATGATTGCTGATATCGAGTATGATGCGACACGTTTGTTTATGAAAGCTCAAATTCGTCAAAATCTTAGTTAAAAATTAAATCATATGTATGCTGGAAATTAGAAATAATTTCCTTTTTTATTATTGTCTAGAATATGTCTGTTAGTGTTTGCTGAAGACACTTATGATTTGTTTTTGCTTTGACGCAAAGCAAACGAGATAGAAATAATATTGATAAAAGTCAACGCAAGTAGAACGGTTAAAGCACGCTGGGCACCAGTAGCCGTTGTTTCAGCGAAACGACTGCCATTTTTTTGGGAGAGTGTAATAATCACGGAAACGAGGGCTGTACCAAAAGCGGCGGAAAACTGCATCATAGAATTGAATAAAGTATTTCCATCCGATCGTTGGCTTTCCTCGGCTTGAGCCAGACCATTTGTCATAATATTGCCAAAAGAGAAACCCATACCAAACATGGTACCCATGTACATGATCAAAATAAGGATCGTATTAGCATTTTTAGCATAAATATCCAAAAACAAAACTGCTAGTAATTGCAAAACTAAACCAGTGATAATAGGTTTCTTAGCTCCCAAATTATCCATGATCCTGCCACCAATGGGTGCGAGACAAGCACCTAGCGCTGCGCCGGGAAACAACAATAATCCAGCGATGAAACTACTTTGTTTGTCTACGATTTGCAAATAATTCGGCAAAATAAAAGAAATACCCACGTTGACCATTTGAAGCAGGGAATAACTGAGCAGGTGTAAATTAAATGCCGGATTTTTCATGACGGCGAGGTGAATGATCGGATGCTGAACATGATTTGAGTGGTACACAAAGCCTGCCAGAGCAACTAGTCCAATTGCGATTAAAATAAGCGAACGCTGAAACGAACTGCTAAAGCCGCTAAAACCAACGATCAAACTGGCAAATGTGAGTGCGATCAATAGCCAGCCTGCGAAATCAAAAGGTACTTTTTCTGTTTTGCTATCAGCTGAAATTGCATAGGAGCCGATTAGCAGTGAAAATATCATCACGACTAATAAAATGGCGAAAATTAAATGCCAGTTAATGCCAACGATCAAGCCGCCGTATGTAGGGCCTAAGGCTGGCGCAACAGCTGTAACTAAGCCGCCGATTCCCATAAAGAAGCCAATTTTATCTGCAGGTGATTTTGTCAAAATAATGGCATACATTAAAGGCAAAGCGATCCCTGTGCCACAGCCTTGAATCAGTCTGCCGAGAATCAAGACCATAAAATTACCAGCGAAGCTGTCAATTAATAGGCCAATAATAAACAAACTGTTTGCGACCAAAAATAAACGGCGGATCGTGAAACGCTTTTGGAGATAGGAAGCAATGGGCACAATGATTGAAACAACGAGCAAATATGAAGTTGTGATCCACTGAATGCTGGCAGTATTCAGTGAAAATTCCCGCATTAAAGTGGGAAAAGTAATATTCATTGCGGTTTCGATCAAAACACCGCAAAAGGCCATGAGACCAGTTGCTAAGATAGCTAAATAAAATTTTAAGTTAATTGTTTTTTCCAAGATTTTCAACCCCTTTAATAGTTCTATACAGAACCATTTTTGACTATCAATTATTATATATGATTGAGTTTTTGTGTCAAATGTTTTTAAATAATAATATATTCGATAGATTATTTTAGGATCGATTGGGGATGCAATGGAAAAATCGTTAGGAATCGCTATCAAGAAGGCCAATAACTCTATCCAACGTTACGGTGACCAAGTTGCTCGCCAGATGGGTTTAACAGGTGTGCAGATGAGCATTATTGATTTTCTTTACCGAATGGAAACCGTTAAAGAAATTAATCAGTCCTATATTGAAAATGAATTCAATATTCAAAAATCTTCAGCGACTTCTTTGTTGCAGCTGATGGAAAAAAAAGGTCTCGTAACGAGGCTGCCTTCATCGACGGATAGCCGATATAAAATTATCAGATTAACCTCGCAAACGGAAAAATCAGCCGAAAATATTCATAAGGCACTTCAAAAAAACGATGACATGCTGCGAAAACTCTTGGGAGAAAATGCTGACCTGGTCATTAATTCGTTAGAAAAGGTCATCACGGAAGTGAAGCCAAAATAGTTTGCAATGATTGAGCTGTGATTGGAAGACCGTATCGACCAAAATGGTTTAATCAGCTTTAAAAGGTTTTGGTCGCGCAGTTGTTGTGGCTTATTTGGACGAATTCATTAATTGATAAAGCTGATACAAAAATATCCAAGCAAAGATCATACTTAAAACTGCGCAAATGAGTAAAAACAGATCGCTGTTTTTTATAACGGCGATGATAGCAATAATGCCGAGTACGATCAAAGTGCTGCCATTTTTCAGCGTTATATCTTTAACTTGCGGATAAGTTGCTTCATCCCATAAAAGCAGTTTTTTTTGATGTGTATATAAAAACAAGCCAAGCACGAGATCAACGATCGCCAAAATAATACCAATAATAGTCATACTATGAATTCTACATTTTGATTACAAAAAAAGCACCCGTCAAACGGATGCCAACACCGATGCTGCCGTTAGCTGATCTGCAGATTTTGACCCCTAAATAAAAAGTGGGAACTGAGATCGTGCTGCGGGCGTCCAAATGAAAAGGCTTGCCATAGACACTTTCCGCTGTTCCCGGGTCAGTAGTTGTAAGGCAAAAACTGATAGTTAAGATCGACGCGTACAGCCGAGTGCTTGTACTTATTATATCAGCTCCCTCAGATTTTAAACGCATCTAAGACTATTTTTCGGAGCAACTGCTATTGATCGTTTTCTTTGGTCAAAATGGGTAACAATATTTTACCCGTCTGTTTTAAATCAATTTTACCGGCAAAAGAATTTATCAGCAGCTGTTGAAGTTCGGGACTGCGGCTGGTTAGCAGGTAACAGTCTGCTTGAATTTGACCAGCATACATCATATTGGTGACTTTGATGTTATGTATTTTAGCAAAATAATTAAATTGATCGATCATGGCGTAATCAAACACCGCTTGAATTATATCAAAACTGGTTAAAAACGCGAGGTCAGCCCGGTTGACCACTTGACTAGCTGATTGTGAATAAGCGCGAATCAAGCCGCCGGCCCCCAGCTTGATACCACCGAAATATCGCGTGACTGTGATTAAAACGTTGACTAATTCATTTTTTAAGATCGCATCCAAGATTGGCTTACCAGCTGTTCCGGAAGGCTCGCCGTTGTCTGACATGCGTTGTATTTCTCGCTGCAAACCAATTGTATAAGCGAAAGCGACATGATTGGCATCGGTGTGAAGCTGCCTATTGGTCTGGATCGTAGTTTTGGCTTGTCTTTCGTCTTGGATAGGCCAAATATCTGCGATGAAACGGGATTTCTTAACAATGAATGTCTCTTGAAAATGTCTTTTGATCGTGATTGTCTGCGTCAATCTTTTAAACCTTTTTGCTGATTTTCTTTTAATTTGTTATAGGTCTCAAATAATAACTGCTCATACTTGGAATTTCCTTTTGCTTGAAAATATCGCTTATCTTTAATTTTATTTGGTAAATATGCTTGGGCAACCCAATCATTTGGAAAATCGTGTGGATAAAGATAATCAATTTGCTGATTTTTGGTCTTACCCCAATTGCGTGTGTTTTTTAATTGGATCGGGACATCGCCTGTACCACCTTTTTCGATATCAGTCATGACGTTGTTGATTGCCATATAGGCAGAATTTGATTTTGGCGATAAAGCCAACTCGATCACAGCGTTTGCCAGTGGAATTCTTGCTTCAGGAAGGCCTAGCTGCAGTGCAGCTGTCACTGCTTGAACAGCATGAGCGGCGGCGTTCGGATTAGCCAGACCCACGTCTTCGTAGGCAATTACTAGAAGGCGTCTTGCCGCAATGGCTAGATCACCAGCTTCGAGAATTCGTCCAAGGTAATAGATGCCTGCATCAGCATCTGAACCGCGAATGGATTTTTGAAAAGCAGAGATGACATCGTAATGTGCGTCGCCGTTTTTATCTCCAGACATGGATTTACGCTGAATGGTTTCTTCAACAATTGGCAAGGTAATATGAATTTGCTGTTTTTTGCCGCTAGCTTTTGTTGATAAAACAGCGAGTTCCAGACCGTTTAAAGAACTACGCAAATCACCGTTGGTCGCAATGGCCAAATGTGTTTGTGCGTCTTGGTCCAACTTGATATTGTAATTACCTAGACCGTTTTCTTTGTCAGTTAATGCACGATCAATAGCGGTTTTGATGTCTTGCTCAGAAAGAAGCTCGACCTGAAAAATTTGTGTCCTTGATCGGATGGCCGGTGTAACTGATAAATATGGATTTTCAGTTGTAGCACCAATCAAAATGATGCGGCCTGATTCTAAGTGAGGCAGCAAAAAATCTTGTTTTGCCTTATCGAGTCGGTGGATCTCATCTAAAAGCAAAACGACTGAACCCGACATTTTTCCTTCTTCAGCAACCTCTTGCAGCTCTTTTTTGCCATCGGTCGCAGCATTTAAAATTCGAAAGGAAAGATCGGTTGACCCGGCTATTGCTGAAGCGATCGATGTTTTGCCTGTGCCTGGAGCACCATACAATATCATAGAAGATAAGCGGTGCGCTTGGACCATACGCCAAATAATTTTGCCTTTGCCGATCAGCTGTTGTTGGCCAACGACGTCTTCAATTTTTTTTGGCCGCATACGGTAGGCTAAGGGCTGATTATTCATATCATCTATTTTAGTGTAAAGGGCAGGATAATAAAATAATTCGGCTGCAAAAACTAGCACACATCGGTTGACGGTTCGACCCAGATGTTATATACTATTTGCGTGCTTTCTTGCGCTTTTGTGCGGTTTAAGGCATTTTTTAAAGTCCAAATTAGGACACGCCTGGTACTGTGGATGAGCCATAGAAAAAGCAAGAAAAACTCAGTATTATCAATATTTTAGGAGAAATATATGCCAACTATTAACCAATTAGTTCGCAAGCCTCGTAAGCCAAAGACGTTTAAGTCTAAGGTACCAGCTTTGAACTTTGGATATAACTCAATGTCCAAAAAGCAAACTAACAACACTGCTCCTCAAAAGCGCGGCGTTGCAACTCGTGTCGGAACAATGACACCAAAGAAGCCTAACTCAGCCCTTCGTAAGTACGCCCGTGTGCGTCTTTCGAACCAGTATGAAGTGACAGCCTATATTCCGGGAATCGGTCATAACTTACAGGAACACTCTGTGGTTTTGATCCGTGGCGGACGTGTTAAGGATCTTCCTGGTGTTCGTTATCATATTATTCGTGGTGCCCTTGATACTGCCGGTGTTGAAGGCCGTATGAATGGACGTTCAAAGTATGGCGCAAAGCGTCCAAAGAAGTAAGGAGTAGACCAATGCCTAGAAAAGCTTATACAAAGCAACAAGAAGTGTTGCCAGATCCAATTTATAATTCAAAACTTGTTAGTCGTTTGATTAACAAGTTAATGCTTGATGGAAAACGCGGAACTGCTTCGTCGATTCTTTACAAAGCCTTTGGACGTATTCAGTCCGAGACTGGTAATGATCCGGTCGAAGTATTTGGCAAGGCTATGGATAATGTGATGCCTGTTCTTGAAGTTAAGGCTCGCCGTGTCGGTGGTTCTAACTACCAGGTTCCGATTGAAGTGCGTCCGGAACGAAGGACTACTTTGGGTCTTCGCTGGATCGTTCAGTATGCGCGTTTGCGTTCTGAACGGACAATGGAAGAACGCCTTTCCAAAGAGATCATGGATGCTGCAAATGGTACCGGCGCTTCAGTGAAGAAGCGTGATGATACACATAAAATGGCTGAGGCTAACCGTGCCTTTGCTCATTATCGTTGGTAATTAGGTTAAGAAGGAGATTATATGGCTACTCGTGAATTCCCTCTAGAGAGAACCCGTAATATTGGAATTATGGCTCATATTGATGCCGGCAAAACGACAACAACTGAACGAATTCTTTATTATACGGGAAAAATTCATAAGATTGGTGAGACCCATGATGGCGCCTCACAAATGGACTTCATGGATCAGGAGAAGGAACGTGGCATTACGATTCAATCCGCAGCCACGACTGCCATTTGGCATGGTTTCCACGAACAATGGAAAGAGACTCCTTATCGTGTCAATATTATTGATACACCGGGCCACGTTGACTTTACGATTGAAGTTGAGCGGTCACTGCGTGTTTTGGATGGTGCGATTGCTGTTTTGGATGCCGCTGCTGGCGTTGAACCGCAGACTGAAACTGTCTGGCGCCAAGCGACTACTTATGAAGTTCCTCGTTTAGTATTTGTTAACAAAATGGACAAGCTGGGTGCTGATTTTCAGATGTCGGTCGATTCTTTGAAAGATCGTCTAGATGTTAATGCAAAGGCGATTCAGTGGCCAATTGGTGCTGAAGATGATTTCGCTGCTGTGATTGATTTGGTCCAGCGTGAAGCCTGGTATCCTGATGATAAATTAGGAACCGAATGGGAAAAACGTCCGATTCCTGATGACTTAAAGGATCTGGTTGAAGAAAAACGTGAAGAATTGATCGAAGCTGTTGCTGATGTTGATGATCAGCTAATGGAAAAGTATTTGGGTGAGGAAGCGATTTCTGTTGCTGACCTCAAAGCTGCTATTCGTCGCGCGACTTTGGCTTTGAAGTTCTATCCAGTTTTGGCCGGATCTGCTTATAAAGATAAGGGCGTTCAGCTGATGCTTGATGCGGTCGTTGATTATTTACCATCACCGCTGGAAGTTCGTCCATATACTGCGACTGATCCCGATACTGACAAAGAAGTTGATTTGATGGCTGATGATGCAAAACCATTTGCAGCTTTAGCTTTCAAAATCATGACTGACCCTTATGTTGGCCGTCTAACCTTTATTCGTGTTTATACTGGTACTTTAAAGTCGGGTTCTTATGTTCAGAACACGACGAAAGGTACTCGTGAGCGTGTTGGCCGTTTGCTTCAAATGCATGCGATCACGCGTACTGAAATTGATGAAGTATTTTCTGGTGATATCGCTGCTGCGATTGGTTTAAAAGCCACTTCGACAGGTGATTCATTAACTTCAGTTGACCATCCATTGATTCTGGAATCAATGGACTTCCCTGACCCGGTTATTCAAATGGCTGTTGAGCCTAAGACAAAAGCCGATCAGGAAAAGATGGCTGAAGCTTTGCAAAAACTGTCCGAAGAGGACCCATCGTTTCACGCTGAAACGAATCCCGAAACCGGTCAAACGCTTATTTCCGGCATGGGCGAACTGCATTTAGACATCATGGTTGATCGTATGCGCCGTGAGTTTAATGTTGATGTCAATGTTGGTACCCCACAAGTTGCTTACCGTGAAGCCTTTACAAAAACAGTGCAGGCGCAAGGCAAGTATATTCGTCAGTCTGGTGGTAAAGGACAGTATGGTGATGTTTGGGTTGAATTTTCGCCTAACGATGAAGGTAAAGGATTTGAATTCGATAATGCGATCGTTGGTGGTGTTGTTCCTCGTGAATATATCCCAGCCGTTGAGCAGGGCTTAAAAGAGTCCATGCAGTCAGGTCCTTTGGCTGGTTATCCGTTAGTTGATTTGAAAGCCAAGCTTTACGATGGCAGCTATCATGAAGTTGATTCATCTGAAGCGGCCTTTAAGATCGCTGCTTCAATGTCATTGCGTGCTGCTGCTAAGACAGCCGGCGCTGTGATTTTGGAACCGATCATGAAAGTTTCGATCGTTAGCCCGACTGATAATCTTGGTGACGTGATGGGACACGTTTCTGCTCGTCGCGGCATGATCGAAGATCAGGAGAGCCACGGTAACACCGTTACTGTGACAGCTAAAGTACCTTTGGCCGAAATGTTTGGCTATACAACGACTTTACGTTCTGCAACGCAGGGACGCGGTACTTTCCAAATGTTCTTTGACCACTATGAGGCTGTACCGCGTAATGTCCAAGAAGATATTATTAAGAATTCTGGTAAAGAAGCTTAATTTTGACAATAAGTTTTTAAAAAACGGGGAGACCCGTTTTTTTGTGTTTAAAATATTCCGAAAAGGGCAAAAACCCGTAAAATTAAGTTTGTGGTCATTTTACAGATTTGTTTGCTCAGCATTTAAAAAAGTAAGCGATCAACCTATTTTATTTTAAAAAAATCAGTCGTTACAAGGAGAATAGTACATGTACAACGGAATTGTGCTCGTTGATAAACCGGCAGGACTGACTAGTTTTGATGTCGTGGCCAAATTGAGACATGTTTTCCATCAAAAGGAGATCGGGCATACGGGTACTTTGGATCCATCGGTCACGGGGTTATTAGTCATCGTGCTTGGAAAGGCAACGAAACTGATTGATTTTCTCCAGCAAAATCAAAAACAGTATCGTGGAACGCTGATTCTTGGGATCAAAACCGATACACAAGACATGGATGGTCGTGTGACTGAGGTGCAATTTTTGCCGTCACCAGTTTCAGACGACCGCAAAAGGACGATATTTGAGAGTTTTATTGGTAGTTCCAAACAAATTCCACCAATGTATTCAGCGGTCAGAGTCAATGGCAAACATCTGTATGAGCTGGCTCGCAAAGGGCAAACGATCGAACGACGGGCTAGAGAAATTAATGTGACAGATTTCCACCAGATTGGCAGCGTTAATTTTGACGCTGCCAAGGGTCAAGAATTCATTAATTTTACCGCAACTGTTTCCAAAGGAACTTATATTCGAACTTTGGTAGAGGATTTTGGTGCGAGAATGAGTCTGCCAGCGACAATGGCGAAACTGCGTCGGGTCAAAGCCGATAGTTATGATATTGAGGATGCTTATGATTTGGATGAGATTTTAAATAGTCAAGACCCAAAACGATTTGTGATGCCATTAGAAAAATTATTGCCTGGTCTAGCTAAATACTCGATCAGCGAGAGTGACTGGGAATTGGTCAAAAATGGCGGTTGGTTAAAAAAACTGCCCATTTCTGTTTCCCTAGTAAAAATTTTCTACAACCAAAGTTTCCAAGCAATTTATCAAAATGATCAAGACTTGTACAAGCCTCTAAAGATGCTGATTCATGAAAATAATTAAGTTACAATTTCCAAATACATACGAAAATCCCAAAAAAGAATTCGTACTGGCGATGGGCTACTTCGACGGTCTTCATTTAGGCCATCAAGCCGTTCTTAACAAAGCTAAGGATTTAGCCGAAAAGCAGCAGTTAAAACTGGCTGTCCTGACTTACGACCAGTCTCCGACAAGTTTCTATGATCCGGATCCAGCTTTGAAGTTTCCGATCCTGCCCCTGCAGGAAAAACTGGCCATGTTAGCGGATCTTGCCGTAGATACCAGCTATGTGATCAATTACAGCCTTGATTTCGGCTCTCAGAGCCCGCAATCCTATGTAGACCACTATTTAGCCAAGCTTGGTGCGATTGCTGTTGTGGCTGGTTTTGACCATACATACGGGTCGCTTGCAAAAAAAGCTGATATGGATCACTTGCCTGGTTACGCAGCGGGCCGTTTTCAAGTTGTGGCGGTCAATGAATTTGCTGATTTTTCAGGTAAAATATCCTCAACTCGTATCCGCCAATTATTGATTAAAGGCGATTTAAGAGCCGCTAATGCTTTGTTAGGCTATCAATATCAGACAGTCGGCAAGGTGGTTTATGGCAATCAAATAGGTCGCAAACTAGGTTTTCCGACAGCTAATTTAAGCTTGAATGAAAAACAATTGTTGCCAAAAACAGCTGTGTATGCTGTCAGAACGAAGATTCTGACTGGCAAACTTGCAGGTCGCTTTTTCGACGGTATGGCTTCGATCGGTCATAATCAAACCTTTGGCGACGATAATCCAATGACGATCGAAATTAATTTATTCGCTTTTTCTGCTGACATTTATAATGAAAAAATCGCTGTTTTTTGGATTGATTATTTGCGAGAACAAGTTAAATACAGCAACGTTACAGAGCTTATTTCGCAGCTCAAGCAGGATCAAATTAACAGTCAAAGAATTTTAGGCCAAAAATAAATAAAGCGTTTATTTTTGACTATTTGCGAGTATTAACTGATACGCCAGCCTAGCGTTGTCTGCATAATCCTGAACGTAAATCACGCCACGCTTTTGGAAGCCTAACTTTTCACCAATATGCTGCATGGCGAAGTTGATACGATGTGTATCGAAACGAACCTGATTGAAGCCTAGCCGGTTTGATTCTTGAATAAGCGATTTGAAGAAAAGACTAGCCAGATGTTGACCGGTATATTGATCAGAAATTGCAATACGATGAATAGTTGTATAATGCAAGTTATTAGCTTCCAACCAAAAACCTTGCTCGATGTCTGTATATGTTGTTTCAGGAATCTGCATCAAAGCAGCCACGCCGGCAATTTTGTCATCAACAGTTAGCAGGTAGGACCATTTTTTTTCGATATCATTTGTAAACGACTCTTTATTTGGGTAAGTGCCTTGCCATTGCGGTGATCCGGCAAGTTTTAAACGTGCTTTAGCATCAGCGATGATTTGCATTATTTCTGATAAATCTTTTAAATTAGCTAATCTGATCGCGATATTCGACATAATTTTCAATTATATCAAAAAAAATGTTTGACCAATCTTGACTATTTGACCAATATTGTTTATTATTTTCTGGTACGAATTGAGGTGATCTTTTGGTAGAAAAGAAGAAATCACAGGCTAAAAAAGAAGAGAAGCCGGCAACGGAAGCGGAAATCGAAAAAGCTGTTAAGGGGTCGAAAAATGATTCACAGCTCATTGACGAGAAAAGTCATGATTCGAAAGTTGAAGCTACACCAGTCATTGATTATGAAGACAAATTTTACCGAGCTGAAGCGGAAAACCAGAATATGCAACAGCGTTTTGAAAAAGAGCGTGCCAATATTTTAAAATACGAGGGTCAGGATTTGGCTAAGAGTATTTTACCGGCGCTCGATAATTTGGAGCGTGCCTTGGTGATCAGTACTGACGACGAAGCTTCAAAAAAACTTCTTGCTGGCATTGAGCTAACGCACAAATCTTTAAGCAATGCATTAATGCAGAGCGGTATTACTGAAGTTGGCAAAGTCGGTGATCAATTCGATCCCAATCTTTACAACGCAATTCAAAAGACACCGATTGATGATCCGGCCAAACAGCAAGAAGATACGATCGCAGTTATCTTACAAAAGGGATATCAGTTGCATGACCGGATCCTGCGTCCGGCAATGGTTAGTGTTTATACAAAATAAGGAGGACTTTAAATGTCAAAAATTATTGGTATTGATTTAGGAACAACTAATTCAGCTGTTGCTGTTATGGAAGGCAGCCAGCCGAAAATTATTACAAATCCGGACGGTGGACGGACGACACCATCGGTCGTTGCTTTTAAAAATGGTGAGGTGCAGGTTGGTGATGTTGCAAAACGCCAGGCGATCGTTAACCCTGACACGATCTCATCGATTAAGCGCCACATGGGTGAAAGCAATTATCGCGTTAAAGCCAATGGCAAGGAATATCGCCCTGAAGAAATTTCAGCGATGATTTTGCAATACATCAAGAAATATGCTGAGGATTATCTTGGCGAGACAGTTAGTGACGCTGTGATTACGGTTCCAGCCTACTTTAACGATGCTCAACGTCAGGCAACGAAAGATGCTGGTAAAATTGCCGGTTTGAATGTGCAGCGGATCATTAACGAACCAACGGCCGCTGCTTTAGCTTTTGGTCTTGATAAATTAAATAAGGATCAAAAGATTCTGGTTTATGATCTTGGTGGTGGTACTTTTGATGTTTCGATCCTTGAATTGGGTGATGGTGTCTTTGAAGTGCTGTCAACTAATGGCGACACACATCTTGGTGGCGATGATTTCGACCAAAAGGTTATCGACTGGTTGGTCGCTGACTTCAAAAAGGAAAATGGTGTTGATTTGTCAACAGATTCATTGGCCTTGCAGCGTTTGAAAGACGAGGCTGAAAAAGCTAAGAAAACTTTGTCTTCAGCTAACGAAGCTCAGATCCTGTTGCCATTTATTCATCAAAACTTGAATATTGATAAAACTTTAACTCGAGCACAATTTAATCAATTAACAGCTGCATTAGTTGACCGTGCTAAGGTACCGGTTCAAAATGCGATGAAAGATGCCGGCTTGAGTTTTTCTGATATTGATGAAATCATTCTTAACGGCGGTTCAACTCGTATTCCTGCTGTCCAGGAGTCAGTTAAAGAACTGTCAGGCAAGGAGCCTAACCATTCAATCAATCCTGATGAAGCCGTTGCTTTGGGTGCGGCTGTACAAGGTGCTGTGATTACGGGCGATGTTAAAGATGTTGTGTTGCTAGATGTTACACCTCTGTCGCTTGGTATTGAAACAATGGGTGGCGTTATGACCAAGCTGATCGACCGTAATACGACGATCCCAACTTCAAAGTCGCAAGTCTTTTCAACGGCCGCCGATAATCAGCCTGCTGTAGACATTCATGTTTTGCAAGGTGAACGTCCAATGGCTGCTGATAACAAGACTTTGGGCAACTTCCAATTGACAGATATTCCAGCTGCACCACGCGGTATTCCGCAGATCGAGGTCAGCTTTGATATTGATCGTAACGGTATCGTATCCGTTTCAGCCAAAGATAAAGGCACTGGCAAGAGCCAAAAGATCACGATCCAAAATCCTGGCAGTCTCTCAGAGGATGAAATCAACAAGATGGTCAAGGACGCTGAATCTAACGAAGAAGCCGATAAGAAAAAGAAAGATGAAGTTGACTTGCATAACGAAGTTGACCAGTTGATCTTCTCAAGTGAGAAAACGTTGACGGATGTTGGCGATAAATTGACCGACGCTGACAAGAAGCCGGTTCAGGATGCTTTAGCCGACTTAAAAAAAGCTAAGGATTCGAATAATACTGAGACTTTGAAAGAGAAGAAAGATACCCTTGAAAAGGCTGCTCAGGCTTTAGCTGTTAAACTTTATCAGCAGGCAGCACCGAAATCTGGTGATGCTGATGCAGCTGGACAAGCTGGACCAGATGATAAGGCAAAACCAGGTGAAGACGGCAAGACTGTCGATGGCGACTTCAAAGAAGTCAATCCTGACGATAAAAAGTAAATCAAATGCTAGGCTAAAACCTAGCCTACATAACTATGGATAATGAAGAATACTACAAAATTCTCGGTGTGGACAAAAGCGCCAGCCAAGATGACATAAAACATGCTTATCGAAAACTATCGAAGAAATATCACCCAGATCTTAATCACGCTGCTGGTGCCGAGGCTAAGTATAAGCAAGTCCAAGAGGCTTATGAGACCTTAGGTGATTCGCAAAAGAAAGCTGCCTATGATCAATATGGCAAAGCTGGTGCTAATACAGCTGGCGGCCAAGGCGGTTTTCAACAAGGCGGCTTTAATTTTAATGGCCAAGATTTTGGTGATTTTGGTGATATTTTTGGCCAAATGTTTGGTGGTGCTTTCAATCCAAACGCGCCTAGAAAAGGTCGTGATCTCCAATACCGTGTTAATTTAACTTTCGAAGAAGCGGTTTTTGGTAAATCCACGGAAATCAAATATGTCCGTCAAGAGACAGGCGGCAGCTCTAAAGAACATGCAGTAAAGGTAACGATTCCGGCCGGTGTTGAGTCTGGTCAGCAAATGCGTTTATCCGGTCAAGGTGAAGCAGGGACTCATGGCGGACCCTTTGGTGACTTATACGTTGAATTTGTCGTTGCTAAATCAAAAGATGGCTTTGAACGTGAAGGTGCCAATGTTTATTTTGAACAGTCAATTAGCTTCGTTCAGGCTGCACTGGGTGATAAAATCCAAGTCAAAACAGTCCATGGCGATGTCGAGTTGACGATTCCCGCTGGAACACAGACGAACACAGAGTTTCGCTTACGCGGAAAAGGCGCGCCATACGTGAATTCAACACGCATTGGTGATGAGTATGTCAAAGTGATTGTCAAAGTGCCGGAAAGATTGAACGAGAAAGAAAAGAAGGCTTTGACAGCTTATGCACAACTGCGTGGTGAAAATGTGACACCACAAAAAAGAAGAGGACTATTTGGCTAATTAATAGCCTTTTTTTATGAAGAAAAACACCTACAAAGTTCAATTATTTTACGGTGTTCCATTACAACAGAATAGCGATGGCAAATTTGTATATTGTGGTCAGCAGACAAAGCTAGCTGTTTGGCGAACTGGTAAACATACGCGTGGTCACTTCGATGGAATCGGACAACTGTTTTTAACTGAAAATCATCTCGTGATCGTCATTTTAAAGTTTGAAGATCTGCGTTTCAACCAACGGCATCAATTCGTATCGCTCAGTCGTTTTTTAGACAAAAAAATAGACAATTCCGAATTGAATCGCCTAAATCAGTTATTCATGAGAATCTAACCAAGCTTCGATATCCGCTAATCTTTTAAGTCGTAGACTGGGCAAGCCGCTACGAGAAATACCGTGGAAACTTTGCGGGTAGCGAATAAATTTAGTCTCGTTGCCATTTTGTTTGACAGCGGTATAAAATTGCTCAGATTGTTCGATAGGGCAGCGCATGTCCCACTCGCCATGCTGAATCAATAGTGGCGTTTTGACGTTTTTTGCGTATGCTAAAGGCGATCGACGCCAATATTCTTCTAAGCCGCCCTTATCGTATAGGTCCAAACCGAGTTCTGAGACATTAAAGAACCAACCGATATCAGAGGTACCCCACATTGAGATCCAGTTGATAACCGATCGTTGTGTGACAGCAGCGGCGAAACGATTTGTGTGACCAACTGCCCAACTTGTCATAAAGCCGCCATAAGAACCACCGGCGATATATTGGCGCTTTCGATCGAGTTCTGGGAAATGGTCTAATGCGTAATCAAGGCCAGCGATGACATCGCTAAAGTCTTTTTCACCATAGTGACCAATGACAGCTGATTCAAATTCTTGGCCGTAGGTCGTCGAACCGCGTGGATTGACAAACACAACGGCGTAGCCATGGTCAGCATGGACTTGAAATTCGTGGAAAAATGTTTCACCGTAAGCCCCATGCGGACCGCCATGAACATATAACAAAACTGGCACGTTGTGAGCATCTTTTGGGTTAACAGCGTGCATATACCAGCCATCATGTGCCCAGCCATCCTCACTTTGAAAATTAAAGTGCTCCGTCTGAGCATAATCATGTTCTCTTTCGAACTTTAGATTTGGATTGTAGAGTTTAAAAGGGGTATTAGTTTTCAAGTCGAGCTTGATGATTTCGTTGGCTTTATTTTGCGCTGAGAGAGAAAAGGCGATCTGAGCGTTTGGTAGCAGTGCAAAATCGTAAATCTGTGTTTTCTCATTGTAAATGATTCTAAATTGTGTGCCTGAGCCTGTAAACGCCTGTGAATGGCCATGATAACCCGCCGTAAAAAAGTAGTTAGCATTATCGATCCAGGCTAAGACGCGGCCGGATGACTGCTGCTCGAAATCAGCGGCTAAATGGCAATCGATATCGAAGTCGGATCGTTGCGTGATATTCGTTAGATTTTGGCTAGCTGTTTCATAAAGATACAGCTCCTGTTTCGTATTGTTAGTCAGATGCTCATCACTGCCAGCTAATAAAATTTTGCCAGCATCAGGTGAAAAACGAGCATCAAAAAACTGGCCAGTCGGTAATGAACTGCTGATAAATATTTGCCCTTTATTTGCGAAATGATAGGTGTAAATACCTTCGCCAAAATCCAAGTCATTATTTGGCTGATTACTTTCAGCATAAAGCAGCTGCTGATTATCTTGTGAAAGATCCAAAAGACTGATCATGTGGTCTTTTTCAAAAATTTGAACTGAAGCCTGACTATTTGGATCAAATTTAAAAGTTCGATAAACAGCTTTTTCGTCGAACCAGCCGCTGCCGTCCAAACGGCTGACGAGTCTTGTGATTTCGCGAGTATTTGGAAAATCACTGGTCTTAAATTTTGAGTCAATTTCTGATTGCTTTGTCTGATAAATTAAAAAGCTGCCGTCTGGACTGGCAATCAAATCAATCACGTTTGTTTTTTCAAAGGTTTGCTGTTTAGCGACACCGCCATGAAAATTGACTGAAAAAAGTTGCGTTTTTTTTGTTTTTATATCATTGGCTGTGAAATACAGATCATCTCCAGCTACTGTTAAATTTGAATTGATGCCTTTGCCGTTGGCCCAAGTCTGAATCAGACCAGTTTCGTCAATTGATTTTATTTCTGTTTCATAGGCATTATTTTTTTCATCAACTGAATTTTCAACGAAAAACACTTTGCCATCGGCGTAGGCTAGTTGAGAGGTCGATTTTAATTGAAAAAGCCCATTTGCTGTGATTCCTGTCATATGTTCTCCTATTTTTTCTTTTAATTCTAACGGTTTATTCATGCAATTGTTAAAATCAATCAGTAAAATTGAAACTGGAGGTATTTTGATGGCAGACATAAATAACGAAAATTTTTATTTTTGTAAATTTTTTTGCTAGTCTTACTTCATAAGCTGATATTGTTTGAAAATATCAGCTTTGAGGTCAGATTATTTGTCTTAAAAGATACTTTTATCGAGTCATAGAAATTATTTTTTGATATTGAGAGCCTTGGATCGATCGCTTAAATTTTTTCTAAAGCAGGAGACAGCCGTTTTTATTATGAGAATAAGGATCGAACAATTAGAACTGGACTTAAAAATGGATGAAGAAAAAACAATTAAAAATGAAAAAGCCGCGGGCATGCCTGTTACAGGCATATTAAAACGAAAGAGCCGCAAACCTGCCATTGCAGCTAAAAAGAAAGCTACCGCTGAATCTTCGACAGCCAAGCAACCATTAGCGGCTGATTCCGATCATTTTCGTAATGGACAGGCTAAATTTACGGATGTCGCTGGCATTCGAACGATTTATTATATGGCTGGCAATGTCAGATCACGCGGCCCTTTTGATGGTATACACATGCAGGGAGAATGGCAGTTCTTTAAAAACAATGGTCGTCTATCTGAAATCGGTCATTTTAAAGATGATGTCAAAGATGGCAAATGGCTGCGTTTTACCGATAGCGGCATTATCGAAAACAGCCAGAATTATAAAGACGGTGAAATCATTAAAGGCTAACTATTTTGAATATGATTGATAGGATTAATGTATGACTAATGCCATTTATATGCGGCTGGCAATTGAGCAGGCTGATGAAAATCTCGTTCTTAAAGAAGGCGGCCCTTTTGGAGCGGTCGTTACTCGAAATGAAGAAATTATTTGTGCTGCTCACAATATGGTTTTAGCAAACAATGATCCCACTGCTCACGCAGAAATAACGGCCATTCGAAAAGCTTGTGCCATTTTAGGAACTTATGATCTGTCTGATTGTGTTTTATATAGCAGCTGTTATCCCTGTCCAATGTGTTTATCAGCTGCGATTTGGGCTAATATCAAACATATTTATTATGGTAATAGTGCCAAAGATGCGAGTAGGATCGGTTTTCGCGACGATGATATTTATAAATTTATTCAAGCAGGCAAGCAGGGCAGCAAACTTTTAAAAATTGATCAGATCGAGCACGAACGCGCCTTAAAGACTTTTCATAATTACCTAGCTGATTCCCAGCGGCAGCCTTATTGATTTGCTGCGGCTGATTATTTTAATGGTCATTTTATTCGCAATGTTAGGATGTAACTTAAGGCGTTTTAAAGGTCACCAGAAGAGTCCGCACTGAGTTGATTAGTTGTCTGCTCCTTTGGTGAAATGCGAAAGGAACATCATGATTTTTTTTATTAATGCGAATATTCAGAAAAATAGGTCCGGCATCGAACACGCTGAATTAAAACGCGCCGCTTTGTTTCGTGATCATCGTGAGCCTTTTAAAATTCTGTTACAAGAATGGTCGCCACTGCTGCATGAAAATATTGCTGATGCCGGATTAGATGATCATGACATCATTAATATGTTTGATTATTTCCAAGGAACGGAGACTGTTTCCGAGCAGATCATTCACGCTGAAGATATTGATTTTGGTGTCCCGATCGATTCATATGAAGAAGACTCAGAACATAATCGTACCCTGGCTTTTCGTACCATTAAGAGCAGTGATGGCCAGATTCGGCAGCAATTAGTGGCCCGGGTCAATTTTTTCAAGGAATCAGTAGAAAAACGTGTTGCCAGTACAGAAATGTTTGACGGTTTTGGTAATTTGTATGCAGTTAATTTTTATGATTTTCGCGGCTTTGTTTCTTTGATCCAGTGGTATACACAAGATAATAAAATCGGTACCGAGTCTTGGCAAACGCCAGCGGGCCGGGTTGTACTAGAGTCTTTTAATAAAAATGATGCTGTCGGCAAGTATGAAAAATCCGGTTGGCGTTTAATTGAAAAAAATGGCACCGTATACAATTTTCAAACAATTGAAGAACTGACGAAATATTTTCTAGATCTGATTAATGAAACTTATTTCGATAAACAGAAGCCGAATATTTTTATACTCGATCGATCACATCTAGCTGATTGGGCACTTCAAAATCTTAAAAAACCAGCTTATACAGTGATTCACTTACATAATTCTCAAGCCGGCGATCCTAATGATGAACAGCATTCTGTTTTAAACAACCATTACGAATATGTGCTTTGGAATGCCAATCGCTATGACGCCATTATTAGTGCAACGCATAAGCAGAGTCGTGACGTTGCCGCTCGCTTTAAACCTGCCTGCAAGCTGTTTACGATACCAGTTGGTGTGATTCCTTCGGAGCAGTTTGATCAAGCGCATATTTTGATGAAAGATCGTCAATCGCATAAAGTGGTGGCCTTGGCTAGGATCGCACCCGAAAAACGTCTGAATGAATTAGTCAAAGCAGTCGGTATCGCGAGAAAAGAAGTTCCGGACATTAGCTTGGACTTGTATGGTTATCGTGATGGGACCGACAATTTCAAAGCTTATCGCGATATTCAAACGGCAGTTCACGATTTTGGACTTGAGAAGGTCGTCAATGTTCATGATTACACGACAGAAGTCGCCAAAGTCGAAAAGCAAGCACAGATTTTTGCTGTCACTTCGATCATGGAAGGCTTCAATTTGTCTATGATGGAAGGACTTTCTCAGGGGGATGTCGGTCTCACATATGACGTGAATTATGGCCCAAATGAATTAGTTGTTGATGATGAAAATGGCTATATTGTGCCTTATGGCGACTACCGCATGCTGGCACAAAAGATGATTTATCTTTTTTCACATCCTGATCAGCTGCAACAAAAATCAGATCGTGCTTATGAGCTATCACGGCGTTATTCAGAACAAAATGTTTGGACAGCGTGGCAGGCACTGCTGGATGACGCACAATCGAGCTGGTCGACTAAAATGATGTGCTATGCTGATCCGATCCTGGCTGGTTTGGCTGAGAACGGGGAGGCGCTTTGATGTTTTATTTCACATCGGAAAACATTTTTTCCTTCAATTCCGGCACTGAATTTTCTCAGGCTAAGCGAACGCGGCTTTTCAACCTGCATGGTCAAAAAGCCGTCTATGTGACCCGGAACTATAACAATAATCTGCACCAAGGCGCTAAACAACTAGCCTTGACTGATGACGAAGTTTTGAATATGTATGACTATTTTCAAAAAGCCGTTCACCTGCCTCGCAAGAAAATGAATGTGCGTTTTACGTCTGTGATTCCTAAACGTGATTATCAGCTTCAAGGAGTCGATCCGAATTATTCGCTGATTAAATACCAAGGCAGAACATTGGCGCGTGTTAATATTGCACCGCTCTCAGTTGGTTTGGTCGGCAATATTGATTATTACGACAGTTTTGGCAATACCACAGCTACTGATTATTGGGACTGGCGAGGTTTTAAATCATCAACGCAATATTATCATCCTGATGGTCAGCCGTCAGTACAGCGTTTTTATAGTCCGATGGGTGATCTGATGCTGGAAATTATTCGTATGAATATTAGCGGCAAGTTATTTCCGACGATGTATAAGCTTTTCAATTATCGAGGCGGGAATTGGCGGTTTGATAGCGAAAACGACTTGTTCGTTTTTTTCATGAACGAATTATTAGCACAACAGCCTGGTTCAACGATCATTAATGATCGACCGAATATGGCTGAATTAATTGCCCGAACAAGCGGTGCAGCGAAAAAGTTTCAGTACTTGCATGACGTTCATACGGTTGATGCAAGCAATCCGATTCACGGCAAATTAATGCCGGTTTTAGAGCCCTTATTCAAAACTTATGCAGCTGCTTTTGATGGTGTGATTTTGCCAACGATTGATCAAAAACGAGATTTAAGCAGACGATTTCCGAAAATCACTTTTTATCAAGCACCGGATACTTTTATTGGCCAAACACAAAAAAGCGTTTCTCCGAAGATTCTGCATCGGGTCTTGTACTTTGGCCGCTTATCAGAGGAAAAACGACCAGAGCAGGCAATTCGAGCTTTTAGTATCGTTAAAGACGCCATTCCGGATACGATCTTAGAATTTTGTGGCTATCCAAGTTCTGCGGAATTTTTGGCTAAATTAAAAAAACAGATCAGGGATGCCGATTTGGAAAACAGTATCTTATTTCATGATTATGTAACAGGCCAAGCGCGCGATCAAGTTTTGAATCGAGCTGAAATTGTCCTCCAAAGTTCGACTGGCGAGGGTTTCAGCATGTCTGTGTTGGAAGCGATGTCTCACGGACTGCCTGCTGTCGTTTATGATGTGAATTACGGGCCAAGAACTTTTATTAGAAACGGTCAAAACGGCTATCTGATCAAAAATGGCAATTTTGCAGAATTAGCTGAATCTGTTATTAAGATTCTTAAGGATCCTGCCGTATGGAAAACACTTTCGATCGGTGCCTATCAAACAGCCCAAGCATTTAATTCAGAACAGGTTTGGCAGCTTTGGCAGAATACCGGCATTATCAAAGAGGCGCGATAAAATGAGTCTTTTTATATTAATTTCACATATTTGCTTAGAGAATGCGCTTTCATTAAAATAAAGGTGATCAAAGATAATAGCGTCGATCTTTAATCAAGCGAGGAGAAATGAATGGCATATCAAACAATTAGTCCCTATACAAACGAGACAATTAAAACGTATGATTTTTCAGATCAAGCAGATATTGAAAAAGCTTTATCAACAGGTCATGAGCTTTATAAAAAATGGCGTAATGGGCCGCTTGATCAGCGCATTGATATTCTGCACAAAATTGCTAGCTTGTTTCGCGAACGTGAAGACGAATTAGCCACGATCGCAGTTAAAGACATGGGCAAACTGTTCAAAGAAGCTAAAGGCGAAGTTGAGTTGTGTGCTTTGATCGCTGACTATTTTGCAGATCATGGTGCCGAGATGCTGAAACCAACAACTCTCAAAACGATCGCTACTGGTGAAGCAGAGGTTTTGAAACATTCAACTGGTGTTATTTTTGCGGTTGAACCTTGGAATTTTCCTTATTATCAGATCATGCGGGTTTTTGCACCCAACTTTATTGTCGGGAATCCAATGGTCTTAAAGGGACCTTCAAATACACCAGGTTCTTCGGATGTGTTTGGCAAAATAGTACTAGAAGCCGGCGCACCTGAAGGCAGTTTCACAAACTTATTCTTAAATTATGATCAAGCATCTGCCATTGTGGCTGATCCGCGTGTGCAAGGTGTTGCTTTAACAGGTTCTGAACGCGGTGGCCGTGCGATCGCTAAGGCTGCAGGCGAAAACTTGAAAAAGAATACGATGGAATTAGGCGGTACAGATGCCTTTATCGTGTTGGACGACACCGATATTGATCAAGTTGCCGATATTGCTTGGCGGACTCGCTTATATAATGCTGGGCAGGTCTGCACTTCTTCAAAACGATTTATTGTTGCCGATAGTCTTTATGATGAATTTTTGACTCGTTTGAAAGACAAATTCGCTGCAGTTAAGGCCGGTGATCCGATGGATGCCTCGACCACACTAGCACCGATGAACTCTAAGCGGGCTAAAGAAAAACTTCAGCAGCAAGTTGATGATGCTATTAAAGCCGGGGCAACATTATATTATGGTAATGAGCCGATTGATTTGCCAGGACAGTTCTTCCAGCCAACCATTTTGACGGATATTAGCAAGGGCAATCCGGCTTACTCAACGGAAATGTTTGGTCCAGTTGCTTCAGTTTATAAAGTTCATAGTGATCAAGAAGCCATTGATTTGGCCAACGACTCTCATTATGGTTTAGGTGGTATTGTCTTTTCCGGTGACCCGGATCGTGGTGCTAAAGTTGCTTCACAAATTGAAACGGGTATGGTTTTTGTCAACAACTTTATGAGTTCCTTGCCAGAATTACCTTTTGGCGGCGTGAAAGCCTCTGGATATGGTCGTGAGATGAGCCAGCTTGGTATCATGGCTTTTGTCAACGAAGAGCTTATCGTTAAGGCTCAAAAACCAGATCTGAGCAACCCAGCTGGTGGTTTAGTAGCACTTTAAAAATATTTTCCAAGATCAAATAAAAACGAGCTTTAAAAGCTCGTTTTTTTAATGCAGCTGCTGGGCTAACCAATAACCGAAATACAGCCAAGATAATAGTCCATGCCAAATCGTTGTCCAAACATCTTGGTGTGTCGTGTACCAGGTAATACCAGCACTGAGCATGATGCCCAAACCATAAAAATTCATATCGTTGTTAACGGTAATATGCCTATACCAGCGGTGGCTATGTCCATGATTGCCGTCAATAATGACATGATCAGGATGATGCTTGGCCCAATTTCTAAACTTGATATCAATTCGCCGGCCAATTTTACTATTCAGATCATCATCATCAAAATCATCATCTATATCTTCAAAATCACCATCTTCTACTTTTGCCATTATCCCATTCTCCCAAATTTTTTATAAATTAATATGAATATCGCCATCATCGAATCTGAAGTGACGACCGATTGAGTCATTGACCATTTTGCTAATGTAGTCGCCAAAATCAACATCATCTAAATTCTTAGATACACGTTTTAATAAGTTTAATAAAGTCTCTTGCTCTTCTTGTGATAAGCCGGCAAATACTTCTTCGCTAAGATCATCTGCTTCGTCTTTTTTATTTTGCAAAAATTGGTGGCCTTTTTTTGTCAGCTTGATCAAAGTAATTCTTTTATCCGCCGCATCAGGCATACGATCTACAAGGTCATTTTCTTCCAAACGATCAACGAGTCCTGTGATCGAACTAGGCCTAACATCTAAAATCTCTGCAATTTCGCCAACGGACAAACCATCATATTTATCAAGCAGACGCATTAGTCGTGCTTGACCTCGGTGATGGTTACGCTGTCCGCCATGCCTAGGCCCAACCATTAAATAGAAATTAGGATTTTTAGCTAGACCACCGATTGCTTTCATTAATTCATTCGTTGTCTCTGACATCATTTATCCTTTCTTTGTTTTTATTAATATTACGACAATAGTTAGGATATGTCAATAAAAACGAACTAATAAATAAAATAAAATCATTTCCATTGAGAAATGATTTGTGTTAAGCGTTCAAATTTATTTTTTTATTTCAAAGGTACGTCAACTTGCCAGCCTTCGGGACCTTTTTCATCCCCATCTTGAATGCGGCTTAGGCGGTCGTACAGTTTTTGTGTGTAGGGTCCAACTTTGGTTTCGCTGAAGAATACATGTTTGTTGCCATTATGGGTAATGGAGCCGACTGGTGAAATAACAGCAGCCGTGCCCATCGCACCGGCTTCAGCAAATTGGTCCAGATCGTAAACACTGATCGTTGTTTCTTCAGGATCCATGCCAAAGTCGTCAGCGATCTGCAGCAAAGACTTTTTTGTGATTGAAGGTAGAATGGAAGGGGACTTAGGTGTTTTAAATTGACCATCTTTTGTAACACCGAAGAAATTAGCACCGCCAAGTTCTTCGATATTTTCATGCAGTCTTGGATCAAGATAGACCACATCAGAATAACCTGCTTTTTGCGCAATCGAACCCGGCAGCAGACTAGAAGCATAGTTGCCAGAGACTTTAGACTGGCCAGTACCGCCATGGGCTGCACGATCGTAAGGGCTCGTGACATAAGCTGTTGGTTTCATACCACCTTTATAATAAGGACCGACCGGTGTAACTAAGATATGAAACTGAAAACTGTCAGCCGGATGAACCCCAATAACTTCACCGGTGCCGATCAAAAATGGTCGAATATAGAGTGTTGCGCCAGAACCATAAGGCGGCACGAAGTCTTGGTTTGCTTTAACAACTTCCTTAACAGCCTCAACGAACCTTTTTTCTGGGAATGGTGCCATGAGTAAACGTTTAGCCGAATTGTGCATGCGTTTAGCATTCATATCAGGACGGAACAAATTGACGCCGCCATCCTCCCGGCGATAAGCTTTCAAACCTTCAAAGGCTTCCTGCCCATAATGCAGAACGTTAGCCGCTTCAGACATTGTGACTGACGAGTTGCTTGTTAAATGCCCCTCGTCCCATTTACCATCTTTATACTCAGCATGAAAACTGTAGGGTAAATCAAAATAATTAAAGCCTAAATTGGGCCAATCAAAATCTTCTGCTTTTGCTTTTACCATTTACTAAACTCTCCTTTGAAATCATTATCAAACTTTTTTTAAATTAAACAACATCAAGATGCAGATCGTTCGTACGTGTTTTACCAACACTCTTTAAGAAACGATACCAAGCCCAAGAAATAACAGCTGGTCCAACAAGTCCAAAGACGATCATGATACCAAGCCCGCCCCAACCATATGAAAAGCCAGAGTCTTTTGACATTGAAAGAACATTTAATGGTGCAGTGAGCGAGGAAAATCCAAGTCCGCCAAGTGCTGAAGGTACTTTGAAACCAGCAACTGTAACGGCGAGTGATGACATAACCATTGCAGCAACCATAGGTCCGAGGGCTGTTAAGGGTGACTTGATAACATTTGGGAATTGAATCTTAGGCGTTACTAACCCTTGTGCGATATTGGCACCAGGATTATTTTGATTGAAACTCATGGCCGTGAAACCAGCAAAGGCAGCACAACAACCGATTAGAGCAGCACCAGCTGACATTGGATCAAGACCAACAGCGACGGCTAGAGCAGCCGATGAAGCGGGTGTCATTAAGAACCAGAACCAAGCAAATGAAACGATTGCAGAACCTAGAACTGGATTAACTTTCATTGTGTTTGCGAGCGCTTCTGAAACAGAAGTTAAAAATGGCGTGGTTACCGTTGCAGCACCGAGCCCCACGATCGCACCAACCAGCGTTGCACAGAAAGGTACGATAAACATGTCTAATGGTGTTTTGCCAGTCATCCACTTGCCAACTAAGACGGCAGTAAGTCCGCCGATAACTGCTGAAACCGGCTGGCCAACAGTGGTGATAGTTGCGCCGGCAAGTTGTGGTGCGACCCAGCCAGTTGCGGTTGTGGTTGCCTTTAAAGCTGTCTCTGTGAAATAGATTGAGTTAGCACCAACAGTTGCAGCGATCATAGCTGAGAAAGTTGTCAGTGTTGTTGAACGCATTTGAATAGCAATACCGGCACCGATAGCAGGTGCTAACAGATGCTGACCCAAAATACCGATCATTTGCAGAGGTACCCAATGGAGCAGATTTCCGGCTGTATTCAAGAGAATTGAAATTCCCAGAATAACCAAAATTGCGTTTGAAACACCTTGACTGACTGTGTAGACCCAGTCGGACATTTTCATTTTCTTTTCTGGACGTGTCAAGGGACCTGATCCCGGCCTCAGCTCTTCTGGCTGAGCACGGTCAGTTTTAAATTTTGCTGCAGCCGACATTGCTTGGGCATAGGCAGAATCTCTTTCTTGTGTTGTCATCGAAGCCGGATCTTGATTAAATACGTCAGACCCAGCATTCGGTTTGCTGTTTGCTGTCATTTCTTCTCCTTTAGAAACAAAAAACCCGCTCTAGTTTGTAATTAACTAGAACGGGTTTGAAAATCTTCAACCATGCTAGCCAGTCATCTTTCGACGACTGACAAAATCAATCAGTCGTCACTGTGTAATTAGCAACACGACGCTGATCAAAATAATTGATGCATTCATATTCATTTGTGAACAATTACTTCGCATGTACTCTCTTTGAGTTGCCCTTTAGATTACACGGCGAATTAAAAATTGTCAAGCGCTTTTAAATATGTAATATATTTGTAATTTTTATAACTTTTAGAAAGAATGTAAAATTAAGAGACAAGGAGTAAAGATGCCCTTAATTTTTCTATTTATCGTGCTGCTGATTTTGGCCGCAGCCTTTGGCTTCATTTCGTTTGGTGTCACAGCAGCCTTAGTACCGATTTTGATCGTGATTTTTGTGATCGGCCTATTATTCTCATTGATCCATTTGATTTGGCATGGCATTGGCCTGATCATTCTCTTTATTATTGCGTTGGCCATTTATGATTGGCTCAAAAAGCGCTGATCAAATTTTTTTATCATCAAAGCTGAGGAATCTGAAGTGACCATTTTCATAAAACAGTTTCGAGACTGACCCGTTTTTCGGCCGAGCATGCAGGCTTATTTTGTCTTCGCCATAGCGATCAGCTAAGGATAATAACGTATTGCCATGAGAAATAAGTAAAACATTTGAGTTGTCAGCAATGGCAGTATTTTTGAATAATTTGTCAAATCCTTCGTCGATTCGTGCCCAATATTCATCGTCATTTTCTGCATCGTGCCAAGGATCGGCGGCTTTTAAGAAATCCTTCGTTGAAGGCAGACCGTAATTATCAACGATCTCAGCGTAGCTTTTTAAGCCGTAAGGCGCGCCGGCGTCCAGCCAAGCTACATCCATATTAGAACCCTCGAAAGAACCGTAAAATTGTTCGCGAAAATTTAACAAACTAATTAGTTTTGGCTGAAAATCACTTGTATTTTCATTAAGAATGATTTGAGCCGTATCAATTGCTCGTGTTGTATCGGAGCTATAAGCGGCTGAAAAATGAATATCACTCAATTTTTCACCGGTTTGTTTAGCATCCGCAAGACCATTCTCGGTTAAAGGAGAATTTCCCCAGCCCTGTAATTTGTTGTAACGATTGAAATATGTTTGCCCGTGGCGAACCAAATAAAATGTGATTTTCATAAGCACCTCTACTCACATTTTAGTCTGCTAGAATGACCATATGACAAAGATTTCTGATATTTCTTATGGCATAGATGCAAAACAGAAAATTGATCTTTATTTACAAGATTTTTCAGCCCCTTTGGTTTTTTATGTGCATGGCGGCGGCTGGTGGCAGGGTGATAAAGAAAAGGATCTGAAAGTTTTTCAGGCCTTGTTTCAGGCCGGATTTTCTGTGGCTTCGACGAATTATCGGTTAGCAGATGAAAAGCACCTTTATCCGACCCAGCTGGACGATACTCGCTCAGCTTTAACGTTTTTGATCAATAGTGATTATCAATTCAACAAAAAAAATATCTCACTGTTTGGTGCTTCATCGGGAGCAAATATCAGCGTTTCTTTATCGATCGAAACAGGATTTCCAACTGTTTCTTGGTCTGGCCAATTCGATTTCAAAGGATTTCTAGCTACGCATACGGCAATTGCTGGTCGCAAAGCAGCTGACAATCCAGATCCGGATAAGGGCAGCAAGATGGCGTCCTATTATAAATGGATTTTAGAAAGACTTTTTAATGGTGATTTATCTAAAGTTGATCAAGCAACGCTGCAGCATCAAATCACACCGGCAACAGGGAGCATTTTATTAGTTAATTCTGCTGCCGAATTGGCTCCGATCGAGGAAGTTTACAAAATGCAGTCAGCCTATATTGAAAATGGTCTCGAAGTTTCCACGCTTATTTTTCCAGGAGATCGGCACGCCTTAGCCTATGCTGATGATGCATTACCCGTGACAATTGATTTTTTGAAGAAACATTGAGTTTTTTTAAATTTCGATGTCTTAAAATGAACCTATGAGTGAAGATAAAATTCCTGAAACGATGCAGGCGGTTCAAGATCGAGTACTTTTGATGAAACACCGCGGCTTTGCTGTGAGTGAAGAACAAGTGATCGGCCAGTCTGTAAAAGATGGTTTGCAGGCGATCGTCAACGATTTGCTTGATGGCGAATATTTCACCGTACAATTGATTGACCAAAAAGACTTTGCGATTGTCGGCATCGCTGGTAAACAAGAGGGCCGCATCACGGCAAAAGGTGATAGTTTTCTCAGTGATTTCAAAAAAAATCCCGATCTACTCTGGGATTATTTATGGGATCAAGCTGAAAAAATTATCGGCCGTTAATTTTTAAAATTCTAAAATTATTTTTCCTAATGGATGACCTGTTTCAAATTGCTGATGGCTTTTTTTAAGATTTTCTAAGTTAAATTTCATCATGTGTGCGATTTTGATTGTGATGCGATTACGGCTGAGATCCAAAAGAAGTTGTGACAATGTTTGGCCGGAAACTAGGTAATAGCTTGCTGCATCAAAGGCTGAATTCTTAACGTTATCAGTTAAATTGACTGTTGAGCGAAGTTTTCCGCTGCTTTTTAGTACTTTTAAGGACTGTTCTTGAGTATTTCCACCGACCGTATCCAAAACAGCGTCCACTTTTTCTGTTATTTTCGTAAAATCGTCTTTTTTGTAATCAAACACTATGATTTTTGGGTCGAATTCGGTTAAAAATGCTTTGCCTTTGTCACTGGCTGTTGCATAAATCTTTGTTGCACCACTATTTTTAGCTGCTTGAATAGCGGCAAAACCGACCGAGCCACTGCCGCCATGAATCAAAATGGACTGTCCTTTTTGCAGGTCAAGTTCTTTAGTGATGCCTTGATAGCCGGTTTGGTAGCCAAGAGCGACACCGGCTGCCTGTACAAAAGTAACATTATCAGGAATCAAAGCTAACTGTTTTTCTAAAGCAATTACTTGCCTAGCGTAGCTTTGAAGATGGGTGCTGGCTGCTACGCGGTCGCCGATAGTAAATTGAGTGACCTCCGAACCGATCGCTTCAACGATGCCGGCCACACTTGATCCAAGGACTGTTGGCAATTTATCTGCTCCGTCAAAGGCGCCAGCTCGATATTTCACATCATAGGGGTCGATAGCAGTGGCATAATTTTTAATTAAAAGCTCGTGTGATTTTAAATCACCAGGCGTTTTTTCAGTTTCATAAAAAACGTCAACATCGCCAAATTTATTTATTTCAATTGCTTTCATCGGAATTCTCCTTAATTGCTCAAACAAATACGTTCCACTCTATTATAAATAGACAAGCTGAAAAACTGCCATTGAAAACGTTTCTAAAAATAAGCGGATGCTGCGAATATTTTTGATCCGTTTTTTAACAGTAAATTATAATTAAGGTGTTACAAAGTGAGGGCGAAAAATGCGCAAAATCGGAATTATCGGAATGGGCCACGTCGGATCGACCTTGGCTCACATTATTATCGACCGCGGTATGGTTGATGAAATCGTCTTATTGGACGTTAATCAAAAACATTTAACAGCAGAGAGTCTGGACTTTAGAGATGCCCAGTCTTTTTTGACTCACCATACAAAAATTTTAGCTGGCAGTTATCGCGATCTTAGCGATGCTGATATTGTCGTTAGTACCTTTGGGAATGTGAACTTGACTGCTAAAACCGGTGATCGTTTTGCTGAATTGAAATTTAATCTTGAACAGATTCAAACTATGGCTAACCAGCTTAAAGCGGCTAAATTCAATGGTGTTTTTTTAACGATCACAAATCCTGTGGATGTGATCACGAGCGTTTATCAAAAAACATTGGGTCTTTCAAAAACGCAAGTTTTTGGTACAGGTACATACTTAGATACATCTAGATTAAAGCGGGAAATTGGCGAACGTTTTGATGTTGATCCGCGAGCAGTTTCGGGTTTTGTGGTAGGTGAACATGGCGATTCGCAGTTTCCAGCCTGGTCTTCGATCAAGGTTTTAGAGCAGCCTATTTTAAAAATAGCCGAAGAGCGCGACATTGATGTGACTGATCTAGAGCAAGCCACTAAGCGGGCAGCCTTTGATGTGATCGATGGCAAAGGTTACACGAATATCGCGATCGCAAGTGCTGCTGCGGTTTTGATCGATATGATTTTAACTGATAGCCATGGAGAAGCGATCGTTTCTCGTTATAATGACAAATTAGGCTGCTATATTTCTTTACCTGCGATCATCGGCCGAGAGGGGATCGTCCGTGAAATACATCTGCCTTTAAATCGAGCGGAAACAGCTAAATTAAAAACCAGTGCCAGATCGATCAATGAGAAAACGAAATTATTTGAGTAATTGAATCCATCTAGTTGACTAATTTTTGTTTTACAATGATATTTATGACCAAATTACCCGTAACTTACGAGCTATTACATGTTGACAAGCACACCGGCGCACGCCGCGGTGTGATTCATACGCCTCATGGCGACTGGCAAACACCTATGTTTATGCCAGTTGGCACACAAGCAACCGTTAAATCCGTGCAGCCGCGCGAATTAAAAGAAATTGGTTCCCAGTTTATTTTGGGAAACACCTATCATTTATGGATTCGTCCTGGAGATGATTTGATCGCAAAAGCTGGCGGCCTGCATAAATTTATGGATTGGGATCAAGCGATTTTAACTGATTCCGGAGGTTTTCAGGTCTTTAGTTTAGCTGATTCTCGATCAATTACGGAAAAGGGGGTCACTTTTAAGAACAATATTGATGGTTCGACGATGTTTTTGTCACCTGAAGTGGCCATGAAAATTCAGAATAATCTGGGTGCTGATATTATGATGCAGTTAGATGAAGCAGTTCCGTATTTCGAAAGTTATGATTACATTAAGCAATCAACTGAGCGTTCAGCACGTTGGGCACAACGAGCACTTAAAGCACATAAAAAAACAGATAGCCAAGCACTTTTTGGTATCGTTCAAGGTGCTGGTTTTAAAAAAATTCGAGAGAACTCCGCTAAAGATTTAGTTTCGTTAGGACTGCCAGGTTATGCGATCGGTGGCTTATCGGTTGGCGAATCCAAAGCTGAAATGAATCGTGTTTTGGATTTCACGACGCAATGGCTGCCGGAAAACAAGCCGCGTTACTTGATGGGTGTCGGTGCACCGGATTCGCTGTTTGATTCTGTGATTCGCGGCATTGATATGTTTGATTGCGTTTTGCCAACGCGTATTGCCCGCAAAGGCAGTTTGATGACCAGATTTGGCCGGATCGTGATTACAAATCATAAGTATAAAGAGGACTTTAGTCAGCTTGACGAAGATCTCGACGATTATGCCTCAACTCATTTCACTAAAGCTTACCTGCATCATCTTTTTAACACAAATGAATTGTTAGCTTATAATTTGGCTTCCATTCACAATCTTCGTTATCTGCTAAAACTCATGGAAGATATGCGTACGGCGATTGAAAATGATCAGCTTTTGGATCTTAGAGAAAAGGTTCTTGAAGAATATGGATACAATAGACCAAATGCTCGTCTTTTCTAACTAAGCTTTGATAGAATAGTAAATTGGAGGATTTTATGTTCAATAACTTAATTATAGCGGCCGCAAAAAGTAACTCGAGTTCTTGGGTACCGATGGTCTTAATCTATGCTGTTTTGATTGGTGGTATGTTTTGGTGGTCTTCTAGACGCCGTAAACAAAATGCAGCCCAGCAAGAGAAAATGCATACAGAATTGGTTAAAGGGGCCAAAGTAGTCACAATTGGTGGTTTGCACGGTGTTGTTGATTCGATCGATAGTGAAAAGAAAATTGTGACATTGGATGTAGAAGGCGTTTTTCTGACTTTCGATCAGCGGGCAATTGCTAAAATATCTCCAGCAGAAAGTACCAAAACAGCTGACAAAATTACCGGTCCTGCGGATGATAAAGACGATAAAAAAGAATCAAAGTAAAACAGCCGGTTTGAGCTGTTTTTTATTTTAGGAGATAAACGAAAATGAAAATCACTTATTTTGGTCACAGTGCTTTTAGAATTGTATCCGGCAAGTCTGCCATATTAGTTGATCCTTTTTTGACAGGCAACAAACATACGAAGGTTGATCCGAATGACTTAAAAGCTGACTATATCTTGCTGACACATGTTCACGGTGATCATGTGGGAGACGGTTTTGATATTGCCCGACGCACTCATGCAACGATCGTGACCCAGACAGATTTTGCTGAATATATTAATCATTCTTTGCCCGAAGCTCATGATTGCCATGCAGAAGGTATTAATTTTGGCGGCACATTTTACGCGGACGATTTTTCCGTAAAACTGTTTCCGGCTTGGCATACCGATGCTAGCGTTGTTGATGGTCGATTGATGCCGCTTGGTGTTGCTTCAGGCATGGCGATCACGGTTGAGAATAAGTTAATTTATGATACAGGTGATACTTGTTTGTTTTCCGATCTTAAGTTAGTTGCTAGGAAGCGGCCAGTAGATTTAGCTTTGATCTGCATTGGCGGTCACTTTACGATGGACGCTGATGATGCACTGGTGGCAGCTGATTTTCTTCAGGCCAAACGTGTGATTCCCACTCACTACAATACAAATCCAAGTATTCAAGCCGATCCGCAAAAATTTATTGATCAATTAGCTACGGGTGTTGGCTTTTTGCCTACAGTTGATCAAGAATTTGTTTTCTAGTTCGGATAGACTAGAAGCATGGATATTCAAGAGAAAATTTTAAGACAAATTGAGAAATATCAAACAATTATTATTCATCGCCATCAGCGGCCGGACCCGGATGCTATTGGTTCGCAGCTTGGCCTAAAAGCCGGTCTTCAAGCAGCTTTCCCAGAAAAAAATGTTTATGCTGTTGGCAAAGAAATAACCGGGCTAACTTGGGTTGGCAGCATGGACAAAGTCGCTGACTCAATTTATGATAATGCCTTGGTAATTGTGATCGATACGGCAAATTCTGTTCGAATCGACGATGATCGTTTTAATAAAGGGGATGCCTTGATCAAAATTGACCACCATCCCAATGATGAACCCTACGGTGATTTAATGTGGGTCGAACCTACTCGCTCATCCTGTTCAGAAATGGTGACTTTTTTCTTAGACACCAATCTGCCGCTTCAATTAACGCAGGATTCAGCTCGTGATTTATATATTGGCTTAGTAGGTGATACGGGCCGCTTTATGTATGCGTCAACACCGGAAACCTTAATTGCTGCTAGCAAACTATACCGTTTTGCAATTGATTTTGAGAAAATCAATCGGAGAATGTCTTCGATCAGTTTGGTACAGGCACGTTTTTCTGCTGTTGTTTATGGCGAAATGAAAGTTGAAGATGCTGTCGGCTGGATCACTTTGACACGAGCGGAAATTGAAGCAGCCCATCTTGGCAGCGAGGGAACGAATTTTATTGTTGGTATGTTTGGTGCTATTAAAGAAGTAACTGCTTGGGCCAATTTTATTGAAAACGACGATGGCAGTTTTCGAGTTCGTTTACGTTCCAAAGGACCGAATGTTAATGAGATCGCTAAATTACATAACGGTGGTGGACACGATATGGCTAGTGGTGCCAAGGCGAAAGATCTTGCGGAAATTGACCAAATTGTGAAAGAGTTGAAAACATCAACTGAAGCATTTAAAAAGCAGTCATTTTCGATGGAATGAGTTTTTTCGTCTGCAGTTTAGGACAATTGTGTGCTCGAACTGTTAGACTGATTAGGCGGAACTAAAAATCGTTTTAAATTCAATTTTGATCCTATTGAATTATTTTTCAAGTTTAAAAAACATCGCCTAAACAGCTTCGTTAAACGGGAATTAGTCGTAAAAAAGAGACGAATGAGGCAAAGGGCTCATTGATTAACTAAATAAATGACAAACCAATTTGGACAATTTAATTTAAAAGCAAATATTATAAAAGCGATAGATGGCATTGGCTTTGTTAAGCCGACCAAAATTCAGCAGCGTTTGATTCCGGCAGTGATCGCTGGTCGAGATGTCGTTGGTCAATCACAGACGGGATCTGGTAAAACACATGTTTTTTTGTTAGCCATTTTCAATGCTTTGGATCCTTCGGTCAATGAGGTCCAAGCCGTTATTACATCGCCATCTAGAGAATTAGCTGAACAACTTTACGAGGCTTTTCGTGATTTTCAAAAAAGCCTTTCAGAAATTGATAAAAACTTTAGTAATTTAAGAATTGCAAATTACGTTGGCGGCACTGATCGTCATAAACAAACGAAGCAGCTTGAAAAGAATCAACCGCAAGTGGTTATTGGTACTCCAGGCCGGTTGAAAGACTTTTTGGGTCAGAATTTGTTACTGGTCAATCACAATAAGTTTTTCGTGGTTGACGAAGCTGATATGGCTTTGGATATGGGCTTTTTGACTGATGTTAATATAATTGCAAGCGCTATGCCATCGGATTTGCAAATGCTGGTTTTTTCGGCGACGATTCCAGATAAATTAACACCTTTTTTGAAGAAGTACATGAAAGAACCACTGATCGAAGAAATTCCAGTTTCAACAGTTGTTGCTGATACGATTGACAATTACTTGTTAGCAACTAAGTCCAAAAACAAAAATGAAGTTATTTATGATCTATTGACGCGTGGCGAGACTTACTTAAGTTTGGTCTTTGCCAACACGAAAGAACGTGTACATGAAATTGCTAAGTTTTTGACTGCTCAAGGTTTGAAGGTTGCTGAGGTTCATGGTGGTATCGAGCCAAGAGAACGTCGTCGTACGATGAGACGTATTAAAAATCAAGAGTTTCAGTATGTTGTTGCTAGTGATCTGGCTTCTCGTGGCTTAGATATTGAAGGCGTTTCCGAAGTTATTAATGATGATATCCCGGTTGATTTAGAGTTTTTTATCCATCGAGTTGGCCGGACCGGAAGAAATGGTTTGTCTGGGACTGCTATTACACTTTATGGCCCCGATGAAGAGGATAAAGTTGAGCAATTGGAACAGCTGGGTATTAAGTTTCAGCCAAAACAATTAAAGGACCACCAATTAATTGATGTTAAGGATCGCAATCAGCGCAGCCATCGACATGCTTCTCAAAAACAGCTTGATCCAGAACTAATTGGTCTTGTTAAGAAGAAAAAAGCTCATGTGAAACCGGGTTATCGGCGACAAATCCAAGGTGCGATCAGATTTAAACAAATCAAGGACAAAAAGGTAAGCCAAAGAACAGCTTCTCGAGCCAGAAGAAAAGCAAAATCAGATAAATGAGAACACAATAAAACCCGATTCATTGTGAATCGGGTTTTATTATTAATTAAAATAATAATTACTTAGCGCTGGCAGATTTAAGCAAAAGATAAAGACGAGCCTTGTCACGGGAAGCCTTGTTCTTTTTGATTAAATTCTTGCTTTGCGCTTTATCAACGGCAGCGCTTGTCTTACTATATAATCTGTCGAGATTATCAGCACCGGCAGCAGCAGCTTTCTCAAAGTTTTTGATAGCCGTACGGTAGGCACTGATTTGTGGCACACGTATAGCACGTTCAACTTTATTCAAGCGATCGCGTTGAATTGAAGATTCAATAATTGGCATTTTTTCCTCCTAAAATATTAACGACGAAGTCCGAGCTTCGAAATAAGTTCACGATAACGAGCGACATCATTGTCACGCAAGTAACGCAGTAAGTTACGACGATGACCGATTTTCTTCATCAAGCCACGCTGTGAAGAAAAATCATGTTTGTTTTCGCTCATATGGTTATTCAGTTCGTTAATATCAGCAGTCAAAACAGCCACTTGAACTTCTACAGAACCAGTATCGCCACTGTGGCGAGCGTATTCTTTAATAATCTGGTTCTTTGCTTCTTGAGTTAAAGCCATGTATACCTCCTCAAATTTTCCAGTTACCGGGCAATTCGTAAAGGCAAATTCGCGAATAACTAAGCAAAAGGATCACTGTGTAAACACAGCTCTTATATTGTAGCAAAATAATTTAGTTTTTTCAGCTTTGATTTTTGTTCTAGGGCTTTTTATGTTTCGAAAAAATGTTAAACTTACTGTATTGAATCCATTTTGGACTAACGTCTACGCGTCCAGGAAAATTTTCAAATTTTTTAAAATAACAAAGAGGTAATATTTCATGGTAAAAACTGCTCTGTCCATCATCCCATTTGGTGGCGTCCGGGAAAACGGAAAAAACATGTATGCCGTTACAATTAACGACGAAATTTATATATTGGATGCTGGACTGAAGTATCCAGAAACGGATCTTTTAGGAGTCGACGTTGTCGTTCCTGACTTTAATTATTTGGTTGACCATGCCGACCAAGTCGTAGGTGTCTTTTTGACACATGGACATGCTGATTCGATCGGGGCACTTCCTTATCTGCTCGAGGCTTTGCGTGTACCTGTATTTGGCACGGAATTGACGATTGATCTAGCCAAACAGCAAGTTGCTAGACGCGAATCTCTGTCGGATTTTAATGATTACAATGTTGTGACAGCAGATTCAGTTGTTGAGTTTGGTAAGACAAAAGTTTCGTTTTTCAGTACAACACATTCAATTCCAGATTCTATTGGTATTGTTTTGGAAACCGAGTATGGTCAAATTGTCTATACCGGGGACTTTAAATTTGACAATACAGCTAAGGAAACATACAAGACCGATTACGCGCGTCTCACTCAGATTGGTCAGCGAGGTGTATTAGCTTTACTGGCTGATGTTAATGGTGTGGAAACGCCTGGCGAGTCGGTCAATGAATCTGCAATTGATGAGTTTGTTTTTCAAACTTTTCGTGAAAATGCTGATCACCGAATTATTGTTGCAACAGTGGCTTCTAATATTCAGAGAATTCAAGAAGTTATTAATGCAGCTTTTCAAACTGGACGAAAAATCGCTATTTCTGGTAATGATTTGGAACAAGTGGTTAAAACGGCTTTGGATTCAAACCGCCTGATTCTACCTGCCAGTTACAATAAATTATTTACGAACATTAAAAATGTAAAATCAATTGAAGCTAATAAACTGACGATTCTTGAAACTGGTAAAATGGGCGAACCGATCCGTGATTTGCAGAGGATGGCAAGCGGTGATGACCGATACGTTTCCTTTAATGAAAACGATTTGATTTTTATTGCCACCACACCATCTATTTCTAGCGAATCGATCATGGCCAAGACACGTGATTTAATTTTCCGTCGCGGTGCTAACGTTATTTCGATCAAAGATAATTTGCGTTCCTCGGGTCATGCCAGCCAAAATGATTTACAGTTCATGCTTAATTTTATGAAACCGAATTACTTTTTCCCGGTTTCTGGTGAGTATCGTGTTTTCTCCGTAGCTGATTATCTGGCGCAAGAGGTTGGTCTGGCTAAAGACCATATTTTCTTGTCTATGAAGGGTGATCAATACAAATTTAATTCAGAAAATAATAGTTTTAAGTTAGAAGATTCTTTCGAAGTTGATGACACGATGATTGATGGTTCCGGTAATACTGATGTTGGCAACATTGTACTGCGTGATCGTAAAATGCTTTCTGAGGATGGCGTTGTGATCGCGGCTGCAACAATTGACCGTAAGAAAAAGAAGGTCGTCGCTGCGCCAAGAATTACGACGCGCGGCTTTATTTTTGTCAAAACGAATCGTGAACTGATTCATGAATCGGCCAAGGTCATGGTGGACCAGATCGAACTTTATTTGGATAACAGTGAAGATTTTGATTGGAATGATTTGAAATCCGGTGTCAAAGATGCTATGGCAAAGTTTTTCTATGAAAAGACTAAACGTCGGCCTGTAATTATGCCAGTTGTGATGGAAGTTAATCAAAATCGTCGACCGAATAATAAGAAAAAAACCGAATCTACTTCTAAAAAAGAAGTTGTAGCAGAAAAAAATGAGAAAAAAGAGACTCCTAAGAACCGCCGGCCAAGACCAAGGGTTAAATCCACACCACGATCAATTCGACCGAAAAAGGAAACGCTTGAAAAAATCAATGCAAAATTAGCTGAGAAACAGCAAAATGTTGAAGAGAATGTCTGATAGTTCACAACAATTGTCTTTTGATGAATTAGTTAAGCAAGGCCACTTGGAGTTTGATCACAATAATTTTCACCAAGCAGCTGATTATTTTGAAATGGCTTATAGTCAAAAGCAAGAGTTGGATCTTAACCGAATTCTAGTTGGTACTCTGTATGAGGATCAGCAATATAGTCTTGCAAATGTTTATTTGGAAGATTTCATTGATGATTACTTGAACAGCAAAGAATTGTTTAAATTAGCGCTGAACATTTTGTTGAAGAATCAGAATTTTATCTATGCCCGTGAAATGGTTAATTTTGCTGATCCTCGTTGGTATGATGAGGCTTTTGAACAGGTTGAGCGTGACGAAGCCTTGTCGCGTTCACAAATGGCGGCGACACAAAAAACGTTAGCTCAGTCTTTCTATCATTTGTCTGATGGTGGTTTTGCTAAACAACGAAGTCGTTTTGAAAGTTCTTTTAAATTACCGCTACATGAGTGGTGGAGTGGTGCCAAGTTTTTGCTGCTAGATCCTTATATAAGCCCTTTGATTCGATCGAGCTTAATTGAAACGGCTCAAAAACTTCGGATTGATGAAAAAGTTGATTTTTATTGGATCGACAAGAAGATCTATCAGGTTACGCCATCTGATTTAAAAGAATTGCTATTGATGGATAGCTACGTTTGTCTCAAAAAACGATTAGACCAACAACTGGGAGCTGATGATCCGGTTGCTAGTGAAATGCTCACAGCAAACTTAAGGATGCAGACCAGCTTGCTCTATCCTAAGATTTCCACTGGTATATTTGAGACTGAGAATTGGATTGATGAGATGATTAATCAGTACAATGGTGCAACTGGTATTTCGAAGATGTCCGATAAACAAAGAGCTATTTTCGATCAGCTTGATACTTTAATTAATCAGATTGTTAAAAGTGAGCACGATGAAGAGAAGCGTGCTTCACATAATTAATTATGTTATACTAGTTGGGTTGAATTAAGTAGAGGTTCCCGCCTCTCGCCGCATGTGAAATACCATGTTGGTTGATTATTCTTTTATGAGGCGGGTTTTGCATGATTGCATGACTCGCTTTTTCTAACTTAAAATGGAGGATTTTTCTTATAGCAAGACCACAGCAACGGCCCAAGCGCCAAATTGATCTAGTCAATGAAAATATTCACTTCCACGAAGTGATGCTCATTGATAGCGGGTCACAAAAGGTTATGAGTACTCGCGATGCTCAAAAAATCGCGAATCAAAGAAGTCTGGATTTAGTTATTGTACAAGCGAAAGCTCAACCACCAGTCGCTAGAATCATGGACTGGGGTAAAGTTAAATTTGAGCAACAAAAGAAAATTCGTGAGAACAAGAAAAAGCAAGTAATTGTTCAAACTAAAGAAGTCCGATTAAGTCCTGTTATTGGTGAAGGAGATTTTGAAACACGCAAGAAAGCGGCGACAAAGTTTCTGGTAGCGGGTAATAAGGTTAAACTGAATTTGCGTTTTCGTGGTCGTATGATGACTCATCAAGATGTTGGCCGTAAAGTACTTTTGAATATGGCTAAACAATTGAGCGAGTTAGCTAATATTGATCAGATGCCGCAGCTACTAGGACGTCAGATGTCCTTATTGCTTTCGCCTAAGCCAGATGTTGTTAAAAAAGCTCAATCCGAAAAGAAAAACAAAATAAAGGAGAATACAGATGCCAAAGATGAAGACTAATCGCGCAGCAGCAAAGCGTTTCAAGAAAACTGCTTCAGGTGGATTCAAAGCCGCTCAAGCATTTACTTCCCACCGTTTTCATGGAAAAACTAAGAAGCAGCGCCGCCAATTACGTGGAACTGCTATGATGAACAAAGTTAATGTTAAGCGCTACGCAAAGATATTAAGTAATCTATAATTTTTGGTCAAGGAGATAAGTTATGCGAGTTAAAGGAACGAACGTTACACGTATTCGTCGTAAGAAAATCATCAAGTTGGCCAAAGGCTACCGTGGCCAACGTCATATTAATTTTAAAGTTGCTAAGCAACAGGTTTGGAAATCATATCTGTATTCTTATCGTGACCGCAAGAATGTTAAACGCGATTACCGTAAATTATGGATTGCGCGTATCAACGCGGCAAGTCGCATGAATGGCATCTCTTATTCTCAGTTAATGCATGGTTTAAAGCTGGCCGGCATTGATCTGAATAGAAAAATGTTGGCGGAATTGGCGATCACTGATTTTACAACTTTTTCAAGTCTTGCTGAAGCTGCGAAAAAACAAGTTTCAGCACCTTTGCGTAAGGCACCTACATTAGATAATGATGTTAAAATAGCGCGTGTTGACAATGGTGGTGCAAAACCACTTGTACTTGAACCTGGCAAAAAAACTGTTGCTGAACCAGCAGTAGCTGTGGTTGAGAAACCAACAGCAGCTTCTACTGTTGCTGCAATTAAGGCTTATCTTGATGCGAATAGCATTAAGTATACTGCCAGTGCTAAAAAAGCTGATTTACTTGCATTAGTTAAGTAAATGCTGTTACATAAAAAGCCCTAGTCAATTAAGACTAGGGCTTTTTTGTTGGTTTATTATTTGCTCGAGGATGATTTAGCACTGCTGGAAGAGCTTGAACTCGTCGTTGTGCTAGAAGAATTAGAAATGATATATTGATCAATTGCATTCTTCAATGTTGGATAGGATGATGATTTGACCTGAACATCGTTCTTATTCATTACTTTACCAATAATCTTTTGAATCTTAGTTGTATTGTTGGAATTGTTAACCCATGTGTTGATAATTGAGTTTGTTAAAATATTTTTATAAGTTGAAATTGATTTTTTTTCAGCTCTTGAATTTAATTTGACGATAATATATGCAGAATTACTTTTAACTGCTTGTTCCGTATATGATCCAACTTTCAATCCCTTGGCTGCTTTGATGATTGACGAGGAGACAACGGAAGAAGTCGAATCGAAACTGGGCATCAATCCGCCTTTAGAAGCAGTAGATGTGTCAGAGGAGTTTGCCTTGGCCTCTGAAGCAAAACTTTTACCAGCCTTTAAGTCTTTTAGGACTGTATCAGCCTTGGCTGAACTGCTAACTGTAATAGTTGAAACACTCATTTTAGGCGTGTAGCTTTGATAAGCTTTTTTTAATTGAGCTGCTGAAACTTTGTGATAATCCTTAACTGCTTGAATTAAGAGAAGTTGAGTTCGAACCTGTTTTTTATATGCCGAAGCAGTGGTGCTTTGTTCGGATAAGTATGTTGACCATGAACTACCATATTGAGCTTTTTGTTGACTGTATTCGCTGTCAACAACTGACTGAGCGACTGATTTTCCGTAAAACTTTTCCAAAGAATTGTTCATAACCATACTGACAAAGAGTTGTTCGCCTGCGGATGTTTTTGTAACCGATGACATATATTGAGCTTCGGTAATCGCACCAGATTTCGAGGTAACGAGAACTTTTGATGTATTTAATGCAAGATAGGCAGAACCGGCTAAAAACAAAAGCACGATTGCTGTCCAAACAAATTTACGCATATTTCCTCCGTGAGTTTATAACCCTTTAATTCTAACGGAAGTTAGGCCTTAACTCAAATTATTTCTTTGAAAAAGGATATTTGACAGTTGACAATTCTTCTTTCAATGATGCCAAATCATTGTCTAACTTCTGTGTGGCTTGATCGATTTCTTTTTCTCCTTGATCGAAATGTTGCGAAAGCTGATCGAGATTATTTTTTTGCACAGAACTTTGCATCGTCAAGATTTTAGCCGCCTGAAATGCTTTTTTCAATACGGATATTTCAGTTTTAAACAGATTGATCAGCTGATCAATCTGTGTTTGAAAAAAATTCTTTGTGTTTTGCTGATCCATATTCAAAACTGCTCACGAATAGATTTGGCAACTGCTTCGTATTTGCTGGGGCTATATTCATCTGAATGATCAACTGCGCCTGGCAGATCCAGTCCGTCGTCTTGATACCTTGGAATGATGTGCCAATGCGAGTGGGGGACTGATTGCCCAGCTGCTGCACCGTTATTAGATAAAATATTGATGCCGATGATCTTAGGATTGGAAGCTTTGACTGCCCGTGCGATCACAGGCAGTTTGCTCAAAACTTTTGCCGATAGGTCATCATCGTAACTATAAATATCCTGTACATGTTTTTTAGGAATGACCAATGTATGGCCCGGGGTTGCTTGAGAAAGATCTAAGAAAGCTAAAACATCATCATCTTCGTAAACTTTATAACTGGGAATTTCACCACTTATGATTTTATCGAATATATCTGTCATGCCTACATTATATCTATCTGCTAAAATTTAATCGATACTATGACATTAGAAGTGACTCATTTGACTGGCGGATACAGCCAGGTTAATACAATTAAAGATTTAAATTTTACGGTCCCGTCGGGTAGCTTGACAGCGTTGATTGGTTTGAATGGCTCAGGCAAGACAACTACGATTAATCATGTGATCGGTTTAATGACAGCGAAATCGGGAACAATTTCTTTTGATGGCCTAGATAGCCAAAAGGAAGCGATCCAATATCAAAATAGTTTAGCCTATATTCCTGAATTGCCTGTCATATACGATGATCTAACATTGCGAGAACATATCCAGACAACGATTTCCGCTTACCATCTCGATGCTCAAAAAGCCGAGCAGGAAGCTGAACGATTATTAACTATTTTCCGACTGTCTGATAAACAAGATTGGTTTCCGATCGATTTTTCTAAGGGCATGCGGCAAAAAGTGATGATTGTGACGGCGTTTTTAGCGGATAAGCCGCTTTTAGTAATTGATGAGCCTTTTATCGGCCTGGATCCCTTAGCTGTTGCGGATTTGATTGAATTATTGCAGGAAAAAAAAGCTGCCGGTAAAACGATCCTAATGAGTACACATGTGATCGAAGAAGCCGAACAATTTGTTGATGATTTTTTGCTGATTGATCAAGGGAAAATTCGTGTACAAGGCAAATTAAAGGATATTTTTAAGGCTTTTCCCAAACAAAAGAACATCAATGAAATTTATTTTCGGTTAGCGAAAGAGGTTGAACATGAATGATGTTTTTCAGCACCGTCGACAAATATCCTTTCGAAGAAATTTTCGCTATCTAAGCCGTGCTTTTAACGACCAGTTTATTGGTTTTCTGTTCATCGCAGTTACATTATTAGGCTATGAATATATACATAGTTTGTCTACTGTGAAAAATGGTTATTGGCTGATTTTACCGCTGCTGATCATCAGTGTATTTGGTCTTTTTTTTGGTGATCTCACAACCTATCTGCAGACAGCTGATCAAGTTTTTTTGATTGCCAATTTTCCAGATCTAGAACGTCAATTGAAATATTCACTTTTTAGATCACTGCTGTTCTCTTTTGCGATTCAAACAATGCTAAATATTATTCTGCTGCCGATGATGTTGAAAGTATCTGGTTGGTGGTTTGCATTTTGCTATTATTTATTTTCGCTATTCGTCAAGCTGCTTTTGCTGATATTAAAATATAACAAAATGGTCCAGAAGCAAAAAATCAATTGGCCGTATGCTATTAATCTTGAATTAAGACGTGTCAATCGCATCAATCTATTTTTCAATTTCTTCACAGATGTTAAAGAAATTAAACATGATAATCGGCCAACAAGAATTTGGGATTTTGTGCTTAACAAACTGCAGCGATACAACAAAAGCTATCACTGGATTCTCTTTACACGTTATTTTTTTAGAAGCCGGCAATTTATGTTAACGATGATTGCAACAACGATTTTGGGTATGCTTTTAACAGCTTCGCTGCCATCGCTTGTCGCTGCAACCATTGCTGCTATTTTTATTTTGTTTGCAATTGCCTATCAATTGAAGCCGATTTTCTCACATTATGCTCAGCATCGAATTGCACGCATATATCCACAAGATAGTGAAAAGCAATTAGCCGATTTTCAACTTTTAGCAACTAAAATTTTTTCACCGATTGTCTTGTTGCTACTGATTTGCTTATTATTTGGCCATCAGTCAACAGCGGTTTCGATTTCATTTTTAATTATTGGTCTAGCCGCTTGGCTGATCGTGAAAGGGTATTTGCCTCGTTTGGTAGGATTTAAATATGAGATTAAGAAGTAAAAAATGGGCTAAGCCCTTTATCAACGATCATCGTACTCTAATCATTGATAATCCATCAGCTGAACTAATGAAGGGCAAGTGGGCAAGCAATTTTCAAAATAAGCGTCCAATTTATTTAGAAATCGGATCTGGTAAGGGCCAATTTATTTTGGAAAACGCTATAAAATATCCAACTATCAATTTTATTGGTTTAGAAATTCAGCCAACAGCTGTGGCAATTGCTGGTAAAAATGCTGTTGAATCAGGCAAGCCATTAACTAATTTGCGATTAATTCTTGGCAACGGTGCTGATCTAACCACTTATTTTGCTGAAAATGAAATTAGTAAACTGTTTTTAAATCATAGCGACCCTTGGCCGAAAGCTAAGCACGAAAAAAGGCGCTTGACTGCCCCTAATTTTTTAAAATCATATGCAGAAATTTTAATGCCTGCCAGCGTGATTGAATTTAAAACTGATAATCTTGGTTTGTTTGAATACTCATTGACAAGTTTTAAAAATTTTGGCCTTGTTTGGTCTGATAACGAAATTAGTTATGACCTGCATAATGAAATCAAAAAAAATCCTGCCAATATCGAAACAGAATACGAAAAAAAATTTGCATCAATGAATCAACCGGAATATTGGATCAAAGCTAATTTCCCAGCTTAATTTAGAATATCTACAGAAAATATTTCACCTGTGTCAGCATCTGCTACGAAGCTGATGCTTTTTTCCTCACCTTTTTCATTTGTAATTTTGGCACCACCGTTATAGACGCTGGCTGCGTCGTACTCATCGCCGCCAATACGCTGGCCTTTAATCCATGCGTTTGAAACTTTTCCCTGCTCAGAAAGTGTGTTTTTAACAATTTCGAGAATTTTATCAGCATTATTTTCTTTGATTTTTTTTGCTAACAAAATGGAAAGGCCGCTGCCTAATAAAATACCGATTGAAGCAGCAATTAAGTTACCATGTTTTTTGTTCATGCAAATCATTATATGATTTTTGTTTTAAGATAGAAATATGCTTGTTGCCGATTACAATTCAGACACTTTAATTCTTTTTCTTGCACCAGAGGTAGAAAATTCACTTTCAGAAACGAAAAACACCATCACGAGGATCTACAGCGGCGATCAAACGCTGGCATATCATTTTGCTGGCTTGCCAGAGCCTCAAAAAGGCCCGTTAAACTTAAATTCAGCTCAAATAGCAGAATTAAATGGACTGCTTCTCAGAACTGGTTTTAAGGCTGAATTAGCCCCTGATACTCAGGCGAAATTTGTGATCGGCTATGTTGATTCAATTTCAGCGCATCCAGACTCTGATCATTTGCATATTGCTCAAGTGAAAATTTCTGAAGATAAATTGGTTCAAATCGTTTCTGGCAGCCCTAATCTTGCATCGGGTGTCAAAACAGTCGTTTGTTTGCCTGGTGCAATTATGCCTTCTGGCAAAATTATTTGGCCGGGTCAATTACGCGGAATTGATTCTTATGGCATGATGGCTGCTCCTAGAGAACTCGCTTTGAAAAATGCACCTGACCATGCTGGGATGATCATATTGCCAGATGATTTTGCAGAAATCGGCGACAGTTTTAATTTTGAAAAAGCAAATCAATTGGAGTTTAATAACTAAACATGACAACTTATTATTTTATTGGTATCAAAGGAACAGGCATGGCTAGTTTGGCTATGATTTTGCATGATCAAGGTCATCGGGTGCTGGGATCTGATATCGCTAAAGAAACTTTTACTCAATTTCCATTGATCAAGGCTGGTATTCAGATTACGGATTTCGACCCAGCACTGATTAAAGATGATTACGTCATCGTCAAGGGGAATGCTTTTGCTGATGACCATCCACAAGTTTTGGCAGCCCATAAAATCGGAGCACAAGTTTTGACTTATCCGCAGGCTGTTGAAGAAGTGATTCGCAGGCATTTCACGATTGCCGTTGCTGGGGCCCATGGAAAGACGAGCACGACGAGCTTGCTATCACATATTTTAAGTGCTTATAAACCAACTAGTTTTCTAATTGGTGATGGCGTTGGTCAAGGCATTACGAATTCGAAATATTTCGTTGTTGAAGCCGATGAGTATGACCGTCATTTTCAGCCTTACACACCACAGATTGCTATTATCACGAATATTGATTGGGATCATCCAGATTACTATAAAAGTTTAGATGATGTGGAAAAAGCTTTTGCCGAATTTGCAGATCATGTACAACAAACAATTTATGCTTATGGCGAAGATCCGGAAATCAAAAAATTGCGTCCTAAAACCGCTAAGATTTGTACCTATGGTTTAGAGAAAACTGATGATCTGTATGCCGCTGATATTCTTAGAAAGACAGAAGGCAGCTATTTTTCCGTTTTTAAAAACGCTATCAAAGTTGGTGACTTTTTTACGAGCATCGAGGGAAATCATGGTATTTTGGATACTTTGGCAGCGATTGGGGCTGCAGACGATTTAGGGTTATCGGCTGATCAGATTCAAAAAGAGCTGCTGACCTACAAAGGCGCCAAACGGCGCTTCAGTATCAGCAAAGTTGCCGACTTAACAATTGTTGACGACTATGCACACCATCCCAATGAGATTAAAGCAACGATCGATGCGGCCAGACAAAAGTTTCCTGATCAACAACTTGTGGCTGTTTTTCAGCCTCATACTTATACGCGGGTACGCGCTTTTAAAGAAGAATATGTCGAAGCTTTAAAAGCTGCTGATAAAGTTTATATCACACCCATCTTTGGTTCTTTACGAGAAAAAGCCGGCAATGCTAAAAGTGAGGATATTTTGTCTGAACTTCCGAATGCCGCTGCGATACTAACTGAAAAAAATGCGTTTGATAAATTGAGCGGTGAACATGGTTCTGTACTTGTATTTATGGGTGCTGGGGATATTGAAAAGTATGAAACTGCATTAGTTGATGGCTATAAATGAGATTAAATATAAATAAAATGGTCAGTAATAGTCAGACCATTTTGTAAATTGCCTGTTATAATAGTCAGAAAGGAGGTTAAAATGCAAAATTTTTCTGATAATCGCGTGTTAAAGGACGTAACTGATTCAACAAATGAATCTGGTTTAGCGGCATTTTTCCAACGTACTTACGCATATATGGGAGCGGCATTGCTGATAACCTTTGGCTTAGCTTATGCATTAGCTTATCCATTTTATACGCAGTTTAGCCAGTTTTATGCCAGCCATGGGATGATCACTTGGATCGTTTTGGCAATTGCGCAGTTAGCGGTTGTTTTTTTGATCGGACGCAACGCGTTGAAAAATCCAACACTGGCACTTGGCGGTTTGTTAGCCTTTGCGGTTGTTGAAGGTATCTTCTTTGGAGCACTTTTTGCCATGTACAGTGTGACATCAATTGTTTCGGCTTTCTTAATGGCTGCCGTTGATTTTGCCGCGATGTCCTTGTACGGCTTTTTTACAAAAAAGAGTCTGGCTGGATTGGCGCCGATTTTATTTGGCGGTATGATCGCAGTCATCGTCGGCTTGATTCTCAGCATATTTGTTCCTGGTTTTAATTTGATCATTTCTATTTTAGCTGTTGTTGTTTTTAGTGTTTATACGGCCTACGATAACAACCGTTTGAAACAAATGTATTTTCAATTAAAAAGCCAAGGAAACGATACAACGAATGGCTTGGCAATTTCAGGTGCGCTGAGTTTGTATCTTGATTTTGTTAACATTTTCGTTTATTTGCTAAGAATTTTTGGTAATCAAAGAAACTAAGCTAATATGTACAGAATGATGGAATCCGCTATACTTGAGTAGCGGATTTTTTTATGACTAATTTTAAAGACGAATACAAAAATCGCATTACTTTTGCGATTATTTCACATCCGGATGCCGGGAAAACAACTTTGACTGAACAATTGCTGCTGCATGGTGGCGTCATCCGGCAGGCTGGCACTGTTAAGGGTCGTGGATCGAATAAAATGGCTTCTTCAGACTGGATGGCGATTGAACAGCAACGAGGAATTTCAGTCACATCGTCGGTTTTACAGTTTGATTATGCTGGCAAACGGATTAATATTCTTGATACTCCTGGGCATGAAGATTTTTCTGAAGATACTTATCGAACACTCATGGCTGTTGATTCAGCTGTGATGGTGATTGACTCAGCTAAGGGAATTGAGCCACAGACAAAAAAATTGTTTGAAATTGTTTCAAAAAGACACATTCCCGTTTTCACTTTTTTTAATAAATTAGATCGTGATGGCCGAGATGCCTTTGATTTGGTTGATGAGTTGGAGAAAACACTGGGAATTCAGGCTTGTCCAATGAATTGGCCGATCGGTTCCGGCCAAGTCTTACAAGGCATTTATGATCTGCAGCATGATAAATTGATCCGTTACAACAGCACTAAAACAATTGACCAGTCTGTTTATGATGAATCAATGGAAGAAATTGTGCTGCAAAAGGATGCGGGCAATCAATTTGACGAGAGTAAGATTCTACACGGCCAACAGACACCGGTCTTTTTTGGGTCTGCACTGGCTAATTTTGGTGTTGAAGAATTTTTATCTGAGTATTTGAAATATGCGCCAGCGCCATCTTACAAAAGAACAGTTGATCATTTAGAAATCCAACCAGATAACGAGCAGTTCACGGCTTTTGTTTTCAAAATTCAAGCTAATATGAATCCTAATCACCGTGACCGGATCGCCTTTGTTCGCATCGTTTCTGGTGAATTTCACAAAGGAATGGAAGTAACGCTGGCTCGCAATGCCAAGAAATTAAAACTCAGCAATGTGACACAATTTATGGCCGATGAACGGGAAAATATCGAAACCGCTGTTCCTGGCGATATTATTGGTCTTTACGATACTGGCAATTTTCAAATAGGTGATTCCATTTATGAAGGAAAACAGACGGTTGAATTTGAACCTTTGCCAACTTTTACGCCGGAATTATTCAATCGTGTGATTGCTAAGGATGTTATGAAACAAAAGTCCTATCACAAGGGCATCAATCAGTTAGTTCAAGAAGGCACGATTCAATTATTCGAATCTTGGCATGGCCAAGAATATATTTTGGGTGCTGTTGGCCAGCTGCAATTTGAAGTTTTTCAATTCAGAATGGCCAATGAATATAATTCACAAATTATTTTTGAAACACTTGGCAAAAAAATTGCTCGTTGGATCAGGCTAGATGAGCTGGACGAGAGAATGAATACCTCTCGGTCAATGCTGGCAAAGGACCGACTAGGCAATCCTGTGATTCTTTTTGAAAACCGTTTTGCATTAACTTGGTTTGCTGACAAGTATCCAAATGTTAAACTTGAATCAAAAATGTAAAAAATTTGTCACATCCTTAAAATTTTGTTAAAATTTGTCTCGTTACTAAGGAGAGAAAATGCCAGAAAAGAAAGCAACAACGGTTAGTGAAAGAACTAAAAAAGCCGCAGCCACTACTAAGAAAGCTGCCAGCAAAGCGACAGCCGAAGGTGGCAAAGTTGCAAAGAAAGTATCTGCTGCAGCCAAAAAAACGACCGTGCCAGTTAAAAAAGCAGTTAAAAAAACGACTAAAAAAGCCTCTGCAGCTAGCGAGAAGACTAGTACTAAAACAGTCTCAGCTGCAAAAAAGACTGCTAAAAAGGCTGATTCGGCTAAAGAAGCTGTTAAGAAGACAGCTGCTGTTGCTAAAGAGTCAGCGACTAAAGCTGTTAAGTCTAGTAAAAAGACTGCTGCAAAAAAGACTGCTGCAGTTAAATCAACAGCTAAAAAAGCCACGGTTTCAGTTAAGAAGCCTGTGAAAAAAGCTGTTGTTAAGAAATCAACTGTTAAAAAGGCTGTCAGTTCGGCTGCTAGCAAGGTTGCCGAAACAGCAAAACCAGTTCTTGATAAGGCATCCGAAAGTGCTAGTTCAGTCCTTTCAAAGGCTGCCACAGCTACGAGTGATGCTGCTGATAAAGCTGTTGAAACAGCAAAACCAGTCATTGAAGAATCGAAATCTTGGTTTGCTAAATTTTTAGATATTTTTCGCAAATAAATTTTAAATAGTTATAGATGTTTGTCCATTTCTTGATTAAGGAGATGATCTACTTGTAGATTGCCCTTGGTTTTTAAGTGGCCTTTAACCCATTTAAAACTTAGGTAAGGATTTAGTTCTAAATACATTGGATATAGGGTTTGCCAGAGGAGCAGGTTTGGACGCTCTTTTTTTGTTTTCATCCAATTATGTAGCCAGCCTTTCGTCATTGGGTCTAAAACGTAATGCGAGTCGCTAACAAGTGTTATGGGCCTCCTCTGCAAGTCACTATTTGATAATATTTTGCGAAAGGCTGAACCAACAGCGGTCAATTCCATGGCATTATTTGTAGCACCCAGTTGGAAGCCCGAGGCTGATATTTGTTTCGATCCATCATCTATAACATAGGCCCATGCCGATAAATCTTTGGCATTTACGTGCTGACCTAATTTATTTCCAGTATTACGGTTGCCACCATCGGTATAAATTACGATTTCATTCATGTTTTTATCTTGCCACAGTTTTCAAGCTTAATTGCGACTGATAGAATAAATAGGTGGTTAGATTCCTGAAACAATTGGACTGGTTCTTAATTGGGCCATTTTTATTTTTAAGTTTAATTGGTGTTTTAATGGTTTTTTCTGCCTCAGCTGCTTATTCTGCCGGTGCTTTTAGTTTTCTAATGCGTCAATCATTATTTGCTCTGATTGGTATTTTGATCGTGTTATTTTTTTGTTTTTTTGTCAAAATTAAATGGCTGGCTTCTCAAAAGGTCGCTAGTTTTGCATTATTAGTCACTTGTATATTACTTTTGTTTGCTCGCTTTATTGCGCCAGCAACAGCTGGAACCGGCGCACATGGTTGGATCAATTTGCCATTATTTAACATTCAACCGGCTGAAATTTTCAAAATTGTTGTGGTTTTATATTTGTCTTCACTATCCGCTCATCGGCTCGATAAGTATGAACGGCAATTGCGAAGGCCCTCTTTGTCAACGAACAAAAATTTCGGTGACCATCGTTTTTTAGGATATACACGTTCACAAATTTTATTCGTCCTATTTAATTTTGGGTTGGTGCTCATTATGCCGGATTTAGGCAATGCTTTGATCGCTTTATTTCTAATGGCTGTGGTCTTATTTTCATCTGGTCTAAAGCCAAGATATCTTTTTGCTGCAATCGCCTCAGTCACCGCTATCTACGTGGCGCTACCGTCGATTTTAAAGGTGATTCCGAATCACTTTTTAACCAAACATTATCAGGCTTTGCGATTGCTTATTTATATTGATCCTTGGCCATATGCAAAGAACCAATCACTTCAGTTGGTAAACTCCTTTTATGCAATTGCTCATGGCGGTTTATTCGGTGTCGGTTTAGGCAATTCGATTGAAAAAATGGGTTATCTGCCTGAGGCGAATACTGATTTTATTATGGCTGTTTTTGTTGAAGAATTGGGATCGGTCACATTATTTATTGTTTTGGCAGTTTTATTGATTATGATCGGCCGCATGTTTTATATTGCTTTTCATATTAAAAATAATTTTGGCCGCTTGATTTTGTATGGAATTGGTAGCTATTTCTTCATTCAAGCACTAGTTAACTTAGGTGGAATCATTGGTGTGATGCCTTTGACGGGGGTCACTTTTCCTTTCATTTCATACGGCGGTTCCTCTTTTTTGATCAGTTCGATCTCGGTCGGGATCGCTTGTAGCGTATCACGTGTTTATAAAAACCAAAAGCTATCGGGAAAACAGCGGAGACAAAATTTGGAGGCTGATAAATGAGAGTTGTTGCTGGCAAAAATAAAGGAATGCGCCTAAAAATGGTTTCATCCAAATTGACACGACCAACGACAGACAAAGTCAAAGAGGCGCTTTTTTCTGTGATCGCGCCCTATACTAAAGGTGATCTGGTGCTTGATTTATATGCTGGATCTGGCGCTTTGGGAATAGAAGCTGTTTCTAGAGGATATCAAAAAGCTTATCTTGTGGATCATGCTGGTCCAGCGATCGAAACGATTAAAATGAATGTGGCAGCAACGAAAAATTTGGATAGTTTTGTTATGATCAAAGCACCTGCTAGCCAAGCTATTAAGCAATTTGCTGAGCAAAGAATTGTTTTTGATCTTGTTATTTTTGATCCTCCTTATGCAAAACAGCATATCGCAAAAGATATTCTTGATTTGTTGGAACACGGTCTTCTTGCAGACCAAGCACTGCTTGTGGCGGAAACGGATGAGCATGGCTTCCATTCTGTCAACGATAATCTCCCTGCAGGTTTCAGTGTGCTGGCACAAAAAAATTATGGCATTACATATTTGACAGTAATCAAAAAGGACTAATTTATGGTAAAAGCTGTTTTTCCTGGATCTTTTGATCCGTTAACTTTAGGACATATGGACGTAATCCGCAGAGCTGCAAAACTTTTTGATCAAGTTGTTGTAGCTGTCGGCATTAATACAAGTAAGACAGGCATGTTTTCAACTGAAGAAAAAATCAAGCTGATCACAGATGATATTCAAGAATTCGAAAATGCTGAAGTAGCTAAAATGCCGGGATTAACGGTCGAATTCGTAAGCTCTATCGAGGCTGATGTCATTATTCGTGGCATCAGAAATGTCAAGGACTATGAATATGAGCGAGACATCGCTGAACTGAATCGGCAATTAAGCGGTGTTGAAACTGTCTTGCTGCCTGCTCAAGCTATTTATCAAGATATTTCCTCTTCGAACCTCAAAGAGGTTGCTAAATTTGGTGCTGATATTAGTCATTTCGTTCCCAAAAACGTGTCAGAACTGATAAAGTTAAAAACTAAATGAAACAAAAAAAATTTATTAAAATCATTAGCGGCGTTTTTGCTGGACTGATGGCCGTTGTAGCTATTTCTTTTTATTTGGCTTTGCCTATAAATGCCTATGTTGAAACACCCGGAGAGGCTGACGATATCAATCAGTTCATGACCGTAGCTGGTAAACACGATAAAACCAAGGGTTCTTTGCGGCTTGTCTCAGTCTATTTATCAGAAGCGAATCATTTTTATTGGCTCATAAGCAAATTTGATAGCAGGTATTCGATCGAGCCCAAAGAGGATGTACAAGGAAATGTTTCTGATGAAGTATATGCCGCGATCAGCGAATATCAAATGAAAACAGCTATTTTATCGGCAGAAGAGGTTGCTTTCGAAGCTGCTGGCATGTCTGACAAAATCAAATCGAATTATTTAGGTATCTATGTTGCGACGATCACTAAGAATTCGCATTTTGCAAAAAAAATAAAAATTGGCGATACAATAACCAAGATTGATGGTCTGCATTTTGATAATGCTTCAGGGTTTCAAAAATATCTAGCCACGGTACCCTTAGGAAAGACGGTAACTTTGACAGTTTTGAGACACAATCGGACTCTAGCCTTGTCTGGAAAAACAATTCATTTAGCGAATACAGTCAGTAAGGATTATCCGAAGGGCCGCAATGGAATTGGTATTAGCTTAGTTGATAATGTCGAAGTGACAACGAGTCCAAAAGTTAATGTTAATGTTGGTGAAATCTCAGGTCCTTCGGGAGGCCTTATGTTTACTCTGCAATTATATTCACAATTATCGGGAGAAAATATTAAAAAAGGCCGCAATATTTCTGGTACTGGTACTATTGATGATAAAGGTGACGTGGGGGAGATCGGTGGTATTGATAAAAAGATTATTGCAGCTCAAGAAGCCGGTTCGACCATATTCTTCTCGCCTTATGTTAAAGCAACTAAAGCAAATATGAAATTGGATGGCGGCAAGACTAATTGGCAAACAGCTGTTGCAGCTCAAAAGAAATATGCGCCAAAATTAAAACTGGTTCCAGTGCGAAATTTTCAAGATGCCTTGAATTACTTAGAAACAGGCAAAATCATTAACACAAAATAGATTTCAGAAAGTCCGCGAGGGCTTTTTTATTTTGGCTAAAAATACGTATTAATTTATTAGGAGCCAAAAATGCAAGCCTATTTTAAAACAATTCTTAAAGAAGCAATTGTGTCAAATGCCGTGGACATTTATCTTTTGCCAGAATTAGAAAACTATCAGATTAAATTTCATAACGGACGTCAGCCAACAGGCTTTCGAATTATTAGCCGCCAATTAGCATTGAAACTATTCAGCTTTTTAAAATTTAAAGCACAAATGAACATTGCTGAAAATCGTCGTCCACAAGTTGGATCAATGGATTGGTACTTAGACAGAGAAAATTTGTCTTTAAGAATTTCAACGGTTGGTAACTTTAATAATCAAGAAACGATGGTTATCAGAATTCTTTATGATCGCCAAATTCATGATTTGCTCTGGCTGCAACGAAAGCAGTTTCATGCGATCAAGCAATTATTGCCGGCTCAAGGTCTCGTGGTTGTTGCCGGACCGACCGGATCTGGCAAGACGACAACTATTCATGAATTATTAAATGATCGCGCAGATGATAATTTAATTTTGACGATCGAAGATCCGGTTGAAATCAAAAATCCGAAAACAATTCAGCTGCAGATAAATAACGATGCTGCTATGTCATACCTAGATTTGATCAAGGTAGCATTACGTCATCATCCTGATATTCTGCTGATCGGAGAAATTCGCGATGCGCAAACGGCTCAGGCTACGATTCAAGCATCGCTAAGCGGTCACCTTGTTTTTTCTACGATTCATGCTAACTCTGCGATGGCTGTTTGTGATCGTTTATTGGAATTAGGTGTGGATAAATCTTTGTTAAAACAGGTTTTAAAGCTTTCAGTCTATCAACGGTTGCTGCCAAAAATAGATAACAGTTTGGCAGCCATTGCTGATTGGAAAACAAATGACGAAATTTTTCAATCTGAACAATATCCTCTAGCAAATCATTTTAAGGAGGTATTAGATGAAGCCTTTAAAAATAAAACAATTTCTGCGAAAACCCGCGAAGACTATCAACAAATTATCTCGTAAAAAACAAGTCGCTTTTTTTAGTCTACTGGGTCAGCTTATTCAATCTGGTTATTCAATTAATCAAGCAATACAGTTCATGGAGCATGTTTCGCCTGACGATGCATGGTTGAAAAAACTTAATCAGAATTTAAGCCAGGGAAAAGATTTTCCACAGGCGGTTCATCCGTATTTAAATAACTCGCTTAATTTTCAAATCGGTATGGCTAACCGTTACGGTAAATTAGAAACAGTATTATTACAGCTTGCTGATTTTGCGGAAAAAAATCTGGAACAAGAAAATAAAATTAAACAGATTTTGAAATACCCTTTAATTTTAGTGATTTTATTGTTTTTGATAGCCGTTGCAGTCAAAATATTTTTATTACCGATTTTGTCCAGCTGGTCGGATCAAGCAAGTAACGAACCCGTTGATTCCTTTTTTTGGATCAAAATGGTTGCCATTATCTCAAGCATCTTGTTAATCGTTGGATATAAATACGTCACTTTCAGAAAATTAACGCAGATTCAAAAAATAACTTTTTATACAAAATTACCGTTATTCGGTAAAACAATTTCATATTTAGTCAACTATCAATTTTCTTTGCAGCTTTCCATGCTGACTTCTTCAGGATTGCAAATTTCTCAGATCGCAAGAGATATTGCTGAAAATAAAATTCAGTCTGTTGAATCCGAATTTGCCTGCAAGATGGTTGAAATGTTGGAAAAAGGTCAAAACTTATCTGATTTTTTTGAAGAATTGGCTTTTCTTGATCCAACAATCAATATTTATTTTCAACAAGGATCAGATGAAAAGCTTTTAAAACGTAATCTTCAAGTTTATTCGAAAATTATTTATACGAAATTTTTAAGCAGTGTCGATCGTTTGATCGGATTAGTACAGCCGCTTAGTTTTGCGCTTGTCGGTCTCGGAATCGTCTTTTTGTACTTATCAATGTTAATGCCCATGTATCAAACACTAGGAGGACTCAGTCAATGAAACAAATTAAAACTATTTTAGGGAAAATCAAGCATAAAAAAACAGCTTTCACATTGATTGAAATGGCCGTGGTCTTATTTATTATCAGCTTGCTGATGCTCTTAATTTTGCCGAATTTAAATAATCAGCGTAAAAAAGCAGCTGCTACTCAATCTGATGCGATGGTTTCGGTCGTGCAAACACAAGTCAGTCTCTATGAAAATGAAACAGACGATAATGATGTTACTTATGCCGACCTGGTTTCAGATAAATATTTGACAGATAAACAGGCTAAAAAGGCTCAAGAATTAGGCATCAAGATCAGCGGGACGAATGTTTCGAAATAAAGCTTTCACACTTTTAGAATCGTTGATCGTTTTGTCGATCATTGCTTTTCTCTGTGCGATTGCCGTCAGCCTGCCACGTCCGACTGAAAAACAAGTAACCAAAAGTTTTTTGAAAAAATATGAGTCTTTTTATAGCCAGGCACAATTATCGGCACAGCGAAGCAACCGGGATACTGAACTGATTTTCAATCAAAATGATATTTATTTTTCGGACTGTCACAAACGATTGCAGCGATTAGCAATACCGAAAGAAATACTGGCACCGAGCCGTAAGATGGTAATTAAAGCCAATGGCTATGTTGCACCGATGACACTTATTTTTTCTAATCCGGAGGGTGATAGAAAATTTTCATTGATTTATTCATTAGGATTTGGGAATTATCGTGTGGAGAAAAGCAAATGAGTCGAAAAAAATCTTTTGTACTCGTTGAAACATTGATCGCTTTGTCTATCGCAACATTGGCGATTTTCTTTTTGCTGGATCTGCAAAGTCAGCAGAGACAGCAAATTACTAGGTTAAAAATTCAAATCAATCGGCAGCGAACGCAATTAGAAACAAAATTTTATGCCCAAAAATAGACAAAAATCATTCACAATCATTGAAACGGTTATTTCGCTTGGTATTTTTGCAATCATTTTATTCTTGATCCAGTTTGCCGTCCAGTACACGAATCAAGAGAAAGCAACTACGAATTTAATCAGTTATCACAGAATGCTGATGCAATTAGAAAACAATGATCGCGCGTATTATTGGTCTGACGAAAAATCACAACAAATTTATTTTGTTTCTGAAGATAAAATTAAACAGAAAATATTTTTACGTTTGAAAAATCATATTCTACAATTAACAACTAGCGATGGTGGTACGATGCCGATGCTGGCTGCTGTCGATAAATTCAAATTAACTGTAAACGATAATAAAGTACACTTCTCTTTATTATTCGATAGTGGAGAAAATTATGAAACGACTTTATTGCTGGCAAAGTATCAGCCGAAAGAAGAATAGCTATGTACTTTTGACAACGATCATCCTGATCTTTCTTTTCACTGGATTATCTCTAGGTTTGGCCCTGATTCATGCTAATCAAATAACGGCGCTTCAAAATATTACACATTGCTATGGAAACAAAAACGATCAGCTTGTTGAAAATGATGAAAATCCTTAAGATGAAAGTATGCATACTGAAAATTTAGTTAAAATAGTTCAACTTTTAGATGAGAATATTAGCACAGACTTTGTTGATCCGAATAGTGTGATTGATGCAGCTGGAAAACTGGATTTCAGTTCTTTTTCTCAAAAAGAACTTGTGAATGCTTTTAATCTTTTTTTTGCTAAAAGATTCAATCAAAATTTAGTATTATCAAATCGTCTGACACCCGCTGTTATTGGTGACTTAATGGCGCTGATCACTAGCAAACTTGGTTTACTTGAAGATAATATTTTTGATCCAGCGGTTGTTTTTCCGGATTTACTTTTCCAATTTGCCAGTCAATTAAAAGGAACTTTTAGCTTGTATGGCAAGTCTGATGATCCGAATATTAACGCTGATATTAAAAAGTTATCCGATCTTTATCATTTTGATTTCAAATCACCGAATGCAAAAAAAATAATTATCAGCCGTATTTTGGGCATTGATTTTACCGCAGAAAGTAATCGCATGTTGCAAGAAAGTAATTTGAAGGACGGTGAATCGGCGATCTTACTGGTTAATAGTGCTGATCTACAGTCAACTGATTTCGCAAATTTATTAAAAAAACACTCAGAATTACAATTGATCGCAATCCTTAAATTACCAACGAGCCTGTTTAAACATATTGAAACGAGTTTAAGCCTTCTCATTCTTCAACGAAAAGCGGATAATGAAAAGGTAGTTGCTCAGGTTTTGCTTGCTCAAATCCCAGAGCTTTCAAATAAAGAAAATTTTTCTAAGTTTATTTCGCAGCTTGAAAATTGGAAGAAAGAAAATTTGTGAGGTCGTATGACAAAAATATTATCAGTTAATGCTGGATCATCGTCATTAAAATTTAAATTACTGAATATGCCCGAAGAGGATGTTATTGCTGAAGGCGTTATTGAAAGAATTGGTGCAGGCCTTGATCAGGATGATAATGTCACGATTAAGTTAAATGGCGAAAAACATAAAAGCCGCCAGGAATTCGATGATCATGAACAAGCGATCAATTTTATGCTTGCTCAGTTTAAAGAACTTGGTATCGTGAAAGATTTCAATGAAATCAAAGGTATTGGTCACCGTGTTGTTGCTGGTGGAGAATGGTTCAACAAATCAGTTTTGGTCGATGATGAGGTTTTGAAGAAAGTTGAGCGGCTGGCGGCTTATGCACCCTTGCATAACGCAGCTAATGCACTTGGAATCAGGGCTTTTTCAAAGATCATTCCTGAAGCTGTTGAAGTTGTTGTTTTCGATACAGCTTTTCATCAAACAATGCCCAAAGAAAACTATTTATATGCGATTCCTTACGAATATTACACAAAATACGGTGTGCGTCGATATGGTGCTCATGGTACCTCTCATAAATACGTTGCCGAACAAGCAGCTAAGCTTTTAGGTAAACCATTGGAAGACTTAAAGCTGATCACAATGCATCTAGGTGCTGGCGCTTCAATAACAGCGATTAAAAATGGTAAATCTTATGATACCTCGATGGGCTTTTCTCCTTTAGCCGGACTGATGATGGCAACACGTTCTGGGGATGTTGATTACTCGCTGATGAATTACGTTAAAGGCAAAGAAGGTCTTTCTGATCAGGAAACGTTAGATATTTTAAATCACAAATCTGGCTTGTTAGGCGTTTCGACGATTTCCAGTGATATGCGTGATTTGCTTGATGTTTATGACACCAATGACCATGCCAAACTGGCAGTCGATATGTTTGTTGACAGAGTTGTAGACTACATTGGCCAATATTACTTTGAACTGCAGGGGGCAGATGCTTTGGTCTTTACAGCTGGTATTGGCGAAAATTCAATTCCGGTTAGAAAGATGGTCATCGATAAATTAGCATTTTTAGGTGTTAAATTAGATGAAGAAGCGAATTCGAAACGGGGATCGGCTACGGAAATTACGACTGCTGATTCTAAAATCAAAGCCTTTATGATTCCAACTAACGAAGAACTAGAAATTGCTCGGGACGTTCAACGACTGATGAAATAATTTACAAGCTGCCTGTAAAAGGCAGCTTTTTTATTAAGAAAAATAATTAGTGATTTTTTTTACAAACATCTATTGACATTTAGATTGTGAAGTTTTATATTAATAATGTTAATAAGTTCACAAAGATATTGGACTTGTGACAAAGGAGAACATATGGCAGTCGAAACAAAAAAAACCACAAAAAAATCGTTAACTCCCGAAGAGCTTCAAGCTAAAAAGGATGCTGCGGTTAAGTATATTGGGGGTCTAGTCGACAAATCAAATGAGGCGTTGTTAGAATTCTCAGTTTATAGTCAAACTCAGGTTGATAAAATTGTTGCTGCGATGGCCTTGGCTGGTTCTGAACACTCGCTGGAACTGGCTCACTTTGCTCGCAATGAAACGGGACGAGGTGTTGTTGAAGATAAGGATACGAAAAATCGTTTTGCATCTGAGTCTGTCTATAACGCAATTAAAGCTGATAAAACAGTTGGTGTGATCCACGAGGACCCTGTCACAGGAAAAGTGGAATTAGCGGCACCACTGGGTATTCTAGCTGGTATTGTACCGACCACTAATCCAACTTCTACCACGATCTTTAAATCCTTGCTAACGGCTAAAACGCGAAATACAATTATTTTCGCCTTCCATCCTCAGGCCCAAAAGTCATCAGTCGCTGCAGCAAAAATTGTTTACCAAGCTGCTAGGAAAGCAGGTGCACCGGAAAACTTTATTCAATGGGTAGAATCACCGTCGCTAGAGAATACGAGTGCCTTAATGCAGAATCCTAAAATCGCTTCTATTTTAGCAACTGGTGGTCCTGCCATGGTCCACGCGGCCTTAACATCCGGAAATCCCTCGATGGGTGTTGGCGCTGGGAATGGCGCTATCTTCATTGACCATACCGCTCGAGTTCGTCGTGCAGTTGAAGATTTGCTTTTGTCAAAACGTTTTGACAATGGCATGATTTGTGCAACGGAAAATTCAGCAGTTGTTGAATCGGCGGTTTATGATGAATTTACGAGATTGATGCAAGAAAAAGGTGCTTATTTAGTGCCTAAAAACGACTATAAAAAAGTAGCTGATTTTGTTTTCAATGAAAAACACGGTGTGAATGGTCCGGTGGCTGGCATGAGCGGTCGATGGATCGCTGAACATTCTGGCATTAATTTGCCTGAAGGTAAAGATGTTCTTTTGTTCGAACTTGATAAAAATGATATTGGCGAAAAATTATCTTCCGAAAAACTAAGCCCATTACTATCGATTTATAAAGTTGCTGACCGCCAAGAAGCCATTAAAGTTGTTCAAAGGCTGCTTAATTATCAAGGTGCTGGCCATAATGCTGCGATTCAGATCGGTGCGCAAGATGATCCATTCGTCAAAGAGTATGCTGATGCCGTTTCTGCTTCTCGAATTCTTGTGAACCAGCCTGACTCGATTGGCGGTGTTGGCGATATTTATACGGACGCTTTGCGGCCAAGTATGACGCTCGGTACCGGATCATGGGGGAAGAATTCATTGTCACACAATTTGTCTACTTACGATTTATTGAATATTAAAACTGTCGCACGTCGACGTAATCGGCCCCAATGGGTCCGTTTGCCTAAAGATATTTATTATGAAAAAAATGCAATTACTTATCTGCAGGAATTGCCAAACGTCAATAGGGCATTTATTATTACGGGACATGCACTGGTTAAATATGGTTTTGTTGATCGTGTACTTGAACAGTTCGAACTTCGTCAAGACCAAGTTAAGACTAGTATTTACAGTTCCGTACAGCCTGATCCTTATTTAAGCCAAGCGGTAGAAATTGCTAAACAAATGCAGGAATTTGAGCCAGATACTGTGATTGCCTTGGGTGGTGGTTCGCCATTAGATGTTGCAAAAATTGCACGCTTTCTTTATGAGTATTCACAAGAAGCTGATCATGTTGGTTTTTTGGATAATCTTGATGATATTAAAGAATTATTCAAGGGTCTTCAGCAAAAATTCATGGATATTCGGAAACGAATCGTGAAGTTTGAACATCAAAATTTGACGCAACTAGTAGCTATTCCAACAACATCCGGTACCGGTTCAGAAGTGACACCGTTTTCTGTTATTACAGATGACGAAAGTCATGTGAAATATCCATTGGCTGATTACGAACTAACACCTCAGGTGGCCATCGTTGACCCTGAATTGGTTATGACGGTCCCTAAGCGCACGATTGCACTTTCCGGACTCGATGCCTTGTCACACTCGCTTGAATCTTATGTATCTGTGATGAGTTCTGAGTTTACCCGCCCTTGGGCTTTGCAAGCAATTAAGCTTATTTTCGAAAATATTGTTGACTCATATAATTATGATCCAAATCATCCAACAAATCGTGGTGCAGAAGCAAGAGAGAAAATGCATTATGCCTCAACTTTGGCTGGTATGTCCTTTGGCAACGCTTTTCTTGGGATCAACCATTCTCTTGCACACAAAACGGGTGGTGAGTTCGGTTTGCCGCACGGCCTAGCGATCAGCATTGCAATGCCGCATGTGATTCGTTTTAATGCCGTGACTGGCAATGTTAAACGAACACCTTTCCCACGTTATGAAGTTTATACAGCCCAAAAGGATTATGCAGATATCGCCCGTCACATTGGTCTGATGGGTAAAGATGATGCAGCATTAGTTGAAAAATTAATTGTCAAAATTAAAGAATTGACTGATGCTTTGGATGTTGACGTGACTTTAAGCGGCAATGGTGTTGATAAAAAAATTTTTGAAGAATCACTGGATCGCTTGGTTGACTTGGTTTATGACGATCAATGCACGCCAGGCAATCCACGTCAGCCGAGTTTAGCTGAAATTAGAAAATTATTGATCGATCAGTTCTAACGATTGCCAATCTTTAACAGGTCTGAGTCGTGAGACCTGTTTTTTAATTTAGCTATAAAAACTAGTAAAATGATATTGCTATGCAAAAACAAAAAAATCGATCACGTTCCAGAAAAAGAAAACAAAAAAAATCCAAGTTGCAAAAAATTGCCTTCGTTCTGATAATTTTCATCTTGATTATTATTCTTGGCATTAATATATCTGATAAACTCACGACAGACCATTTGAAAACTGAATATTCAGCAGTTGATCCACAGGATAACAGTTATCAAACGGTTGTCATTAAATCTGGATCGACGGTTCAAGATATGGCCAAAGATCTTCATGAAGCTGGATTGGTGAGATCTGAATTATACTTTTCCAAATTTGCGTTAGGCAAAGGCGGCAGCGGTTTACAAGCTGGTACCTATTATTTGAAGAAATCTCAATCAATGTCTGAAATATACGCGCAATTAGTAAAGGGACCAAACATTGATGTCTATCGTAAATTGTTCATCGAAAAACGCGCATCATATGCTAAGGAATTACAGACAAAATACAAGGTTCTCGCTTCGATTAATTTAGCGCAGACAATCTTGGAGTCAGAGTGGGGAACTAGTACCTTGGCCTCTAAATATAACAATTATTATGGAATTAAAGCTCAAGGCAAACAAAAAAGCGTTCAACTGGATACAAAAGAATATTTGAATGGCAAATGGGTGACTGAAAAAGATAAATTTGCTGTTTATTCTGATTGGCGGACAGGCATGCTAGCTCATGCTAAATTTATCGCTAATGGCACTGCTTTGAATTCAGCCCAATTTAAAGATGTATTGTCAGCTGGTGACTACAAAAAAGCAGCGGCAGCACTTGTGACTGACGGTTACGCAACAGATCCAGATTACGCAAACAAAATTATCACGATTATCGAGACTTACAAATTAAACCAATATGATAATTAAAAAACAGGTTCATCAGAACCTGTTTTTGTTTACTTTGCTTTAGCAACATGGGTGATCGCAACTGTGACCGAATTATTGCCAGGCAGGGGAATTTCAACTTGATCGCCAGTTTTATGGTTTAGCAAGGCTTTTCCCATTGGCGAATCGTTTGAAATAAGACCAGTTAACGGATCGGATTCAGCAGAGCCTACTATCGTGTAGGTTTCTGTATCACCATCTGGAACCTCTTTAAAGGAAATTGTTTTTCCTAGTGTGACGACGTTTTTTGAAACGGTTGAGGCATCGATTACTTGGGCAAACTGAATCATTTGTTGGAGTTGTTTCACTCTACCCTCAACAAAAGCTTGCTCGTCTTTGGCCGACTGGTATTCAGAGTTTTCCGATAGGTCGCCGAAAGCTCTTGCTTCTTGAATTCGGGCCGTGATCGTTGGACGTTTATTTGTAATGAGATCGTCAAGTTCTGCTTGAAGCTTAGCAAGGCCTTCAGCAGTCATTGGATATGTTTTTTCTTCTGCCATACGTACTATCTTTTATATCCTTTCAAAATTTACAGCAAAATTAGCATAACACGCCTTATTTACCTGTCAAGTAGCAAAGATAAATGATTATCTGACCTTTAGTTAATTTTAGTAAAGCGTTTTCGTAAATTAAATCCGATTATGATAAACAAACTAATAACACTGATGAATAATGCTATGTGAAGGTAAGGCTCTTCATAATAAATCTTAATTCGATGTTTGCCAGGATTAATTTTTGCCCCTACAAAATAGTGATCAATCGTTTTAACTGTCGTATTTTTTCCATCGATTTTAATTTTCCAACCCGGGCTGGCTGGAATAGTTGTCATTAAGAGTTTTTGATCCTGTGCAGCATGGATATTTCCTGTAAAACTAGTCTGATTGAACTTTAAGTTTGTGATACCGGTTTTCTGAATTTTCTTAGCTGCTTGGCTTACCTGCGTACGATCAATTGAATACAATGTTAAGTTATTTAAAAAAAGTGAGGAATTTTTTAAATGGATAGAGATAGTGATCTGAAAGTTTTTGTCTTGATTAGCAACATTTAACGCCACGACATCTTGGCGATTTGTATCTTGTGGTATTGTTTCGCCATTAATCGTGATCCAACTGGCATCGTTTGCAAATGAGCTCGGTAGTGTCAAGTAATAGGCATCATTTGTTGTCGGTGTGAAACTGATATTGAGCGAAGCATCCTGTGTGTTTGAAATTTTTTCAGCCGTTTGTCCATTTAAATAAAGCAGTCTTTGCAGGTTGGTTGTGTTGTAGGTAAAGGGAATATTCTCCTTGACCACACTTTTTGTGTTTGCTAATTTAGTCCAAAGAGAATTAGCAGTTAAGATGGGATTTTCAGGATAAATTTGACTTTTCAGTACTTGTTTGGAAGTAGGAAAAATGATTGGCAAAGCATTATTGTTTTTAATGGTCATCGTCTGATCCTTGCTTTGGAGCAGCTGGTAGCTTGTGAGGTCTGGCCGATAAGAATTAGCCATAGATCTTGATGATCCGGCTGCAGTTGAACTGCCGTAGACAGGTGATATAAAGTATTTCATATCAAAAATAGCATCAGTTAAAATAGTGCCATAGGAATACGAGGCCACATAATCACCTGCGGCCTGTCCGAAAGCACCAAATAATTCAGGCGTTTTTTTATCAACGGTCGAAGAAAAATGCATGCCGCCATTAAAACCAGTCGCAAAAGGATCACCACGTGTTCTAGAAAAGGTTTGGCCAACTCGGTAAAAACCTTTTTTGGATAAATTGCTCGTTGACTGTCTAAGTGCTTGGATAGTTCTTTGATATTCGCTGTTGGTTAAATAACCAAAATTATTCGTTGATAGATAAGCATTCAAAGCTGAGCTTGTTAAGGCAACGAGTAGAAGAAAGTAGGACCAAAAATTAAAACTCATATAGCGCCTAATAAGATAAACAAAAAGTCCAAAAACGGAGACAAAAATAAACAGATGCACCTGCTGCTGATCCACAAAATCGATTTTGCCGTCATATATGAAAGCCGTTAATGTAATACCGCAGATGAGCACAGCGCTTAAAACGAAAGTTTTGAGGTTGGCATGTCTGCTCTGCTGCAAGCCGATGGCTGCAAGTAATAAAACGAAGAAAATAAAAATAAAACTGTAACGATATGGATACCAGACAGGATACTGCATCATATGAAAGAAAATATTTAAAGGCTGCCAAATGAAGCTTAATCCATATAGTCCAATGGTGAACCCGGCAATAATTTTTGTCGATATTTTTTCTTTTCTCAAGAAGAAATAGGCTATCAAACCGATGATGATGACAAAGGGCACAAAAATGTTGGCTTGGCCTGTCTTCATTTGGCTGAAATTAAAGGATCCCGGAATTAATTTCAGAATTAATAAATATGGTTTAGCAATAAACTGCCAGTCGATTTTAGCGATTGTATCCTGGCCTTTGCCTTGCAAAAGCTGATAGGCAGTTGGCAGCAATACGACAGCTGCAACAAGCACCGAACCAAACATGGCCAGTAGAAAACGATACATGCTTATAAGCCAGCTTAAAATTTTTGAAGGTTGGCGACTTATTTGCCAAAGTGCAAAAAATGGCAAGAAGACACCGATCATGTAGGCGATATAAAAATTATCGATAATTGAGAAGGCGAAAATTAGTGTAAAAGGCAGATATTTTTTTTCCAGAATTGCTGAAATGGCAAAGTAAATAATTAAGGGGAGCAGGATAATTTCGTCTTGCCAAAGCAGATTGACTTGATTAGCAATAAACCAGCCAGACAAAGCATATGAACTAGAGAAAACCAAAGCTAAATTTTTTGATGCGAAATTCTGCTTGACTAACAAGCATTGCATTGATAAGCCGGATAACCCAAAACGCAAAACAGTCAACAACAAGATACCGCTAGGCAGATTTGCTTGATTAAAAAATAGTAAAAGCAAATTCAGTGGGCTAAAAAGGTAATATGACCACTCGGAAAACATTTCACCGCCAAAATTTTTGCCAAAACTATAAAAGAGCTGATGCGGATTATGCAGAATCGTCTCTCTCATTCCAGAAAACATATCGATATACTGTTGTCCTAGATCAACAGTCAGAATTGAGCTGTTGCCAAAAGGCGCCATCTTGCGATAAGCAAAATAGCCGAGCATAATCATAGCCGGCAGTATAAAACTTAAAAAGTAATGATTTGAAATAATTTTTTGGATTTTTTCTCGCATGAACTATAACTTATGTTAACGATGATACAATAAAACTGCGACTTATTTGGACTTTTAAAAGTGAACAGAAAACCAGAATTAAAAAATTTTAATAGAAAAGAACAACGATCAGGGAATAGTTCAATTATTCCAACGCGTTTGAATATCCTTTTAGGAGTCAGCGGTTTTTTGCTGTTGCTGCTAATTATAAAGTTAGGTATGTTAACGATCGTTTCAGGAAATAGTTATTTAGCCTTAATTAATAAGACTGATGCAACAGTGGAGACGACAGCTGCACCACGTGGCATTATTTATGATTCAACTGGAAAAGTATTGGTCGGCAATAAATCAGTGCCATCAATTAGTTTTGAACGTTTGCCGGAAATTTCTACCACAGATATTTACAATACTGCTGGTCGTCTTTCTAAATATCTATCCGTCGATACTAATTCAGTAACGCAAAGTCAAGAAATTGACTATTATTTAGCCAATAAAAAAAATAACGACAAGACGATCAATGCGCTAAAACTGACCAGCAAACAAAAAAATAAATTGACCAACTCTGAAATTTATAAAAAAACTGTTCACTATTTGCAGAAAAAAAATTTCAAAAGTACTGGCTCTGAGAAAAACAGTGTTGCAATATACGAAAAAATGATTCAAACGACCAGCCTTTCAACGACGGCTTTAAAATCCACAGGTGTCACAACGAGTGAAATATCTAGAATTGGCGAACGGTTGAGTCAATTTCCTGGTATCAGAGTAAACCAAGGCTGGACGAGAGATTATCCGCAAGGATCAAGTGCTAAATCACTTTTGGGATCCTTATCCGGATCTGCTAGTGGCCTGCCAGAAAGTGGATTATCGACTTATTTGGCTCAAGGATATACGAGAACGGAAAGTGTTGGTATTTCTGGAATTGAAGAACAATATGAACAGACTCTTAGAGGTATCAACAAAAAGACACAAATTACGACTAATTCTCAAAACAAAATAGTTAAAAGCAAAGTAACTCAGTCTGGCCAGTCTGGCAATAATTTGCAGTTGACGATCAACGCTAAATTTCAAAGTGATGTTTCAAATATTTTGAAAGAAAATATGCAAACAGGTTTAACCACTGGTGGTTATGCTGCTGTTATGAATCCTAAAACTGGTGGCCTTTATGCCTTGGCTGGTTGGGACCGTAATAATCAGACTGGAAAACTAACTCAAAATGATTTGGCTGCTGTGCAGGATCCAATTGTTATGGGTTCTGTGATCAAACCGGCGATGGTGGCTATGGCTTTGCAAGCCGGTGTTATTACGCCAAGTAATTCAACTCAGGATGATCAATTGATCAAATTAGCTGGAACACCTGAGAAACATTCTGATTTTAATCCGACCGGTACAAAGATCGCCTTAACGGCCGAACAAGCCTTGGAAGATTCTTCAAACACTTATATGATCCAATTAGCTTTGAAAATGAATGGTACGCCTTACGTGTCCGGCATGTCATTAGCAGTCAGTTCGTCCATTTGGAATACGATGCGTAATGGTTTTGGCCAATTTGGTCTCGGCCTGCGGACTGGCGTTGATTTGCCCAATGAAACACCTGGCTACCGGGGTTCCATTACTGGTTCTTTAGCTAGTTCTTTTGTTGATGAGTCCTTCGGCCAATACGACACTTATTCCGTGATTCAAATGGCACGTTTCGTCAGTGTCATTGCAAATGGTGGTTATCTCGTCCAGCCAAAAGTGGTTGAGTCAGTTTTGAAATCTGGTAAAAATGGTGTCCAGCCGTCAGTGACGAGCAGTTTAACACCAACGATTCAAGGGAATGTGAAATTATCGAGTGATGAATGGAATGTGATTAAAACCGGTATGTGGAATGTAGCGAACGGCAGCAGCTCTTACAACACCGGCGGGACCTTAATACATACACTAAGACCCCGAGTAGCTGCCAAGACTGGAACGGCTGAATCATTTACAAATGGCCAGCAAACGCAAAACGATACAATGGTCATGTATTCACCTTATGCGCCATATGCCATTGCGATCGCATATCCAGGCGATAAAGTTGATAGTTTTGGTAATGTTGAAAAAGCCGCCGCAGCTATTTATAATGCTTTTTGGAATGATGTAATGCCTAAACCAAATGACTAAAAGACTCTCAACAATCGGAAGATTACTTTATGGCATTGCGATTGGTGATGCTTTAGGGAATTTAAGCAAACGCAATACAGCCGCTGCTTTAAAAGCATCTAATGATCTTGATGATAGCGACTTTGATTTTGTGTGGACACCAACGACTGGTTTGACTTTGGCCATTGTCCGTGCAATCTCTTTAGGCTATTCACGAGTTAATGTGATGCATAACTTTGCTGAATGGTGGCGCAATGGGCAGTTCTCTATGACGAATTCGCTGCAAACGGATCGTTTTGAAACGGAAATTCAGTCAATCATTAATTTTGAATTAACACGCGATTTAGATTCGATCGGTGCCACTGAGCCAGCTCAAAACGATGAAAATGTTTTGATTCGAGTCATGCCGATTGCTTTTTATGAAACAGCTAGGATCGGTTCGAGCTTTATTAATGATGAGAAATCGATGGGGTCGATTCACGATATCGTCTCCTTAACGAATGATTATCCTTCGGCCATGATGTCTGCCGGTATGGTATCTTTTTTGATTTCTCAGATCATTGCTCGAGAATCTGTCCATCAATCTCTTGAGAATGCTATCGCCATTACTTACGAGTATTATTCTCGACGATCTATTTTCCAACCAGATCTGATTAATTTCGCACCGATGAATATGCCTGATTTACCTGATTTACAGGCCGATCAATTGGTACATGATGGAAGTGCTACCCATACCTTAGAAAATGCTTGTTGGGTTCTTTTTTCGACTGAAAACCTAAATGATGCGATTAAGTTAGCGGTGAAAACATTTTCCAAGCAACGACAAACAATTTTAGCCTTTATTTGTGCTATTTATGCGCTATCCGATCGCAGTAGTCTTGATGAGAGATGGATTGAACAAATTGATAAAAAAGCGGAAACGAATTTAATTCTCAGAATCGCTAATCGCTCAAATCGTTTTCATGTTCGCACAGATTAAAAAGCCGACTCAGTATAGAGTCGGCTTTTTAATCATTTAACTTGAATTAATACAGGAATCACGATTGGCTTACGTGCAGTCTTCCTGTAAAGATAATGACTTAATTCATCAATCACCGCTTGTCTGATTGAGCCTTCATCAGCATTTGCTGTCATCATCGCTTTTCTGATTGTGCCAAAAGCAATGCGGCGGCCATCGTTAATGAGATCACCAGACTCACGCATATAAACGAATCCGCGGCTGAGCAGATCTGGACCAGAAAGAATCTCTTTAGTCTGCATGTTAATTGTAGCTGTAACGATGACCAAGCCGTCCTGTGAAAGCTTCTGCCGTTCATGAAGGACAGCACTTCCGATATCACCGATGCCGCCGCCATCAACATAAATAGCCTCAGCGGTGAAGTGGCCAGCTGGATGAGCGTGTTCGCCATCCAAGGCCAAAACATCCCCATTTTCCATGATGAAAATATGGTCGCTAGGAACACCGGTTGATTGAGCTAGTCCACTGTGAATTTTTAACATGCGATATTCACCATGAATCGGCATAAAGAACTTGGGCTTCATTAACTCCAGCATGATTTTTTGTTCTTCTTGGCCACCATGACCGGAAGTGTGAATATTATTCAGAGGGCCATAAATAACGTTGGCACCACCTTCTTCTAGTTCATTAATGACTTTGTTAACTGAAGCTGTGTTGCCGGGAATCGGATTAGAAGAAAAGACAACTGTATCATTCGGCTGCAATTTAATCTGTTTATGTGTACCATTTGCAATCCTTGCTAAAGCAGCCATGGGCTCGCCCTGAGATCCAGTTGAAAGAATCAAGGTCTCATCGGCTGGTGTGTTTTTTAAGTCGCTAGGTTCCAGTAGATACTCATCGGGAATGTTTAAGTAACCAAGTTCACGACCATTGGCCACGGCTGTTTCCATTGACCGTCCAAACACGGCAATTTTTCTACCGTGTTTGATGGCAGCATCCATAGCCATTTTGACACGGCTCAAATTGGAAGCGAAAGTGGCAAAAATAATACGTCCTTTTGTTATGCGGCCGAAAATTCTTTCAACAGATTTTTGAACCCAGGCTTCAGATTTCGTAAATTCTGGCCGTTCAGCATTAGTTGAATCCGACATAAGCAGGAGAACGCCATCACGGCCAATTTTAGCCATTTTCTGCAGGTCAGGATATTGTTGCGTTACTGGGGTCAGATCGAATTTAAAATCGCCAGTTTCAACGACTGTACCAACAGGCGTATGAACTGCAACACCGACTGTATCGGGAATCGAGTGAGTTGTTTGGAAGAACTCAACCTGCATTTTGCCAAAATCGAAGAAATCATCTGGCTTGAACTCATGCAGTTCAGTCTTTTTCAGCATGTTATGTTCTTCGAGTTTGCCTTTAATTAAGGCCAATGCAAATGGTGGTGCATAGACAGGAACATTGACTGCACGCAAAAAATAAGAAATCGCACCGATATGATCTTCATGTCCATGAGTAATAACGAGTGCTTTCACTTTTTCAATATTCTGTACCAAATAGGTATAGTCCGGTATGACGTAATCGACACCTAACAAGTCATCTTCCGGAAATTTAATTCCAGCATCAATGACAACGATTTCATCTTGATACTGCACGGCATAGGTATTCTTTCCAATTTCACCAAGACCGCCGAGTGCCATGATACCAACTTCGTTATTTTCAAGTTTAACTTCGTGCGTAAAGGTATTTACGCTTTGATCATTTTCTGACATATTTATACAAATTCCTTTTTATCAAAAATATTTTGTCCACGAATAGTCCACAAGTGAACTAGTAGCTAGAGACTAGTATAGCAAAAATTAGCAAGTCGGGTTAACATTGGCATATGGAAAAGAATGAACGAATTAGGTCGGTCAGTGTTTTTATGGGTGCTGAATTCGGAAATGAGACAATTTTTTCCAAAAAAGCCGCGGAACTTGGGCAATATTTAGCGGCCCATCACTATCGTTTGGTCTATGGTGGCGGCAAAGATGGCCTAATGGGGATCGTTGCCTCAACTGTGATGACTAATGGTGGTGAGGTCCTAGGAATCACGCCGACCAACTTAGCCGAAGCTTCAATCAAGGCAAATCAGGTCACAGAACTAGTTCAAGTTCCAGATATGAATACGAGAAAACAGCTTTTGATTGATGAGTCGGATGCTTTTATTGCACTGCCAGGCGGCTTTGGTACACTAGAAGAAATTTCTCAGACGATTAGTTGGGCCAAAATTGATTTGCACGAAAAGCCCTTAGCTCTTTTTGACATTGATGGTTTTTACGATACTCTGTGGGATTGGCTGGAAGAAGCGGTTGAGAAAGCCTTTGTACCGGCAACCGACATGAAGTATGTTTATCGTGGCCGATCCATTGCGGATATTTTTAAATATTTCGCTAGCTTTAAATTTCCATCCGAATTCCAAAATCCTGAAAATTTTGTCTAAGCAATGATAAAATATGACAGTTAAGTAGAAAGTGAGAAAAACATGGCGATTGATACATCAGATTTTAAAAACGGTTTGACCATTGAATATAACAGCGCGATTTGGCGCATTTTGTCCTTCCAGCATGTTAAGCCCGGAAAAGGTGGTGCTTTTGTTCGATCTAAGTTGAAGAATCTGCGTAGCGGCGCTGTCAATGAAGTAACTTTCCGTGCTGGTGAGAGAATGGAAATTGCTGATATCACGACTCGTCCAATGCAATTCTTATATGCGAGCGGTGACAGCTATGTTTTCATGGATACCGAGACCTATGATCAAGTTGATATTCCTGGCGACAAGATCACTGATTCATTAAAGTTCTTGCTGGAAAACATGCTAGTTAAAGTGACTTCATATAAAGATGAAATTTTGGACGTTGAATTGCCAGTCACAGTCGAACTGAAGGTGACCGAGACGCAGCCTTCAATTAAGGGCGCCACGGTCAATGGTGGTGGTAAGCCAGCTACAATGGAAACAGGTTTGGTTATTACAGTTCCTGATTTCATTAATGTTGATGATAAGCTGGTTGTGAATACAGCTGATGGCGGGTCTTACAAGGAGCGTGCCTGATGGACAAAGCTCAAGGGTCAAAGTATTTCATTTTAGGCGGTAGTAAATTAGATGGTGAAACTAAAATTTCTTCATCAACTTTAGAGACGATTGCCTCAATTGCTGCCAAAGAGATTGATGGTGTTATTGGCCTGCAAGCACAAGCCCAGGAACGTTTTTCTGGATTTTTCTTTACAAAAAAATTCAAACAGACTAAAGGTGTTGTTGTGAAACAGGATGAAGATGGCAATCTAAGCTTTACTGTTTATGCGATATTTGCTTATGGTGTTAATATCCCGAAAACAGCTTTAGCTATTCAGAATGCTGTTAAAACAGCTATCTCAGCTGCAACTGATTTGTTAGTTGCTGATGTTGACGTTGTCGTTTCCAGCTTGATACATGATAAAAGTGCTAAACCTGAAATTGATCCGAATAATTTGTTTGAAAACAAAGTAGAAACAGTTAAAACACCAACAGCAACTAAGAAAACAACAGTTGTAAAAAAGCCGACAGCACGTACAACTGTTAAAAAAACGATTGCGAAAAAAACTTCAGTAAAAGATAATTAAAATTTTGAATTTAACCCGTCAACAAGTTAGAGAATTGAGTTTTCAAGCATTATTTGCTTTAGAAGTTGATTCGGAACAAGACCAAGCCTTATTAAAAAAGACTTTGTTTGAGCAGAACGCAATTGATGACTATTTTAATCAGCTAGTCGCAGGCGTTTTAGCTATACATAAAGATTTGGAAGCACAGTATCTGCCTTTTTTGAAAGCTGATTGGCCGATTGATCGTATTTCCAAAACAGCTAATGTGGCTTTACAGATTGGGATTTTTGAATTGAAAAATCGGATCGATATTCCAAAAAAAGTGGCATTAGATCAAGCAACCGAACTCGCTAAAAATTTTGGTGATGAAAGTGATGGCAAGTTTGTCAACGGCATTTTGGCACATTTCGTTTCGTAATGATGACTGATCAGGCAGTGGAATTTTTAACAGTTGGCGCACTAAACCGCTATTTGTCAGCTAAGTTTTCTCGTGATCCTTATCTTAAGCAAATTTCGATTACAGGCGAAGTTTTTGGTTATAAGCTTTCTAACGGATCTGCTTATTTTGATCTGCGTGATGATGATGATGCTTCTATTCGTGCTTATGTGTCACCCAGTGTGTTGCGGGGGTTTTCCTTTGATTTTAAGTCTGGTGACAAGGTTAATTTAACGGCCAGCGTCCGCCTCTATGAAAAACGTGCTTACGCGTCTATCTTTGTTTTTTCGATGCAGCCAGCTGGTTTAGGAGAGCTTTACCTCAAACTGGCTGAAATCAAAAATAAGCTGACCAAAGAAGGTCTCTTTAGCAAGCCGGTTAAGCCTTTAAATTATTTTCCAAAAAAAGTGGCTGTGATCACTTCAAAAACTGGTGCGGTTATTCATGACATTCGTTCAACTATCGGCCATCGCAACCCGAAGCTTCAAATTGAACTGTTTCAGTCGATTGTGCAAGGGGACAAGGCAGTTGATGACCTGATGGCGGCGATGATGAAGGCTGATCAATCTGATGCTGACGCGATTATTATTGCGCGTGGTGGTGGTTCGATGCTAGATTTATGGCCTTTTAACGATGAAAAACTGGTCCGTTTAGTAGCTAGTTTATCAAAACCTGTGATCAGTTCTATCGGCCACGAGACGGATACGACATTGACCGATCTGGCAGCCGATTATCGTGTAGAGACACCGACTGCTGCCGGTAACAAAGTAACACCAGCAATTTCAGATTATTATCATATTTTGGATCAAATGATCTACCGTTTTTCAGATGATATTCAACGGTCATTGAAAAAAAATCTTGATCAGTTTGAATATCTAGCGAATTCGCCAGCGCTAAAGTCCTTTAACCAAGTCTTTGTGAATCATGATCAGAAATTACAGAATCTAAATTTACAGTTAGTCAATTTATTTACTAGCCGTTTTCAAAAAACAGGTCAGCAATTTATCAATTTGACCGGCAAATTAGATGCATTAAGTCCGCTGAAAGTACTGGATCGTGGTTTTTCCTTGACCTACAAGGATCATAAATTGATCAAGAATGCTGCCGAACTAAAACCCAACGATCAAGTTAAAATAACTTTTGCGCAAGGCTCGGCCTTGGCGGAAATCAAGGAGCTGCACGATGTCGGAAAAATTTGATTTTGAAAAAAATATGAAAGAGTTGAAACAAATCGTTGCAAATTTAGAAAATGGCGATTTGCCAATTGACCAAGCATTAAATAATTTTGAAAATGGTGTGAAAATTTCGTCAGCCTTAAAAAAATATCTTGATGATGCGCAGAAAACGATTGATAGCAACCTAAGCCAATTAAATCTTGACTCGCAAAGAAAGGCAGATCAAGATGAAATTTAAAGAATTTTCTCAGCGTTACTTGCCGCAAATTAATCATAATTTAGCTGAATATTTCGCTGATCGTGATGATGATATTTTCAAAATTATGGTTTATTCACTGAACTCTGCTGGAAAACGTCTGCGTCCTTTATTGACATTAGCAAGCTTTGCTAGTTCTGGCAAAGTGATCGACAGCAGTATTATCGATGCGGCAACGGCAGTTGAATTTGTGCATGCTTATTCTTTGGTTCATGACGACTTGCCGGAAATGGATAATGATGAGAAACGTCGTGGCCAAGCCAGCACTTGGAAGGAATTTGGCGTTGGCAATGCTGTTTTAGCTGGGGATGGTCTTTTGACTGAAGCTTTTAAAAAACTGTCTGATTTACAGTTGCCTGAAGCTGTTCGTTTAAAACTGATTTACAGTCTTGCCTTGGCTGCTGGTCCAGATAATATGATTCGTGGTCAGCAGTATGATCTGTTTTCCCAAGAAAAGGTTGAATCAGTTGAGGATTTGGAATTTGTTCATTTAATGAAAACAGGAGCTTTAATGACTTATGCAGCAACGGCTGGTGGCGTTTTAGCGGGTCTTTCAAATGAAAAAATCCGTGCGCTGAATGTCTATGGCGCTAATTTGGGGATCGCTTTTCAGATAAAAGATGATCTGACCGATATTACTCAAGATGAAAAAGAACATAAAAAAAGTTTTCCAAGTTTAGTTGGCACAAAAAAGAGCCAGGAGAATTTGAATGAGCACCTAAAATTGGCTGCCGATGCTTTAAAACAAGTTCCTGATTTCCAAAGTTCGCTATTGCTTGATTTGCTGGATCAAGTATGACGGTTTTTCCAATTCGTTTAGATCAGTATGTGGTCGAAAAAAATCTATTTGCCAGTCGTACACAAGCTCAAAAAGCCATTAAGGATGGCACCGTCGCTGATGAGGCAGGCAAAATTTTTCAAAAAGTCAGTTTTTCAGTTACCAGAGAGACTGCTTTTCATTTGACGGCGCAAACCAGCAATTTTGCATCGCGTGGTGCTTTTAAATTGCAAAAAGGAATTGATTATTTTGATTTTGTTTTGGAGAAACAGACTGTCATCGATATTGGCGCTTCTACTGGTGGTTTTACGGATCTGTCTTTGCGTTCGGGAGCAGCTTTTGTTTATGCGGTCGATGTTGGTCATGACCAGTTAATTGACCGTCTCAAGGCTGATCGACGTGTTAAAAATATCGAAGGCTATAATTTTCGCTATGCCAAGAAGTCTGACTTTGCTGATCCGCAGCCAACTAGAGCTGTGATTGATGTTTCTTTTATCTCTTTAACGCTGATTTTGCCATCTTTATATCCGATTTTATCGGCAGATGGTGAGGTAATTGCTTTATTTAAACCTCAATTTGAAGTTGGTCGAGAAAATGTTGGCAAAAAAGGTATCGTGCGAAAAACGTTGCCAGTTTTAAAAGCCTATGAAAAAATTATTCAGTTGAGTCGCCAGCTCGGATTTACGGTTGCTGGTTTCACTAATTCACCTATCCAAGGCGGCGATGGTAATCATGAATTCCTTATTTATTTAAAGAAAGGCGATCACAATAGTAGTCAAGTTTTGTTTCCTAAATCAATTCAGGATTTTATTTTCAAGAATTATGCTAAGTAATTTTTTTAAAGGACTCAAAATTTCGTACAATTCTTAATAGGATGTTGAATAATTTATCAATTAAAGATTTTGCGATCATTGATGATGCTCAAATTAATTTTGATAGCGGTCTGACAGTTATGACTGGTGAAACCGGCGCCGGAAAATCGATTATTATAGATGCACTCAGCTTATTGATCGGGGAGCGCTCATATAATTCAATGATCCGAAAGGGTGAACGAAAAGCCGTGATTCAAGGTGTTTTTGATTATCCCAAAACCGATTTGACAGTTTTTGGTCTGCAACAAGATGATCAGCTGGTTATCCGCCGTGAGATTAATCTGACTGGCCGTAATTTGATCTCAGTTAACGGTGTTATCTTGACGGTCAAACAATTGTCGGAAATCGGTCGCCAATTGGTTAAAATTTCCGCACAATTTGACAATCAAGAACTACTCGATAATCAATTGCAGGGCGAGTTAGTTGATAGATTTAGCGGTAATGATTTAGCGCTCAAGCTAGCTGATTATCAATTGAAATTTACTGAATATGCTCGTCTTAGATCTGATTTGATCAAACAGGAAAAGGATACTAAAGATCGGCAATCCCGCCTCGATTTTCTGCAGTTTGAATATAAGGAACTATCTGATTTAAAATTGCAGCCGCATGAAATGGATGACCTGCTCGAAGAAGATAAAAGAATTAGAAATTTTGAAAAAATCTATCAATTGCTTAAACAAGTGACTGGCAATTTGGACGATGCCCAAAACGCGACTGTTTTGTCATTACTAGATCAAGCAGCTGATAATTTGAAGGCACTTAAGGAAATTGATTCAAGCTATCAAGAAGCTTCTGAGACAGTTGAGTCTAGTTATTTGAATTTGCAGGAAACGGCACGTGACCTGAAAGCCAAGTTGTCTGAACTGAGTTTTGATGAGCAGGAAGCCCAAAGAGTCACGGATCGTATTAGCGAATTAAAATCCGCAGAAAGAAAATATCATCGTAATAGCGACCAACTGATCAGTTATTTCAACTCAATTGCAGATGAAATGAAAAAGCTTAGTGACTATGATAATCACCGTCATGATGAACGTGCTCAGTTTGAGCTTTTGCGTAAAGAATTAATTGAACTCGCCAGCAAGTTACATAAAATTCGTATGAAAACCGCCCTTTTGTTGGAAAAACAAATTCATGGTAATCTTAACGATCTGCTTTTGGGTGAGGCTATTTTTAAAATTCATGTTACCCAGACAAAAAAACTAGCTGAAAAAGGTTTTGATGAAGTCGATTTTTGGATTCAAACTAATCCCGGGGAAGCTAGTCTGCCTTTGAATCAGATTGCTTCTGGTGGTGAAATTTCACGTATTCTATTGGCTTTGACGAATGTCTTTTCAACGGTAATGTCTGTGCCGACAATTGTTTTTGATGAAGTCGATACTGGTGTCTCAGGTCGGGCAGCTGCAGCTGTTGCCAGAAAAATGAAAGCAATCACAAGCGATCGTCAAGTGATTTCTATTTCACATCTGCCACAAGTTGCTTCAATTGCTGATCACCAACTGCAGATTGAAAAAACGGTTATCAAAGGGCGTACTAGGACAGATATTCGGCAGCTTGATTTACCAGGTCGGATTTTGTCGATTGCTAATATGCTATCAGGCGATAAAATTACAGAACAAGCTAAGGCTAATGCTAGAGAATTATTAGCACAAAAAAAATAAACCTACAACATCAATCCGTATCGTAAAACTTTCCACTAACTTTAGGGTACGGGCCAAATTGGTTTATTTTTTTAAATGAGTTCTAGAAAGCGAATTTCGCTAGGGATTATTCTAGATAAATCCTTATGCGAAGATTGAATCAAAAGATTGCCATTACTTGTCTGAAGCATTTTGCCTGTATAATTAACAACTCGATCAGAATTAAGTTCTGCGTTGATTTGTAATTTAACCGTTTTATCAAAGCTCAAAGCCAAATTCAAACGGTCAATAATCGTCTCGGCATCAAGCTGGTCTTTTTTATCTATCGGCATAATTGCCTTAATACCGCTTAAGAGATTTTTCAATGACTTAACACTTGTTATTTGATTGTTCAAGATTGCGTTTTGCATTTTTATTCCCTCAACACCATTAAATATACGAACGCTTGTTCTAAATAGCAAACTGTTTACCGAACAAAATACCACATATTGAAATTTGTAATATACAATAAGTGATAGAATTCCTTCAAAAATGTTGTTTAAGAATTGGTAAATTTCAAAGGTTTGACAGTGTTAAACTAGTTGGCATGAATGAACGAGGAATGTTATTTTTGCTTTCCGGCCCATCCGGTGTTGGAAAAGGGACGGTTAGAAAAGCGTTATTTAGAAAGAATCCGCATGAACTGCTATATTCAATCTCGGCCACGACTCGCAGCCCGCGCCGCAATGAAGTCAACGGCAGGGATTATTTTTTTGTGAGCAAAGCTGAATTTGAGAAAATGATTAACGATGGCAAAATGTTGGAATACGCACAATATGTTGACCAGTATTATGGCACGCCGAATACTTGGATCGAACAGCAGCGTCAACAGGGCAATGATGTCTTTATGGAAATCGAAGTTAATGGTGCTATGCAGGTCCGTTCGAAAGTACCTGATGCGATCTTAATCTTTTTGCTGCCGCCGGATCTGATGCAGCTTCGTAATCGTTTGGAACTGCGTGGGACCGAGTCTGATGAAGTGATCAATCAGCGCCTAAAAACAGCCCGTCAAGAGATTTTAATGATGACTAACTATGATTATGCCGTCGTAAATGATAAAGTGGATAAGGCAGTAAAAAAGGTTCAGACCATCATTGAGGCCGAAAGATTGAAGGCTAAGCGTCTGGCTAATAGCTATATAAGAATTTTGGAGGGTTAAGATGAGCCTAATGTATCCGTCAGTCGACGAACTGTTAAACAAAGTCGATTCTCGTTATAAACTAATTTCTTTGGCATCTAAGCGTGCTACAGAATTAGAAGAGTTGCCTCGTTTAAAAGAGGAATTATTAAAATTAAAGCGTCAAGAAAAACCAACTGATCGTGATAAGAAGAGTATGCAGGAAATCGCTGCCAGATTAGAGACTTTGGTTGGACCAACCTTGGATTCTTACAAGTCCGTTAAACCGATTGGACGTGCGCTAGAAGAGATCAATGCCGGCAACGTTCGGATCGATCCAGTGAATAAAGATGAAAGCGGAGACTAATTCTTCGTTTTTTTTGTGCGTGTTTTGATGAAACCAATTACGGCCGGTAGAATTGTCACAATGATGATAGCCAAAATAATCATCGTGAAGTGTTTACGGACAAAGGGGATGTTGCCAAAAAAGTAACCAGCCCAGACGGCAATTGATGCCCAAGAAAATGTACCGATCAATGAGTATTTAAAAAAACGTAAATAGGGGAAATTCGATGTTGCAGCGACGAAAGGCGCTAATGTGCGAATAATCGGCATATATCGGGCTAGTATGATCGCTATTGCACCATGCTTCTCATAGAACTTCTCAGTCTCTTTAATCTGCTCAGGCTTGATAAAATGGCCGATTTTCGTGTTTAATAATTTTTGCCCGATCGTGCGACCGATAAAATAATTCAAAGAATCGCCAATTAGGGAAACAATAAAAAAACCAATCCATAAGATCCAGGCATCTAAAATATTGTTGGCATTGGCTGATAAAGCACCAGCAGCGAATAACAAAGAATCACCTGGTAAAAATGGCAGAACGACCACGCCAGTCTCGATCAAAATGATAAGAAACATTAAGGCATAGCTCCATAAGCCGAATGAGTTGACGAGGTTGGCCAAGTGGACATCTATGTGAAGGATAAAATCAATCAAAAATTGCATACCATTTAAGTATATCAGTGCCCGCGCGCGGATTTTTGAAAACATTATAATGGAGAACATGGATTATAAAATTGGTCAGCATGTTAACGGAATCATTTCCGGAATTCAAGATTATGGCGTTTTTGTGCAGCTTGATGCCAAAACGCAAGGACTCGTTCATATTTCTGAATGCAAGGCTGGCCGAATTAATAATTTGACTGATGATTTTCGCGTTGGACAAGACGTTGATGCAATTGTATTAGATATCGATGACTACAGCAAAAAAATTAGTTTAAGTTTTCGCCAGTTGTCAATCTCGAAAATACATGCTAATCCACAACCAGGTGAAAATCGTAATATTTATAAGCATTTTTGGACAGCAACGCGTGTAAAGGCCGGTTTTAAGCCAATTGCAGAGACGATTGAAGCCAGCAAAACCGAAGCTTTAAAGCGGATTCGACAAGTTAAAAAATAAAAAAACGAATTTTTTGCCTGAAAGTTGTTGACGTTCGTCGAAATATTATGTATTATATTTTAGTCGCGTGTTATTCAAACGACATTCCAAATTCCAATTTGGACGCTTAGCTCAGCTGGGAGAGCATCTGCCTTACAAGCAGGAGGTCACAGGTTCGATCCCTGTAGCGTCCATTGGAAATGAGAAATCATTTCCAAAGGGTCTTAGTATCGCCGACTTAGCTCAGTTGGCAGAGCACCGCTCTTGTAAAGCGGGGGTCGGAGGTTCGAACCCTCTAGTCGGCAGAGGGTTTCCTCAATAATATGCGAACGTAGTTCAGCGGTAGAACATCACCTTGCCATGGTGGGGGTCACGGGTTCGAGTCCCGCCGTTCGCTTTGCCACGTATCGTGGCAGTTAGTTGCCGGCGTGGCGGAATAGGCAGACGCACAGGACTTAAAATCCTGCGGTAGTGATACCGTCCCGGTTCGATCCCGGGCGCCGGCATGTTTGTGAGTTTGCAAACAGTCAACTAATCCACGTTTTTAACATGGTTGGTTAGCAGCAATATGCACCATTAGCGCAATTGGATAGAGCGTCTGACTACGAATCAGGAGGTTGTAGGTTCGACTCCTACATGGTGCATGGGTCAAGTAATTGACCGTCTGAGTACAATTAAGTAATTATTTGTGTACTGAGCAGATTGACTCGGGACATAGCTCAGTTTGGTAGAGCACCTGGTTTGGGACCAGGGGGTCGCTGGTTCGAATCCAGTTGTCCCGATTGGGCGTATGCTCAATTGATCGCGGTGTAGCTCAGCTGGCTAGAGCGTCCGGTTCATACCCGGGAGGTCGAGGGTTCGATACCCCCCGCCGCGATTGGCTCGAATGAGGACCTTTAGCTCAGTTGGTTAGAGCAAGCGGCTCATAACCGTTCGGTCGCTGGTTCGAGTCCAGCAGGGTCCATTTTGGCCGATGGAAGTTATCTGGAGAATTACCCAAGTCTGGCTGAAGGGAACGGTCTTGAAAACCGTCAGGTCGGGAAACCGGCGCAGAGGTTCAAATCCTCTATTCTCCATTGCCGAAAGGCAAATTTAATATTATCGCGGGGTAGAGCAGTCTGGTAGCTCGTCAGGCCCATAACCTGAAGGTCGTTGGTTCAAATCCAGCCCCCGCAATAGGTCACTTTGTGACCGACCCTGAATGTTTGGCTATTACATAGCGAATATTCAAGAGGTTCCATGGTCTAGCTGGTCTAGGACGCCTCCCTGTCACGGAGGAGATCGCGGGTTCGAACCCCGCTGGGACCGGTCGGTAGGAATATCGATGCAGTTAGGATTGGCTCGGTAGCTCAGTTGGTAGAGCAAAGGATTGAAGCTCCTTGTGTCGACGGTTCGATTCCGCCCCGCGCCATTGGAGATTTTTCTCCCACTGCGAATGTAGCTCAGTGGTAGAGCTCCAGCCTTCCAAGCTGGCTATGCGGGTCCGATTCCCGTCATTCGCTTTGGACTATTAGCTCAGTTGGTTAGAGCGCTGTGTTGATAACGCAGAGGTCCCAGGTCCGAGTCCTGGATGGTCCATCGGCAAGCAGGCATTTTATATGATGTTTGCTTGCCGATTTTTGTTTAGATAAGACTTATTTATAATTTAATCAAGTCATTTAATCAACTGGAGATTTACTCAAGAGGCTGAAGAGGCGCCCTTGCTAAGGGTGTAGGCCGGTTTATCCCGACGCGAGGGTTCGAATCCCTCAATCTCCATGATAATATGTTGACAAGGCGCTTTAACCGTATGGTTGAGCGCTTTTTTATTATGTGATAACCCTTTTATTTCTTCTCCAAAGGCAAAATATTTCTACTACGAAAAAAGCTAAAAAATAGGCTTACTATATATGCATAGTAATTATCGTGTTTCAAATAAAAACATTCCTGCATACTCTTTCGAGAAATATTTTATAGTTCTGATAAAGAAATGTGCCGTTAATGATTTGAAATTTTTTTAGATTCGAAAAAGGACTGATTTTAAGCAGTTTTGGAAGTTTTTGTATTACTTAATATTACCGGTGATTACAGTTGAAGTGATGACTTTAATTTTTTAGGATCAAAGGAAGCACGATAAGCGATTTCACCCGGAATAATGGTCCATTTATGCCAATGCCTTTGTCCTTGAGTTAGTTCCAAAGCTTGTTGAAGCGCGGTTGATCCAATCGCATCTGGAGACAGATCCACACTTGTCAGAGGCGGATTTAGATAGGAAACGAAATCAAGATTATCAAACGAAGCCACTAATATATCCTGACCAATTTTAATATTTTGCTCCTGAAGATATTTAATCGCACCAATAGCAATGGCATCAGAAGCAGTGATCAACGCATCTATCGGACCGTGGTTGCTTAACAACTGCTTAATGTTTTCATAACCAGATTCAGATCCCCAACCACCATTTGAAATGATCTCGACATAGTTATGCTCTTCCATCCATTTACGATAAACGCGTGTCCGTTCATCTTCCCAAGCATGATGGCTACTGCCATTAAAATTCATTCTCTCGTTTATACCGCCAAGAAAAGCAATCCGTTTTCGACCCAGTGATGCAAGTTCGTTTAATAGTTTTTCCGTTGTAAAAACAAAATCCGGTTCTACTGAATCGATATTGTTAAAGTGAAGTCTCGCATCGACGAGTACAATATTGTGATTCATTCGATAAATATCTTGGATAGCTGCTGCGGACAAGTCGCCCGTCAGAATTAAAGAGGAGTATTGAGAAACATCATTTTTTCTAATATTGTCAGTACCCAGCCGTATTACTTTAGCGATTGAAAGACCATATTTGTTCGAAGCTAATCGGATGCCGTGATGGATATTGCGCCAATAAGGATCCTCATTTTCCCGCTTCTCTGACATGCTCGTGATAATAGCAACAGGCTTGTAACTTCTTCTTTTTTCTTTATGAGTCGAGCGATAATTAAGCTTTAATGCTATTTCTCGAACCTGTTCTCTGGTCTCTTTTTTGACGGACAAAAGAGGGTCTTGATTTAAGATCCTCGAAACAGTGCTGGCGGAGACGCCAGCCATTTTTGCAATTTCTTTAATCGTGACAGTCATGGTTGCTTATATCTTTGTTCAGTTTACAATTTTTCTAATATTTTTAGCAAGCCCTCCAGCTGGCCTTTTAAAGACTAGCAAGTACAACTGATTTGATCGAAAATGATGAATAAAAAAACCTAATTCCGATAGCGGCATTAGGTTAGGATGCTAGATCAGACACTTTTTAGGATTCCGTGATGACGAAGAGTTGAGAACTAAAGTCAGCCGAACCTTGGATCGGCTGATTGATATTCAGAATTTGATCAACGAAGAAACCAGCGTTCATAAGTTCGTCGCCATAAAAAATTTCTTCACTGTTATTGACGCGATAAGCTTTTGCAGCATCTAGACCCTTGAAATAAATTCTAAGATAACTAGGATTAGGACGATTGAGAATTTGATATCTAGCTGCAATTGCGATTGTTTTGTCTTGATTCACGACCATCCAGCTAGCGACATTATGATCACCAGCGAAAGGACTCTGGAGTCGATAGAAGTTGCCAAACTGGAAAATTTGACGATATTTTTTGTAAAAGGCAACTTGTTTTTGGATCTCTGATTGGTCCTTTTCGGAGAGTTTCGTGATATCCAGCTCGTAACCCAAGTCGCCGAAGTAAGCAACCTGTCCTCTGCTAGCAAATGAAGTTACTCGACCCGTTTGATAATTAGGCACATCAGAAACATGTGCACCCATCATCGAAAGGGGATAGCCGTAAGAAGTACCGTATTGAATCAGAATTCTTTCAACGGCATCTGTATCGTCACTGGTCCACGCTTGCGGTGCGTAGTACATCAAGCCTAAGTCAAAACGTCCGCCGCCTGAGGCGCATGACTCAAAAAGGACCTCTGGAAAACGATCGATCAAGCGCTGATAAAGTTTATAGACGCCTAATATATAGCGGTGAGACATTTCCAGCTGGTTGGATCTTGACAGATTGCTGCTAAACATATCTGTAATATAACGATTCATATCCCACTTAATGTAGTCAAGTTTTGATTCTTCAATTCGGGCGGACATCATATCAAAAATATAATCTATGACTTCATCGCGTGTAAAGTCCAAAACGAATTGATTTCTGCCTGGTGTTGGTGTTCTTCCTGGAGCTGCGATCATCCATTCAGGATGCTGCTCATAAAGTTTGCTGTCAATGGAAATCATTTCCGGTTCAAACCAAAGGCCGAATTTTAATCCCAATTGGTGAACTTGATTGGATAAATGCGCGAGCCCTTGCGGCAGCTTATTTTGATCAACGAACCAGTCTCCTAAGGAACTTGTATCATCATCACGGTGTCCGAACCAGCCGTCATCTAAGACAAATAATTCAATTCCTAATTCCGCCGCTTTTTTGGCAATGGCTATTAATTTGTTTTCATCAAAATCAAAATAAGTCGCTTCCCAGTTGTTGACCAAAACAGGTCGCTGCTGGTTAGCAAAGCGAGGGTTTACCAAATGTTTTTCATAAAAATCGCCCATTTGCTGACTCAGCTGATTTTTCCCTTGTCCAGAGAAGCTTAAGACGGCTTCCGGTGTTTGGAAATGGCCATCCGGCTTGACTTCCCATGCAAATTCTTCTGGGTTAATGCCTTGCAAAACGCGCGTCGAACTGTAAGAGCTGACCTCAACTTGGTCTAGAAAATTACCTGAATAGATTAAATTAAAACCGAAAACGTCGCCTTGATCTTCAGTTGCGTCTGGCCGAGCCAACATGACAAAAGGATTATGCTGGTGGCTAGAAGCAGTACGCAAACTGCTGATGCTTTGCACGCCTGATTTGAGCCGATCAACGACTTCATGCCTTTCACGAGCCCAAGAACCAGAAAAACTAATCAAATCATACTGGTCATCCGGCAGGTCTAATTGACTGCTGAGAGCACGATTTAAAGTCAGGTGCTGCTGACCAAGATTGATGAATTCAACGCTTTTTGTTATCACATCTTCGTTGGGAAAAACACTATATTTTAAAATGACTTTCAAATCAAGCAGGGAATCTCGTAAAAATATTTCTAATGTTTCCACACCATCGCTAGCTTTTCCAAAAGCTGAAGGTAGATCCGATAAACGATTTTTGCCTTTTTCAAGCTGATAACTTTCGTAATGCAATTCACTGATGCGGCTGCCGTTTTCCGCTGTTACTTGATAAGCTGGGTCGCGAAAATCACCCTTGCCAAAACTGGCATACTCTTGTTTGAGGTTATCCGGTTGAAAATCATCAGCCGTTGTTGTCCAAGACACCATGGCCTCGCGACGTTCTTTTTTGGCGAGATTGCCATAACTATTTTGACTATGAATTCTTTTTCCAAAATAGAGCTGTCCCAATTCGCCATTTTCCATGACATGAAAAATATAACTACTGTGTTTTGTCTGTAAATGGAAAAATTTTCCATCTTCACTAATGTTGACTGACATTCACTTCTCCTCTGACAATTTAGTTAATTTTTTGGCACGGTTTATCGATTTAAATCAATAAAGTAAGCGCTTTACTCAAAAACTATTGTATTTTATTTTACTAAATAAATCAAATAATTTACTGATAACCGGATGCATGCCAAAATGTCATGCTCTTTATTTTAAATAAAAACTAAGCATTTGCGATTTAATTGATTTGGAATTTTTTTGTTGACAAACTTGGTAGTCAAGACTAAGATGAAAGCGTTTACAAGTTGGTTTATCGATACACCAAAAAAATCATATTGTAATCAAAGTATTGAATAGTTTTGAAATAAGGGGAGACATGGGTTTGATTTCGAAAAATGTTTTTAATCTAGACGGCAAAGTTGCTTTGATCACAGGCGGTGCATCAGGCCTAGGAGCTAATTACACAAGGGCTTTAGCAACTTTTGGTGCTGATATTTTCATTGTTAGCCAATCGAAAAAGGGTTGGGAAGAAATTGAGGAATTTGTTACTAGCCAAAATCGCAAGATCGCTTTTTTGCAACAGGACATCACGGCTACAGGGGCTGCGGCTGAAATTGTTGCTGCGTGTGTTGCAGAGTATGGCAAGTTGGATATCTTAGTCAATAACGCTGGTATTCAGATTCGCAATAAGCTCTTGGATTATGAGGACAGCGACTGGTTAAAGGTGATCGATATTAATCTGAATGCGCTATATTTTCTTTCTCATGAAGTAGCCAAAGTCATGGTGAAACAGCATTCTGGCAAGATCATCAACATTGGTTCAATGCAGTCGTTTCGTGCCGGTAAATTTATTTTTCCTTACACGGCAAGCAAACATGGCGTTATTGGTCTGACCAAAGCCTATGCTGATGCCCTTGCACCAGAAGGCATTCAAGTTAATTCGATCGCGCCAGGCTATATCGATACAGAAATGACCAAGCCTTTGCAAGAAGATAAAGTGCGTAATAAAGAAATTCTTGAACATATTCCAGCTGGCCATTGGGCAGACCCATCGGAATTAATGGGGACTGTTGTTTACCTAGCTAGTGCTGCTTCTAATTATGTCACCGGTGCCACGATACCAGTCGATGGCGGTTATCTGCTGCGTTGAGTCTTGTTAAAAACAGAGAAAAGAGAAAAAATATGCCACTATTGATCGTGTTGTTGGGTGTCATCCTACTCGTATTTTTAATTACGAAATTAAAATTAAATACTTTTGTGTCTTTAGTCATCACGGCCTTTATTGTCGGGTTGCTGCTGGGTGTACCGGTGGGTAATATTTCAACAAGCATCGAGACCGGGATCGGCGGTCAGCTTGGCCATCTCGCAATTATTTTCGGTTTTGGATCGATGCTAGGAAAACTGATTTCTGATGCTGGCGGTGGTTTTCGTATCGCGAATAAGCTGATTCAGACCTTTGGGAAAAAACGGATTCAGATCGCCGTGATTCTAACTTCGTTTATTATTGGACTGGCTTTATTCTTTGAAGTTGGTCTGGTTGTTTTGCTGCCGATCATCTTTGTAATTGCCAGAGAAGTCGATCTGCCCTTGATGTATCTTGGCATTCCGATGGCCGCAACTTTGAACGTTGCCCATGGTTTTTTGCCGCCTCATCCAGCACCGACAGCTGTAGCCTTGGCTTTAAATGCACCTTTGGGGCATGTGCTATTGTTGGGAATTATCGTCTCGATTCCAACGATCATTATTTCTGGTCCTATTTTCAATTACTTCCTGCATCGTTTCTATCCGAGAGTTTACCGCAAAAACGTCAATATTTCTGTGTTGGGAAAATATAAAGAATTCAAATTGGAAGAGACACCGGGTTTTGCTGTCAGCGTTGTCACAGCTTTGCTGCCAGTGATCTTGATCAGCGTTGCGACTATTTGCGATTATGTACTGCCAAAAGGAAATTTGTTCAACGAAGTTATTCAATTTATCGGTGCGCCGGATGCTGCAATGCTGATTTCTTTGTTGATCGCGATCTTTACAATGGGCATTTTCCGCGGTTTGAAAATTAAAGAAATTGGTGATTCCATGACCGAATCTGTCAAACAAATTTCCATGATGCTGCTGATCATTGGTGGTGGTGGTGCTTTTAAACAGGTTCTTGTCGATGGCGGCGTTTCCAAATATATTGGTCAATTATTCAGTCAAACAAATTTGTCACCGATTTTTGTCGCTTGGCTGATCGCGGCGTTGCTGCGTGTTAGCCTTGGTTCATCGACTGTTGCTTCGATTACGGCTGCCAGTCTAGTCGGTTCGGTCGTGACTAATTCTGGTGTCAATCCAGCTTTGATCGTTTTGGCGATCGGTGCTGGCAGTGTCTTTGCCGACCATGTTAATGACGCTGGTTTTTGGATGATCAAGGAGTATTTCGGTCTCAGTTTGAAAGAAACTTTCTTGTCTTGGACAACACTGACATCTGTGATTTCAGTTTCTGGTCTGTTATCGATTTTTGCGGTTTCAGCTTTTATGTAAAAATAGTTTTGCTCAAAAGAGATCCAGGTCTCTTTTTTTGTGGGAAAATTTGATCAGGGAGCAAGCCAATGAAACATGCAACGATATCAGACGTCGCAAAAGAAGTCGGCGTTTCAGCCACGACCATTTCAAGTTTTTTAAATGGCCGCTACAATAAAATGAGTTCCGCCACTAGACGGAAAATCAATGATACGATCGTCCAAATGAACTATCGGCCCTTTGCATCGGCTAGAGACATGCGCAGTCGGCAAACGAAGACGATCGCTGTGATCATGGGCGACACTTCTAACCTTTTTTCGTCTTTTCTATTCACGGGAATCTATAATGTTTTTCAACCACTGGGCTATAGTGTGTTGCTGCTAAATGTCAGCAATGCTGCTAGGGAGGAGGACCAAGGTATCGACCGCCTGTTGGCGCAGCGCGTGGATGGTTTGATTATTCAGCCGAGCCAAGGGAACTTCAAAGCTTATGAAAAAATTCTTAAAAACGCGACACCGCTTGTCATGGTTGACCGAGAATGCCAGGATCAGCCGACTAGCGTTGCTAAGGTTGTCACAAATAACTTTTCGTCTAGTCTGGAACTGGGCGTTGAATTAGGGAATCGCGGTTACCAGTCAATTGTTTTGATTTGTCGAATCAAGGCTATATCCGCTCAGACACAGCGAATTAATGGTTTTCAAAAAGCTGCCGAAGCAAATCGTGTTCATATCCAGGTGATTAATACTGATGGTCATGATGATTCCTGGCTGGCAAAACAGTTATCTAAAGCGATGGGCAATCGCCAGCAGAAAACGGTTTTCGTAACTTTAATGGGTCCTTTGCTCTTCAAATTATTGACTTTTTTCAAGAAAAATCACTTAACTTTCCCAATTGATGCGGGTTTACTGAGTTTTGATGATTGGGATTGGTCACAGTTCGTTGGTGATGGTATTGATTTAATGGAACAGAATCCAATGGAAATGGGCCGGCGTGCAGGGAAGCTTCTTTATCAAGCGATTAATCAGGAAAATGATCCCGATTTGATTGTTGATCAAGTGCCTGCCAAACGAATTGCTGGATCATCTTTATAATTTAGCGATTTTTTCTAGCACGCAATGAGGATAGGATCGAAACAGAATCAACAACTTCTTGCAGGGCAGCACCTAATAAAGCTGGAATGAGGCCTGTACTGGCTAATAGCATCAGAAAAACGCAAATCGAGATGCCGATCCAGACTGATTGGCGTGCGATAGCCATGGTTTCTTGCGAAATTTTCACGGCTTGAGCCACACGATATAAGTCATCTTTTAAAATCACGGCATCGGCGTTTTCACTGGCAGCTGTTGAACCATGTGCACCCATTGCAATGCCGATATCGGCAGCGGCTAAAGCCGGTGCGTCATTGACACCATCACCTACCATAATAATCGGGTGAAGTTTGCTGGGAATTGTTTTTAAAAGACGAATCTTGTCTTCGGGTAGACATTGTGCGTGAACTTCATCAATATCAATTTGACTGGCAATTTTTTCAGCTACGCCTGCTTGATCGCCGGTCAGCATAATTAGTCGTTTTAAACCAAGTGTTTTCAATTTTTTTAATGTTTGTTCGGTCTCTGGACGCAAGGCATCTTTAAAAGTGATCATACCAGCATATTGGTCATTAACGGCGACAAAAATAGCTGTTTGATTTCGTGATCCTGTTTCAGTGTGTTTGACAAACGCCGCTTTTCCGACTGAAATTGTTTTGCCGTCCACGATGGCACGAATGCCTTGGCCAGTTGTTTCTGATAGATTTGAGACAGATAAAAGGTCGATTTCGTCTTTTTTGACAGCTGCTTGTAGTGAACGGGCCAAGATATGTGAGGAATCCTGTTCAGCGCTGGCTGCCAGCTGCAACAGCTGTTTTGCCGTCATTTGGGAATTGTCAACTGTGATCTGATCGACAACAAGGCTACCGGCCGTGATCGTCCCTGTTTTATCAAAAGCAGCACTTTGGGCTTTAGCTAATTTTTCGATCGTGGTGCCGTTTTTGACAACGATTCCCGCTCTACTGGAACGGCTCATACCAGCAACCAGAGCAACTGGTGCGGCTAAAATGAGTGGACAGGGCGAGGCGACAACTAAGACTTCAGCAAACCTGACCGGATCTTTTGATAAATACCAGGATAAACCACCGATCAGATAGGCGATCAAGGTAAAAGGCAGCGCATATTGATCAGCTAGACGGACAAAGTTAGCTGGTTTTCTCTCAGATTCTTTTACCAAACGAACCAAACGCTGATACTGGCTGTCACGCGCCAATCGCGTGACTTTAAATTTTAAAGCTGTATCACCATTGATCGAACCAGACATCAATGCATCATCGATGTTTTTGGAAACAGCCATCGATTCACCGGTCAAAGAAGATTCGTCAACGGTTGACTGGCCAGCCACAATTTGGCCATCTACAGGAACTGTCTCATTTGGTTTGACTAAGATCAGATCATTGATTTGAATTTCAGAGACTGCGAGATCGATGATTGCTTGGTCTTTGATTTTATGGGCAGTCTGCGGTGAATTATTTAACAAGGATTGTAATTCTCGGCCTGCTTGGCGACTGGCATAATCTTCCAAACTGTCGCCGCCTGTCAGCATGATCAAAACAACTAGACTGGCCCAATACTCACCAACTGCCAAGGTTGCTACGATCGCGGTGATTGCGAGGATGTCAATGCCGTATTTACCGTTTTTTAGTGTCTGGATCATGCCGATGAACATCGATAATGTTGTCGATCCACCCGCCAGCAAGATCATCCAAAAAGCGATCAGCGGTGCATGAAACACAAATTGTGCAAGTAGGGCAACTCCGCCAACCAGTAGCGTCACAACAAATTTTCTGAAATTAGTCAATTGAATTCCTTTGATTTTTACGCCAATTTGATATGCAGTTTTTTAGTTGAAACGAGTAACTGCTCACTTCATTTTATCAAGTGTTATGACTCTTTACAATGGGTGTTTTCGTGTTTTGCTAAATTAAAAATAGCCTGAATTATCAGACTATTTTTTGTTTCGTAAACTTGAATATACTCATAACGAAATTATTGAATAGACATGTTTATCTTTCGAGGTTTGATTTCACGAAAACCGTGACATTGCCTTTATCATAACGATGCCGAGTTCTAGAAAATTCAAAAGCGATTCCATTATCTAGATATACTGTCTGGCTTACTTCTAAAACTGGATCTCCATCCACGCAATTCAAAAACATTTTATCGTAATTGTCAGGCTTGACAGCGCCTATTTTTCTAAAAGCGGAGCCAATTCTGAATCCTAGATCGGACTGAATATAGTGATAAACAGATTTCTTAAGCACTTCATCTGAAATACCCGGAATTACTTTAACTGGCATTTTGCTGTATTCTAACGCATATGGTTCCTTATCAACTATTCGAAGTCGAATAATGTCATATAAAAGTTCTTTTTCAGATATGTTCAATGCTTCTTGCTCTGCATTGTCAGGATAGCGAATTAGAAATTTAATAATCTGACTTTCAACGACATGTTTATTACCTAAAAGACTCGTCGTTCCAACGTACTGATCGACGCCGAGGTCAGTCTGCACAATCAAATCAGCATTTTTTGAAACAAAAGTGCCAGATCCTTGTTTACTATGAATCAATCCTTCTGCGGATAAAATATTGAGTGACTTCTGAATCGTCATGCGACTAGTAGCAAATATTTTAGCAAGAGTTTTCTGGTCTGGAAAGGGATCATGATCACTATATTTGTGATTGCTGATATCTTTACGCAATATGTTTGCGATTTCGATGTACTTTGCCATATTTTCCTCTTAAGTAATTTTAGTTCTGTTTTATTATGACAAAAAATTTTTTTATTAAACCAATTTTATTATTTGATAATAAAATGAGTTTACAATTAAAAAAAAGAATTTACATTTAACTAAAAAGAACATATAATTAATTTGTAATCATTGAAAGCGCTTTCATAAAGGATTACGGGAAATGGAGATATTTCGTGTGGGGAAATTAAAAAAAGATTTTTTCTGGGGAAATTCAACATCGAGCATGCAAACTGAAGGAGCATGGAACGAGGGAGGCAAAGGTCTATCAATTTATGATATAAAACCAAGTACAGAAAATAGCTCTGACTGGAAAATTGCCATCGATGAGTACCACCGTTATCCAGAAGATATTAAAATTATGAAAGATTTGGGAATGAACTTTTACCGATTTCAGATTTCCTGGAGCCGAATTCAACCCGATGGGGAGGGAGAATTTAACCAAGAAGGGATTGATTTCTATCGTCGTTTTATTAGTGAACTTCTTGACGCTGGTATTGAACCCATGATTTGTTTATATCATTTCGATATGCCTTTAGCATTAGCAAAAAAATATAATGGTTTTTTGAATCGCAGAGTAGTTGACTTATTTTTTGAATATGCAAAAAAAATGATAAATATATTTGGCGACCAAGTAAAATACTGGCTGACCTTTAATGAACAAAACTGTTTTAGTTTGAGTTCTGCGTTTGCTAGCAGCGGTTATCTCAATGGTGGCAAGACTGTGAGAGAACTGTATCAAATTCAGCATAATATTATTTTGGCTCATTGTCGTATAGCTAATTACGTTCATGATTTAAAACCTGATTTACTAATTGGCGGCATGGAAGCTTTTCAGGAGGTTTATCCAGCCAGTGCTTTACCAGCTGATGTGGAGGTAGTTAGGAAGTACAAAGAGTTTGTTGATTATAATCTATTGCGTATTTTTACTGAAGGAAAATATTCATCGGAAGTTGTTTGTTTCATGGAAAAGAATCATATTGAAGATATTTTAAAAGTATCCGATCTTGCGGAAATATCGCGTAATAGGAGTGACTTCATCAGTTTTAGTTATTACACCACTACCACTTTGACTAGCAGTGAAATACCAATCGCTTCCGTTCCAAATTACTATGGCGAGGCTGGTTACAAAAAAAATCCGTACCTACTTTCAAACGAATGGAATTGGCAGATAGATCCTCAAGGTTTTTATGGTATTTTAATGGATTTATTTAATCGAACGCATCTACCAATTTTTCCCATCGAAAATGGTATCGGAGTCAGAGAAAACTGGGATGGCAAGCACCAAATCAATGACGACTATCGTATTTATTATCATCGTGTTCATATTCAAGCACTTGAGAAAGCAGTTAGTGATGGCGTTGATGTCATTGGGTATTTGGGTTGGGGATTAATTGATATCCCTAGTTCACGCGGAGATGTCGATAAAAGATACGGTGTAGTTTATGTCAATCGCACCAATCATGAATTACTAGATTTGAAAAGAGTTCCAAAAAAAAGTTATTACTGGCTGCAAAAAGTAATTAAATCCAATGGTACGGAATTGTAAAAGTAAGAGGTGAAAAAATGGATAATTCCGAAAAAAAATCAACAGGAAAAAAAGTATTGGATAAATTTTCAGATTTCTCTGCAAGAGTAGGAAACGAAGTACATTTAAGATCTCTTCGTGATTCTTTTGCAATGATTATGCCCCTTTTTATCCTAGCTGGAGTAGCAGTGCTAATTAATAATGTTATCTTTCCACTTATTGCAAGTGGAAACAGCTTAGTTAATTTACAGTTTTGGGGCAACATGGTCACGAATGGCACACTTAACATTGCTGGTTTAGTATTAGCACCCGTTATTGGCTACACATTGGCAAGGAACAAAGGTTTTGAAAATGCTTTGTTACCCGCAGTTATTGCACTTTCAAGTTTGGTAATTGTAATGCCTTTTACTTTAAATGTGATTCCGGTTGGTGCAACTAAAACGGTCAATGTTTCTGGTATCTTATCATTTTCTAATTTAGGCACAACGGGTATGTTTGCTGGCATTATCATCGGATTAGTCGCAACTGAAATATTTATGCGTCTTTCAAAGATCAAACACTTGAAAATTAACATCGGTGGAAACGTACCACCATCAGTCTCCGCATCATTCAGTGACATGATTCCGGTAATTATTACACTGAGTTTTATGGCGCTTCTATCAGCCCTTCTGCTAGTATTAGGCAAAACCAATTTAATCGCATTAATTACCAATTTGATTCAAGAACCTCTCAGGAGATTTAATACTAGTTTACCAGGCATGTTGTTCATTTATAGTTGTGGTAATTTCCTGTTTACATTAGGAATTCATCAAACTGTGATTAATGGTACTTTATTGGATCCAGTATTACTAATTAATATGAACAAAAATATGGCAGCTTATGCCGCACACAAAGCAATTCCTTATATACTTACAAATACTTTTAGAGATACTTTTGGCATGATTGGTGGTACGGGATCGACGCTATGTTTGCTGATTGCAATTTTTATCTTTTCTAAGCAACGGGCCAGCAAGAATGTTGCCAGTCTTGCTGGTGCACCTGGAATATTTAATATCAATGAGCCGGTTATCTTCGGATATCCAATTGTCTTTAATATTCCGATGATGATTCCATTTGTGTTGCAACCGGTTATTGGTATTTTAATTGCTTATTTTTTCACCAGCATTGGTTGGATGAGCAGGGTTGTTGTGCTGATTCCGTGGACAACACCACCACTATTAAGTGCGTATTTAGCAACTGCAGGTGATTGGCGAGCGGTACTTGTACAATTATTGATCATCATATTTGGCGTTGCATTCTATTTGCCGTTCATGAAAATAAGTGAACGTGTAGTGGCTAGAGAAACAGCCTTAGCAAGTAAGAAAACTGTTTGACGAATACAAATTGTGGAGGTAATTAAATGACTACTAAGAAAATTATGCTTGTATGTTCAGCTGGCATGTCAACAAGCCTTTTAGTTAAAAAAATGCAAGAATCAGCCGTAGCGATAGGAGAAGAAGTTAGTATTTTTGCTACTTCTGCTTCGGATGCCCAAAATAAATTGGATTCAGAGCATCCAAATATTTTGATGTTGGGGCCACAGGTTAAATACCTATTAAGTGATTTTCAAAGGAGGCTGACTATTCCCGTGGAAGTAATTAATATGCAAGATTATGGCCTGATGAATGGCAAAAATGTGTTAACTCAAGCACTGAAAGATATTGGATAAAGAGGAATTCATGATAGAAGACTTTGAAAATCAAGATGTTATCATGGGGCTTATCATAAGTGGTGGCAACTCTAAAGGTGCTTCTTTTGAGGCTATAAAAGCTGCTAAAACAGGTGATTTCACTAAAGCTGATGCAAAGCTTAAAGAGGCAGATCAATTTTTAACGGAAGCCCATAATTCTCAAACCCAGATGCTCACTAACGAAGCAAATGGTATTCATGCCAAAATGAGTTTATTAATGGTTCATGCTCAGGACCATGTGATGAATGCGATAACTTTCAGAGACTTAGCTGGTGAGATTGTTGATTTATATCGATCAACAAGAAAATAGTTAGTCAATTTTTAAAACATTGTATTTTAAGTACTGGCAGAACCCAGTGCTTTTTTATCCTTCGCTTACCCGCAGCACATTAGCGCCTTGGACATCGCCGTGGGAGAGATCGATCAGTGCTTTGTCGGCTTGATCGAGCGGGTATTCTGTAATTTTTGGATGAATTTTCAAACGGCTGGCCAAAGTTAAAAACTCTTCACCATCTTTACGTGTGTTGCTTTCAACGCTAGTGAGAACTTTTTCGTGAAAAATGTGGCTGTCATAACTTAAACTGGGAATATCAGTCAAGTGGATACCGGCAATCACTAAGCGACCGGTAGGAGCAAGACTTTCCAATGCCATAGGCACGGCGTTTCCGACCGGCGCAAAGATGATCGACGAATCCAGTTTGACAGGGGATGGATCATAGGTATCTTGAACTGACGCTGCTCCGAGCGCTAAAGCTAGATTTTGTGCGTCTTTACCACGAGTGAAAACATGTACTTCGATCCCTTGCGCAATGGCTAATTCAGCGGTCAAATGAGCCGAACCGCCAAAACCGTAAAGACCTAGACGGCCGCCCGCGGGCAGCTGAGCTTGTTTGTAAGCCCGGTAACCGATGATGCCGGCACAAAGCAGCGGGGCAGCGGTATTTGATTTAAAAGCAGCTGGGATTCTGTAGGCAAAAGCTTCTGGGACAGTGGCATATTCAGCATAGCCGCCATCATGATCCCAGCCTGTATAGATTGAATTGGGACACAGGTTTTCGCGACCAGATCGGCAAAAAGCACAGACACCGCAAGTCCAGCGCAGCCATTGGCGATTGGGCTTGTTGAATGAAATCTTTACTCCGACTTTATCAGATATGGATGAGAATTTTATTCGGCGTCTCAAGTATTCTTGGGTAAATCCAAATGATGAAGCGAATTCTAGCCATTTTTATGGTGGATATCTTTTTGGGTCAAAAGAAAAAGACCAACAATTTCATTTAGATTATCCTACGATTTACCACTTACGACAAAAATTAGTGATAGATGATTCTAAACACGATTTGCGTGAGATTTATTTGGCGATTCATCATATTGTTAAGTATCGTGGTAACTTTTTGAACCCAGCTGAAAAAATTAATACTGAAAATGCTTTTAATGCAAAACATTTCTCTGATGGCTTAGATAACTATATTAGCTATGTGAGTGATGATAATTTTGCTGTATCGATCACTGATTTAATTGAATTTGAAAAAGCAGTCACAAATTTAAAGTTGAAAAATAATAGTCAACGAATAGATGCGGCGAAAGCAGCCATGTCTTTTGATAGCAAAAATAACCGCGTTCGTGTGGAAAGCATTCTTAAAGCAATACTGGGTAATCAAGCTGATTTATCCAAAATATTTAATAAAGAAATTGAAAATAAAGATGATTTAAAAAAATGGAAAATTTTCTTTTCCGATGAAACGATTGACGATGAAATTGAAGGACTTCGCGGCGAACTTACTGAAGAAGAGAACGAATTTTTGGATAACTTAAAAGAAGCCTATGATGGGTTGACGCTTAAATCCATTCTGGGAGACGAAAACAGTATTTCCGCTGCGATGGTCAGATCCTATGACAACTATCATCGCGATTGGGAAACGATTAAAACTCAGGTCAGAAATTCGAGTAATAGCAAAGAAATAAAGCGAGCTTATGCATTAATAATTTCTCCTGACGAAGATATTATTAAAAAGGGCAGGGAAGCTTTTAAGAAAATTATTAGTGAGTCCTCTGTTGCAGATTCTGTAAAAAATGATTTACTGAATAAAATAGAAAATGATACTTTCTTAGTAAAACAGCGCACAAAACGTAACGGTGTGTTGCCAAATCAATTGCATGTTCAAGAACTGGAACAAATCATTAATAAACAATCAAAATTCTATCCTTTTCTTGCGGACACTTTTACGCAAGAAGGAAAAACGCAGTTCAAACTAGTTGCTTTAGCTAAATTTCGTGTTCCTTATTATGTTGGTCCACTCGTTGAAAAAGATAAGGTGACTGGTGACGGTACAAACCATTGGATGATTAGAAAAGATGAAACAGGCGTCATAACACCTTGGAATTTTTCTGAAAAAGTGGATAAAGATGCTTCAGGCGGACAATTTATCAAACGCCTGACAGGAACTGATACCTATTTGATCGGTGAAGAAACACTAGCTGAAAATTCTTTGTGTTATCAGAAATTCAATGTTTTACAGGAACTTAACAATATTAGAATCGACAATAACGGCAGGTATTCTCGACTATCAGTCGTTGATAAGCAAAATATTTATGAACATATTTTTAAACAGCAAAGAAATGTTTCAGCTGCTGATATTTCTAACTATTTAGAATCGCAGTATGGCAAAAGAGTCATGATTACGGGACTTTCTAGTAATGAAAAGAAATTCAATAGTTCTTTAAAAAGTTTTCATGATCTAAAAAAGAATTTTACGGATGATTTTTTGAATGATCCCGTAAATAATAAAGTTCTGGAAGACATTATTGAATTGCAAACTGTTTTTGAAGACAAGCAGGTTCTACACCACAATCTCAGCAAAATTGCTATCCTCACTCAGGAACAAATAGACAAGCTTTCAAATACTCATTACACAGGCTGGGGCAGACTATCCAGTAAGTTGCTGAATACTAGAATGGTTTCGATCCAATTAACAAATGATTTGGAAAACCAAAAACATAGCATTCTTGAGTCGTTATATGACAGTGATAAAAACTTGATGGAAATTATCACCGATGATACGTTGGGTGCCAAGCAATGGATCGAAAAAGAAAACAATGCTCAAGCAAAGGACAGCAGTATTGGTGATTTGATAAATGATTTAGCTGGCGCGCCTGATATCAAGCGCGGTATTCGGCAATCATTTGCAATATTAGATGACTTAGAGAAAGCCATAGGTAATAAACCAGATAGGGTCTATTTGGAATTTGCCCGTGAAAACCATGGTTCAGCACAAAAAAATTCAAGATTATCCGCAGTTCAAAAACTATATAAAACTATCCAGAAATCTGGTGTATTAGCTGAAATTAGTCGTGAACTAGAAAATGAAACCAAAGAACACTTACAAGATGATCAATTATTCCTTTACTATCTTCAACAAGGCAAGGATATGTACACTGGCAAATCAATTGATCTCGATAAAATATCGGCAAATTATGATATTGATCACATCATTCCACAAGCTTATATCAAAGATGATTCACTAGATAATCGTGTACTTGTTAATAAAGAGTCAAATGCCAGAAAAACTGATTCACCCTTTTATCTGCAAGATGTACAAGAAAAACAAAGGGCCTTTTGGCAATCCCTTGCTCAACAAGGCTTTATGAGTAAAGAGAAATTAAGGAGGCTGACAAGACGAGGAACTGATTTTTCCGAGAATGAAAAAGAACATTTTATTGCTAGACAATTAGTTGAAACAAGGCAAATTATCAAAAACGTGGCTAGTTTGATAGATACTTATTACAAAGGTGAAGTTAAAGCTGTTGCAATTCGTTCAGCGCAAACTTCAGATATGCGCCGCTATTTGCATGTGAACAAGAATCGAGATATCAATGATTTTCACCATGGCTTCGATGCGCTGATGATCTCAACTGTTGGTAAATATATTGAACGTCGAAATCCTAAAAGTGACAAGGTATTCTTGTATAACGATTTCGACCATTATTCCAAGGAATGGCTGAAGAAATCTCGCGTTGATCATAAAGATGACAGTGCACGTGTGAATACTTTCGGCTATATCGTTGGCAGCATGCGTTCTGCTTCCAACCTGAATAGGATCAACAAAGAAACCGGGGAACTTGTCTGGAACGAGACTGATAAGCAGTATCTGCTTCGTGTTTTGAATTATAAAAATATTAATGTCACTCGTATGAGCGGCATTCATGATGGTAAATTGTACAACGAGACTATCTATAAAAAGTGTTTTGCATGACAAAACTAAAAGAAAATTAGTACCGTATAAAGGAGATAAAGATCCGCAATATTATGGTGGATTTAGCTCGACGACATCGGCTTATTCTGCATTGGTCAGAGTTAATAAAAAAGACGACCATAGTAATGTTGTTGTTAAAATTCCACTCGCAATTGCTAATCAAATTGAAAGAAAATCTACAACAGTTTATGACTATATATCGTCACTTAAAATCAAAGGATTCGAAACGGTTATTTTGGATTCGATCAAATTAGGGCAACTCGTGAGAGAATCGGATGGATCCTTATTCTTTTTGGCTTCATCTGAGTACAAACACAATGCAAAAGAGCTTTGGGTGCCTAATGATATATATCAGACAGTCGGAAAAGACTTGGTTACGACATCACCTAATAAAGATGCCTTAGCTAAAATATTTAATACTTTAACTTCATTGGCGGTTGAAAAACGCTTTAATTTTTATGCAAAAGATGTAGTCCACTTGCGTTCATTAAAAAATAATTTTTTGCAACTAGATTTGTCGGATCAACAGAAGTTGCTGAGTGACTTAATTTATATATTAGGAAATAATGCTGGATACCGGGATCCGATAAAGAAGTATTTCAAAACAGAAAAGGCTTGGACATCACTTCAAACTAAAGGCAATGGCCAGGGTGGTATCAAGTTGAGTGATGGTGCGGAATTTATATTTCAATCACCAACTGGTCTTTTTACGAGAACGATATCTGTTACTGATCTTTATAAGAACAAAAAGACGAAGGAATAATTCCTTCGTCTGAACGGTACTATATGTATTTGGCCATAAGGCCGAACCACTTTCGTGAAACAGTTAAGCTTGGCCGAAGCCTTGCGTTACTTCAATTCTGTATGTCAGATTAATGGGAGACACCCACTAATATGGAATGACTGATTCCACGCATTGAATATAACACAATTCGAAGGGACTTTGCAATATGGCTTGGCGTTCAATTCTAGTAACACAGCAAGCGAAAATTTCTTTTAAAATGAATCAGATAATTGTTCAGACTTTGGATGATATTAAACAAATTCCTATAGATGATATTGAAATTTTAATTGTTGGTACGACACGTGTTGCGATTACATCATATGCAATCATGATGTGCATTAAAAGTAATGTCAAAATTATTTTTACGGATGAACATTCTTCACCAATTGGTGAGATTGATCCTTATTATTCTAATCACGATCGTAATCGACACATACTTAGCCAAATTTCTTGGTCCAGTACAAAAAAGAATTTATTATGGCAGCAGATAACAATTTGCAAAATTAGGAATCAAGCTAACTTATTAAACAAGCTTGCTTTAGATGGTGAATCTATTTACAAATTATCAAATCAGGTAGAGAATGGTGATTCCGATAATCGAGAAGCAGTTGCAGCCAGAATGTATTTCCCTAGACTATTTGGGGATGGTTTTACGCGCCGAAATTCTGAGGATGATATCAATGGCATTCTAAATTATGGTTATTCAGTTTTGCTTTCTTCAATGAATAGAGAAATAAATGCGGCTGGTTATTTTACTAATTTGGGTATTCACCATAAGGGCATTGAAAATCAATTTAATCTTGCTTCAGACTTAATTGAGGTTTTTAGGCCGTTTGTGGATGAAATAGCTTATAAACATGCAATTGAGATGCTGAATCAGAATATTAAAATTGAATTAATTGATGTGTTAAATCATTCATTTATTTTGAATGACAAAGAAACACTTGTCAGTAATGCGATGACCGAAATAGTCCGAGATTCAGTTTCTTTTTTGGATGAGTCGACGCCGCACTTATTAGCTTGGAAATTTTAATATGAGGTATCGAGTAGTGAGATTAATGCTATTTTTTGATCTTCCAACTTTGACTAGCAATGATCGACGTAATTATCGGCAGTTTAGAAAAGAACTGATCAAAGAAGGATTTTTAATGATTCAAGAAAGTGTTTATGTACGTATTGTGACTAATAAATTAACGGCAGAATTTATGGAAAAAAGATTATCCAGTATTGCGCCTGAGGAAGGTATTATCCAAACTTTGATTGTGACGGAAAAGCAATATGCGAGTATGAAATTTTTAGCTGGCGAACAGATTGACGATGTCAGAAATTCTGATGATAAAGTTGTGGTTATATGACAATTAATTTGACTTTTTATCCATTCGACCCCTTTGAATTAGGCAAAGGACTGACTGTTATTGCGACAGATTCAATACAATTTTTTTGGAAATTTGAACAAATGCTTAAAAATCAGGATGATAATTTGGTTCTGAGTTCAGATTTCAAGCCATTATCACTGGAGAAAGAAATTATTTTTGCTGGTGATATTGCCGGTGGCTTTGAAGCCAACTCTTTTTTTGCTAAAAAAATTCAATCTTTGTTTTTGAGCTACTTAAGTGATGAAACTACCAAACAATTATTTGATCTAGATCGACAGATCAAACAGCAACTTAATAAAATAATTTTTAGTAATGATCTACCCATTAAAATTTCTGATGAATGGTCGACGGCGATGCTGGTTAAAAGTCAAAATTTATCTTTGGATACGGGAGAAGCAAGCTCCGCCTATGATAAAATCGATGACATAGTAAACGTTATGAGTGAATTACACGATACACGCTTATTAGTTTTGACAAATTTACATCTTTATTTAAAAAAAGAACAGATTGACTATCTGTCAACTTTTTTAAATGCAAAAGGGGTGAAAGTTCTTTCTGTAGAACTTTCAGAAGAAAGAGTCCTGTTATCTGATGAATCTAGCAAGTCATACTTTATTGATAAAGATTTCGTACAGTTTTAAACCTATTGTGCTTGAGTACGAACATGTGGTCTGCTTCAGTTGTATGTCAGATTAATGGGGTGACACCCCCAATTGTCCGTAAACGTAGTCGTCTTTCAGCTTCAGTTGTATGTCAGATTAATGGGGTGACACCCATTGCTAATATCAATAAAGCAATTAGTTGGGCTTCAGTTGTATGTCAGATTAATGGGGTGACACCCTTGTGACTTGTATACCAACAGCGTCAGATAGCTTCAGTTGTATGTCAGATTAATGGGGTGACACCCTTTATATAGTGATTTAATAGATGATATGAAGCTTCAGTTGTATGTCAGATTAATGGGGTGACACCCCTCTTGGGCTTGCTCTTCGTTGATTCCATGCTTCAGTTGTATGTCAGATTAATGGGGTGACACCCGTTGGCTTGCAAGTTACCAATAGCTCCCTCGCTTCAGTTGTATGTCAGATTAATGGGGTGACACCCTGTCAATTCTGCGATGGCTTCGTTTGAAATGCTTCAGTTGTATGTCAGATTAATGGGGTGACACCCCGCAAGTGTGATAGAGAAGCTCGGATATTCGCTTCAGTTGTATGTCAGATTAATGGGGTGACACCCCTAAGGCAGCCAACAAGTTATCGTAACCATGCTTCAGTTGTATGTCAGATTAATGGGGTGACACCCTGATACGCCAGCGTGCATTTTCGACGTCCAGCTTCAGTTGTATGTCAGATTAATGGGGTGACACCCTTACAAAAAAGATTTAGCAAGTCCGAGTTCGCTTCAGTTGTATGTCAGATTAATGGGGTGACACCCCAAGAAAAGCTAAAAAGGAGTCACAGAATGGGCTTCAGTTGTATGTCAGATTAATGGGGTGACACCCAGTGTAAGGGGTTTTCATGTTTTCATTGATGCTTCAGTTGTATGTCAGATTAATGGGGTGACACCCATGACAGAGCGGTATAAGCTCGCTGATACTGCTTCAGTTGTATGTCAGATTAATGGGGTGACACCCAACACCAGCGAGGTGGAGCGCATCAATCGCGCTTCAGTTGTATGTCAGATTAATGGGGTGACACCCAACTAAATATTCCCGCAGCTGGTATTATTAGCTTCAGTTGTATGTCAGATTAATGGGGTGACACCCTGCCACTGGCTTCAATACGACTTAGACCGCGCTTCAGTTGTATGTCAGATTAATGGGGTGACACCCTGCCACTGGCTTCAATACGACTTAGACCGCGCTTCAGTTGTATGTCAGATTAATGGGGTGACACCCCGAACCAGACTTTGATGAAGACACCGATACGCTTCAGTTGTATGTCAGATTAATGGGGTGACACCCGTGATTTCTTGCCGATTGTCTTCGCAGTCCGCTTCAGTTGTATGTCAGATTAATGGGGTGACACCCGAATTAAACTGATCGCAGTCTTTGAACCGCGCTTCAGTTGTATGTCAGATTAATGGGGTGACACCCGAATTAAACTGATCGCAGTCTTTGAACCGCGCTTCAGTTGTATGTCAGATTAATGGGGTGACACCCCTTTGTGATTATATAAATTCCAAAATTTCTGCTTCAGTTGTATGTCAGATTAATGGCGACACCCCCCGATTGAATGACCCCAGAGCTATATTTGGATGCTTGCTATACTTTTGATAGCATTAAATTTATTTTTTATTATCACTAATTCAGCCAACAATTGCACGTTTTGCATAATGAGCGGTGCATAAGGACTTTGCTAAGCAAGGAATATATCTAACTCTCACTAACCAAAATGGATTAATAATGATGACAGTTAAAATGAAATCAATTTAAAAAAGACCAATCAAGGTCTTTTTTATGAAACATCCATGCCACTCTTAGCAATGCGGCAATTAGATGTTCCTTATTGTTCTTAGCTAGATCCATTTAATTGTTCTGAAATAGCAATAGTCACTGACTGGTTAAGCCAAAACATCTAAGATGACTTGTTTGACTTGAATAAAGGTCGGGGTGGCTAACAAATCAACTTTAACCGCTTGACGTTGACGAAAGTCAAAAGTGAAAAACTGGAAGGGATTGATATAACCGTCCACTCGATCTGTGTTGACCAAAACGAAATATTCATGCAGGTGATTCGCCTGTGCATGCGTGATCGGACAAACAGCCACTAATCCAGTAACTTGACTATAGCCTGCATTACTAATCACTAATGCAGGGCGACGCTTTTGAATCTCACGGCCACGAGATGGGTCGAAATCAATAATAATCAGATCCTGCTGATCAGGAATATAAGTGGGATCGAAAACCAATTCAGTCGCTGAGTTCTGTGCCAAGCAAAGGCCCCCCGATCTCTTCAGGCTGGATCATGTTGTGATGGGCGGCTACCCAATTTTTGTCTTTAAATGGATTTTGATGAGTGGGGACGTAGACGATCATGCCGTCTCGACCTTGGAAAACTTGGTAGGTTTGTGCTCGTGGCTTAATTTCTTTAGGGACTGTCAGAATGTTTGAGTTGCCAGACTTTCTGATTTTGACGGCTGCCCCAATAATTGTATCAACCATTAGTTTTTCCTCCGTATCTCTTTGTATATATTAAGTATATACGACGGTGGGTTTGAAAACAAGTGAGTGTTCTAAATGAGTGACGAACTAGATTGATGTTTGATAAGCAATTAGGCCATTTTTTCAGACCCATGTTTCACTTATCGATAAGATTTATAATTAAGCACATCGGATTATGTATTTAGCGATCAAAGAAATGCTGCATGAGCGACTGCGCTACAGCTTATTAACGGGTATTTTAGCCTTGATTGCTTTGGTAGTTTTTGTCTTGTCTGGACTAGCCATGGGTTTGTCGCAAGGCAATCGTTTAGCGATCGACGATTGGCAGGCATCTGAAGTTTACCTGAATAAAAATGCGAATAAAGTTTTGGCAGCCTCGCAGCTAAGTACGAGCGATTTAAAAAAAGTGCAGGCTCGATCTAAGGCAGCGGTAGCTGTATATGCCGCAGTTCTCCAGTCCAAGACTACTAAAATCAATGTCAGTGTCTTGGCGACTTCGAATAAAAGTACGATCATGCCTCGAGTACTGCATGGCAAACAAATTACCGCTGTCGATCAAGTACTCGTTTCGCAAAATTTACTTGCACAAGGTGTCAAAATTGGCCAGCATATCTTGCTTGGGCCTGATAAAATAGCCACGAAAATTGTTGGTAGTTATGGAAAAAGCACCTATAGTATCGTACCGACCGTCTACACAAATTTATCAACGATGAGTCGTATCAAAGGTCAAAACACGAACCCTTCAAATTTGATTAATGGGATCGTGGCGACGAAAAGTCATTTTTCCACGACACAGCATCAGGGTCTGCAAAAATTATCAATCGCGGATTTTATTAATAATTTACCAGGGTACACGGCACAACAATCGACTTTGAATGGCATGATCTATTTTCTCTTCTTTATTGCACTGGCAATTGTTGGTATTTTTATGTTCATTCTGACTTTGCAAAAACGCAAATTATTTGCTGTCATGAAAGTACAAGGCATTAGCAACCGGGAAATTTTGACGAGCATTTTATTTCAAGCAGCTTTGATGAGTGCGATAGCAGTTGTGATCAGCTTGATTTTGACGATCATCATGGCTGTCAGTTTGCCTAGCCAAGTCCCTTTTTACTTCCAGACAAGTCAACTGCTGATCGATAGTCTTTCGTTATTTTTGGCAGCTGTCATCGGTGGATTGGCGTCATGGCCTAGCGTTAAAAATATCGACCCCGTTATTTCGATTGGCTGAGAGGAGCAAAGCGGATGACAGCAGTTTTAGAATTGGATCATGTTTTTAAAAAATTTGGTCAGGGACATACCTTGGTGACGGCTTTGAATGATGTGACATTTCAAGCTGCTAGGGGTGAATTTGTGGCGGTTATTGGGCCATCAGGGTCAGGCAAGAGCACTTTTTTAACGATAGCAGCCGGTCTGCAGCAGGCGACTAGCGGGCGGGTTCTGTTAAACGGTCAACAGCTTGACCAGCAAAGCGAAAATCAGCGCTTATCTTATCGTTTTCAGCAGGTGGGTTTTATATTGCAATCATCAAATTTAATGCCATTTTTAACGGTTCAAGAACAGTTTATTTTAGTCGATAAATTAGCTCACCGTGCTTTTCGAAAAGAACGTTACGAACAATTCCTGACTGATTTAGATTTAGATCACCTATCTGCTTCTTTTCCCAATCAGCTATCTGGCGGCGAACGTCAGCGGGTCGCAATCGCACGTGCTTTATATAATGATCCAAGTGTTATTTTAGCAGATGAACCGACGGCCAGCTTAGATACGGAACGTTCTTTGGATGTCGTTCAGCGCTTGGCGGATGAAGCTCATAAACGACAAAAAGCAATTGTCATGGTGACACACGATACGAGATTGATCAAAAAGTGTGACAGCGTCTATGAAATTATTGACGGCAACATGCAAAAAAATTAAAAAGGATCGAAATCTTTAGCGATAGGACTGTTTTCAATATAAAAAAACTCAGCTGTTTAGCTGGGCTTTTAAGTTATTTTCCTAATTTATTTAAGCTTTTGAAATCTTCATCAGTCAAGTCGATATCTTGAGCTGCAATATTGTTGATCACGTGCTCGGAATTAGCACTTCCTGGAATCGGTAGAATGACTTCTGAGCGTTTCAGAAGCCAAGCCAAGGCTAACTGAGCTGGACTAGCGTGGTACTTTTCTGTCAACTTGACGAGTTTTTTGTTGTCTAGCAATTTGCCAGTGGCTAATGGAAACCAAGGAATAAATGCAATATGATGCTTTTCCGCATATTCCAAAACGTCTTCGTCATGACGATCGACCAAGTTGTAACGATTTTGCACTGATACGATCGGCACGATCTTGCGGACCGCCTTAATTTGTTTGACCGAGACTTGGCTCAGACCGATATGTTTGATTTTGCCTTCCCGCTGCATATCTTTGAGAACATTGATTTGATCGGCTAAATCAACCTCTGGATCAATGCGATGCAGCTGGAGCAGGTCAATATGATCCAATCCAAGCGTGTAAAGATTTTCTTCGACTTGCTGTCTCAAATAGGCTGGTCGGCCAACCACAGTCCATTGGTCAGGTCCTTGACGCGTGAAGCCGACTTTTGTGGCTACGATGACTTTGGCATCCGGACGCTGTTTTAAAGCTTCTTTAACATAGAGATTAGCAAACAAAGGGCCGTAAGCGTCTGCTGTATCAATGAAGTTAACGCCGTGATCAATTGCCGTATCAATGACTTTGACTGCAGCAGCTGGATCGGCCGCTGGTCCCCAAACGCCTTTTCCAGGCAGCTGCATGGTACCGTAACCAAGACGATTGACCGTCAGATCATCGTCAAATTGAAAGGTTTTCTGCATGATTTTTTCCTCTTTTTGACTAGCATACTTGCTTGGGATTTATTAGTCAAAGTATTTGTAAAAATAAGATTTTCACTAGCCTGCTTATCTATTGTAAGCGCTATTTAACAGGTGTAACCTAGAAACTATAGATCAATAATAATTGGAGGATTTACAATGTCTACTAAACAATATGATTACGATGTTCTTTATATCGGAAGCGGCCACGGTACCTTTGATGGTGCGATTCCGTTGGCTGCCAAGGGATTCAAAGTGGCGATCGTTGAGTCGGGATTAATTGGTGGCACTTGCCCAAACCGCGGCTGTAATGCCAAGATCACACTGGATGCACCTGTTGTTTTGCAGCGCCAATTTGAAGATTTAAAAGGGATCGTTGATGGCAGTCTTTCAATTAATTGGCAGAAAAATGTTGCGCACAAAGATGAGGTTATTGGTGGTTTGCCAGACTTTATTTCAGGACTTCTTAAATCAGTGGGCATCGATGTCCTGAGCGGTCACGGCAGTTTTCAAGATGCTCATACGGTTCTTGTTGATGGCCAAGCTAAAACAGCCGATAAAATTGTCCTCGCAACTGGTTTGCATCCGCATCGTTTAAATATTCCTGGCAGTGAGTTAGCTCATGACAGCAGTGAGTTTATGAATTTAGCGACATTGCCGAAGCGTTTAGCGATTATCGGTTCTGGTTATATTGCGCTGGAATTTGCCACGATAGCGAATGCTGCCGGCGCCGAAGTGACTGTGGTCACACACGGCGATCGTGCTTTGCGCAAGTTTGATAAAAGTTTTGTACAAATAGTGGTCGATGATCTGCAGGATCGCGGTGTTCAATTTGCTTTTAACACGGCTGTCACTTCTTTTGAAAAGGCAGATGATGCCTTTGTTGTCAAGGCTGCTGATGGCTTTGAACTAGCTAGCGACTGGGTCTTAGACGCGACCGGCCGTATTCCAAATATCGAGAATATCGGCTTGGATAAAGTTGATGTTGCCTATAATGCGCACGGCATTATTGTCAACGATCATTTGCAGACGAATATTGACAATATTTATGCTTCTGGGGATGTGATCGATAAGACACAGCCCAAGCTGACGCCGACTGCCATTTTTGAGTCGACTTATTTGAAGCAGCTGTTTGCTGGCGAAACAACTGCAGCGATCAAGTATCCAGCGATCCCATCAGTTGTTTTCACATCGCCCAGATTAGCTGAAGTCGGTGTGAGTCCTGAAACAGCTGCGGCTGATCCCGAGCATTATACGATCGAAAGCCATCATATCCCTGATGATTGGTATCGCCAGGTCGGCAAAGAAAAGTTAGGTGATAATCGTTTGATTTTTGATAAGGAACATCATTTAGTTGGTGCTACAGAAGTGAGTGCGCAGGCTGATGATGTGATCAATACCTTGCTGCCAGCGGTTGAATTTAAGTTCGGTCCGGCTGAATTGGGTCGCTTGGTTTACTTGTTCCCATCAATTTCATCCTCGGCTTTCGGCCAATTATAAAATAAAAACCGGTCTTAAATGGCCGGTTTTTTAGTGAAAGTGCTGTTTTCCAAACAGCCGCTGTTAAAAGTGATCATTGGGAGGAGAAATTAAAATGGCCAAACTGATTTACGCGATCAACATGTCTTTGGATGGCTACATTGAAGATGCACAAGGCAATTTGGACTGGTCTATCTCAGATGACGAACTATTTGCATTCTGGACTGATTTTCAGCGGTCGATTAATACCTGCCTATACGGCCGCCGAATGTATGAGTCGATGGTTTACTGGGAAACGGCCAGAGCTGAATCCAGTGGCCATAAGGCAGCAGCCACGCGGAAATTTGCGCAGCTGTGGCAGCAGAGCCGAAAAATCGTGTATTCTCGAACACTGCAGACAGTTTCAAGTGCCAGAACGCATGTTGAACGTCAATTTGATGGTGATGTAATCAAGAAGCTCAAGGCGTCTTCAGAGGCTGACATGTCAATCGGCGGTGCGAAACTTGCTGGACAAGCGATGCATGCAGGACTGGTTGATGAGCTGCATTTATTAGTTGATCCGATTATTTTGGGCGGTGGCAAAGCCGCTTTGCCAAGCCAACTTGAGTTCAAGCTTGACTTGCTTAATGAGCGTCGTCTCCAAAGCGGCGTTGTAGATCTACACTATCGTATGCTTGTCTAACTCCGCTGCTGGAATTTAAGCTGTTTTAGTTAAAATAACTTTTCGCGTTTTGCAAAATATCCCGGGCAATTTTTTCTTGGTAGCTGGCTTTTTGAATATAAGCAAAATCATCATCATTATCCATAAAACCCATTTCGATCAAGATCGCCGGTCGTGTATTGTCTCTAAGAACTTCAAAATTACCATAAGCCACACCACGATCATACAAGGGTAAATTGTTAAAACGCTTATCAAGACTTATCGCAAATTTATCAGCATTGTGATGGTATTTGAACACTTCATATCCTTGGGCTGCATTTTGGACACCAGCTGAATTAAAATGAAAACTAATATAAAGGTTTGCCTTAACACGATTAGATAGATCGACCCGGTGAGCCAAAGAGACAGTCTTATTGCTTTTCCGCGTCATGATCACATTGACTTTTTCTGCCTTCAATAAGCGATAAGTTTTCAAAGCTGTCAGCAGGGTATAGCTTTTTTCCATCGCACCATTGGCGGCCAGCGTCCCGGAATCAATACCGCCGTGGCCTGGATCCAAAACAATAGTCGTTTCGGCTAAACGACCGTCTGTTTTAGCATTGTAACTGCTTTGATCGATCAGCCAAGAAGCGACCCATCCCTTTTGGTTACCGCTAGCGACATACCACCAGCTGGTATTTTTATTTTTGCTGATGACCTTAATGCGTTTTCCTTGATTAAGCCGACTGACGATACTACTTTTCGGGGAAGGCGATGAACACAAGTTGATCGATTGCGCAGTGATTTTGCTTTCGGTAAAAAAACTGCCAATTTTAAAAATTGCTAATCCAATCACGATCAGCGTTAAAATGCCAGCAATGAGCTGCCTCGGGCGGCTTTTTTTAATGTGATTGATCACGAAACTGCTTATTTTTTTCATGGATCAGTTGACCAGCGCCTGTTTAGCCAAACACCCGTCGCAGATGCCTGTGATCTCTACCTGCTGTTTAAGTATTTTGCAACCAGTGACTTGATCTTGAAAATAATCGGCACTCATTTCTTTTAGTTCGATCACACGGCCGCAAATTTGGCAAATAAAATGATAGTGGTCAAGATTATTGAAATCACACTGATATTTGACAAATTTCCCGCCAGCCAGCGGCCGCTGCTCAACGAGATGGGCATCTTCGAATTCTTGGAGGTTGCGATAGACAGTTTGATAACTCATATTGGCGTATTTTTGACGCATATGTTTATCAATGTCTGTGATCGAAACATAATGATCCTGATGATCTATCAAGTAGCTGATAATATCTTGGCGTTGATTAGTGACCTTCATACCGGCTTTTTTAACCAATTTTAAGGCAGTTTTTAACTCTTTTTTCAATTTTTTTGCCCGCTTTCTTGCCCCTTTATCATAACAAGTAATGATTACTATGTACATTTTTTTGTGCTAGGATAGAAAGTAATATTTACCATTTAAAAATAAATTGCTATTTGGTTTTTATTGAAAACATCTTGGGGAGCGTTATGTCTAGTAAAAATAATTATCGAAAAATAGGAGCCGTGATCCTTGCGATCTTCGCCATTACCGTCTTTTTGTTCATGAATATTGGCGGAAAAAATAATTCAGCGCAAGGCAGAGCGAAGTCGTCAAAAATCAAAGTTGTTGCCTCGGTGGATTTTTATGGCGAGGTCGCCAAAGCTGTTTTGGGAAATAAGGGGACAGTCACATCCGTGATTAAAAACCCAAACATTGATCCACACGATTATCAGCCGACTAGCCAAGTGGCTAAGACAGTCAGCCAAGCTGATTTTGTCCTTTACAATGGTATCGGTTATGACACTTGGATGACCAAATTAGCTGATAATTCCAGTAAGACGGCCAAGATTCGTGTTGGTGAGGATCTATTAAATAAGAAGAACGGTGACAATCCACATCTTTGGTATCAATCGAAAACAATGCCGAAATTAGCTAATTATTTAGCTGATCGTTTTAGCAAAGCACAGCCTAAAAACAAAGCTTATTTTAAAAAGAATGCCGCCAAATTTATCAAAAGTATCAAACCAATTCAAACGAAACTGACACAATTAAGTAAAAATAGTCATAATAAACTCGTTGATGTCAGCGAACCGGTCTTCGATTATGCTTTAGCAGAATTAGGATACAAAGAAAACAATACTCATTTTGCCAAGTCAGTCGAGGACAGTACAGACCCGGCACCAAAAGATATTAAGACGATGCAACATGATATGACAAGCGGCAAGGTGGCCTTCTTCGTTGAAAACACTCAGGCTAGCGATAAAATTGTGAAGAATATTGTTAAACTAGCCAAAGCACACAATGTGCCAGTGCTGAAAGTGACTGAGACAATGCCCCGTGGCAAGAATTATAAGCAATGGATGCTTGATCAATTGGCAGCGTTGGCAAAAATTCAGAAGACCAGTAAATAAAGTAATGTGGTGTGAATCATGACGCGAGAATCTAAGGAGCAGCATTTTGAAACAAATGACAGATTTTATTGAAGCAAAAAAAATATCACTCAGTTTTTCGAATCATGACATTTTTTCTGATCTTTCATTTAAAATTTTTAAAGGAGATTTTTTTTGTCTGATTGGCAAAAATGGTGTTGGCAAAACGACTTTAATTCGGACCCTGCTAGGCCAATTACATGAATCATCTGGTCAAATTCTATTCGCTGATCAATTTAAACAGTCGCCGTCATTTGGTTATGTACCGCAGTTTCGCAATATTGAAGCCGATTATCCTTTATCTATTCGCAATTTTGTCTCTTTACGACTTTATCGATCATTACGGCCTTGGCTTAGTAAAAGTGAACATGAAAATGTTGATCTCGCACTAAAAAGGCTTGGCATTTTGGACATTGCCAATCGTAAAATGGGGTCGGCTTCAGGAGGCGAAAAACAAAAAGCTTATCTAGCACAAGCGATTCTCTATGATCCACAATTATTGATTTTAGATGAATCAACGGCAAGTCTGGATACTGTTTCCAAAATCGATGTGATGAATGCAGTCAAAAATTTGAACGATAAATACGAGACAACGGTTATTTTGATCTCGCATGATCTGCCTTTGGTGGAAAAATATGGCAAACATTCTCTGCAGCTCCAAGGTGGTAATCGTTATTCATATAAAACGATTCATTAATTTCTCAAAGGACAATGGTGCTTATTAAATGTTTGCTTTAGAATTTATGCGGAATGCATACGTGGCCGGAACTTTGGTCGCGCTGGTCTGTGGACTCGTTGGTGTCTTTGCGATGGCTAGGCGCCTCTCTTTTTTAACCCATACACTCTCTGAAATTGGCTTTTCTGGTGCTTCATTTGCGATCTGGATCGGCGTCGCACCATTAAACGGTATGCTTTTTTTTACTTTACTGAGCGCAATTTTTACCGGAAAATTGAATAAAAGAAAGGAACAGAGTGATGCAGTTACTAGCGCTGTTTCGGCTTTATTTATGGGTCTTGGGGTCTTATTTCTGTCATTATCGAATAAAAATTCTTCTTATGCGACGAATATTTTATTTGGCAGCATTGTCGGTATTGATCAAGCTGAAGTTAGTCAGATTTTACTTCTTGCGATAGCGGTTTTGGCAGCCATGCTGCTTCTTTATCGTCGGTTGAAATTTACTTCATTTGATCCTGAAGGTGCCAGCATCATTTACAAACATGAAAATTTTTTATCTATTTTATTTTTGATTATTTTAGCTCTGTCTGTCAGCATTTCTGCTCAAATTGTTGGATCCCTGCTTGTCTTTGTTTTAATTACATTGCCCGCAGCCAGTTCGCAAAACTTCTGTCGTTCTGTCTCTGGACAGATCGCAGCAAGTATGACTTTGGCTTTGTTGGGAACTTGGACCGGTCTTTACTTAAGCTATGTGACCAATTGGCCGGTCACTTTCTTTATTTCGTCATTTGAGACAGCGGCCTTTCTGCTCTCGTTATTGGGGAAACGTCTAATGTTTCGAGCCTGATGTAGCTGTTTTTCAGTTAATTTTACGAAGCATTTTGAATTTAAAACAATTCTTAAAAAAGAAGAAAGGCCTTGTATTTTAGCCATATAATAGTTTTATTGATTATTTTTGAATGACTAAATAGAAATGTATGAATTTAGTTCATGTTTTTCATCTAATAAGGGGTGTAACAATGATTAGAGTTGTCACGGATTCAACTGCGCAATTGACTGAAGAGGAGATCGCTCGCCACCACATTATTGTGGTTCCGTTGCAAATCACGATTAATAATGAGGCCTTGCTGGACGGAATTGACATTAGCCGTGCTGATTTTTCAAAGGAGTTACAAGAGTCGGATGTTTTTCCACATACGAGTCAGCCATCGATCGGCCAATTTTTGTCCACCTATGATGAGCTTAGCAAAAAAGGGGACACAGTTATTTCGATCCATTTATCAGAAGTGCTCAGCGGAACTGTCAATGAAGCGCGGTCAGCTGCTTTGCAAACAGCTGCTGATGTAACGGTCATTGATAGTGGTGTCACGGATCGTTCGCTAGGATATCTAGTGCTTAGAGCGGCAGAAATGGCTGAAGCTGGTAAAAGCAAAGAAGAACTGCTGGCTAAATTAGCTATCCAAAAAAAGCAGACACACCTGTTCTGCTTTGTTAATAGTCTTGATTATTTAGTTAAGGGTGGTCGAGCAAGTCGAGCCATTGGTTTTTTCTCTTCTTTGATCAAATTGAAACTAGAATTGATTATGGAAAATGATCAGTTAAAGGTTTTGCATAAATGTCGTGGTCAAGTTAGTTTTCAGAAATTGATCTCTGATATGCTGCAGTCGGTCGTAGCTGAGGCGAAGATCAGTCAGGTTGGATTGTCTTATGTTGACAGCGATGAGGATGTACAGCGGATCGCTCATTTTTTGCATGAACATCGACCGGATATTCACGTCGTCACACGTCTGACCAGCCCAATTATTATGTCGCACGTTGGTCCGCGTGGTTTCGCTTTAATGTATGACGTATAACACCTTTTTTCCAAACTTATTTTTCGGGACTTATATCTTGGTTTATTTGCCTTTCACAGGCCAAGCGCGAGAGTGATACCATGAAAATGTTAGGAAAAATAAGGTGAAAGCATGTTAGAAAAAAATATTTATCGCCATTTACTCAGCCGTGCATTTGATATTCCTGTAACGGTTACCTATTGGGATGGCAAAACGGAAGCATATGGAAATGGCGAACCACAGGTCGGTATCAGTTTTAAAGAAGCCATTCCTGTCAAGCAATTAACAAATCAGCCCACTTTGACATTGGGTGAAGCTTATATGCAAGGTATCATTGATATCAAGGGCAGCATTCAAGAATTAGTCGCTTCAGCTTATCGCAACGCTGGCAGCTTTATCACTGATAAGGGCTTTGCAAAATTTTTGCCAAAGATGTCGCATTCAGAAGAAGCTAGTAAAAAAGATATTCGTAAACACTATGATATTGGTAACGATTTTTATCGTACTTGGTTAGATAAAACGATGACTTATTCATGTGCTTACTTTGAACATGATGATGATTCCTTGGAAACGGCGCAAATGAACAAGGTGCGTCATATTCTCTATAAATTGCATCCAACTGCCGGTGGTCGTTTATTAGATATCGGCAGCGGCTGGGGGACCTTGATCATTGCTGCAGCCAAAGAATTTCACTTGAAAACAGTTGGCATTACGCTAAGCCAAGAACAGTACGATTACACTTTGGAACAGATCAAGGCGAATCACTTAGAAGATCAAGTCGAAGTTCGCATGTCGGATTACCGTGATGTCAAGGATGAAAAATTTGATTACATTACATCAGTTGGCATGTTTGAACATGTTGGCAAAGAGAATTTAGGACTGTATTTTAAAACGATTCAAAAATTGTTAACGACAAACGGCCGCGCTTTGATTCATGGCATTACCGGCCAGCACCAAGGTGTTGGCGTTGATCCTTTTTTGAATAAGTATATTTTCCCCGGCGGTTATATCCCGCATGTTGCTGAGAATCTCGTTCATATTATGGAAGCCGGCTTGCAGCTGACTGACTTAGAACCCTTGCGTCGCCACTATCAATTAACCTTGGAACATTGGTACCATAATTATCACAAAGTTTTCGATCAGACGGCCAAGCTTTATGGCAAGGACTTTGCACGTATGTGGGATCTGTATTTGCAAGGTGCTGCTGCTTCCTTTGAGGCTGGTAATATTGATGTCATGCAGTTTTTGCTGACAAACGGGCCTAGCGGTGTTAAATTGCCGATGACACGAAACTATATTTACGAACAAGAAACGAATTGATGAAAAAACAGCTGGCCTTTGAAGGTTAGCTGTTTTTAATTTGGTATCTGATATTGTTATTTGACGATTAAAACATCAACTGCTGAATTACGAATGACATAGCTGGTATGAGAACCGATAACGAGTTTTTCAACCGCGTTCAAACCTGTGTTGCCTAGCACGATTAAATCAATGCCATGCTCAGCGGGATAATCACGAGCTAAAATTAGTTTGACATTGCCGATCAAGGCTTCGCCGGTCACGTCAATATTGAGTTTTTTGGCTTTTTCAATATAGGGAGCTAGCTTATCTTTGACCTGGTGGTACTGGTCTTGATAAAAGTCTTCACTGACGCCGAAGGAAGAATCCATACCGCGGTCACGATTGACGACCCATATGAGCGATAGGCTGGCCGATAAGGCCGTTGCTAAAGCACTTGCTGTTTCAAAAGCTTTATCGGATTGAGCTGAACCATCAATACCGACTAAAATTTTCTTATAAGCCATGTTAATCAGCTCCTTTATCAGTCGCCGTTGGCGCACTGTTTGCCATGTTTTTTGGGTCGAGTTTGGAATGACCTTTCGCATAACCGAAGTAAACAAGCATGCCGATCGCGAACCAGACGATGAATCTAACCCATGTTTCCCAGTTTAATCCGGCTACTAATGTTAAACAGAAAAGAATTGCGACGATTGGTGTAAAGGGAACGCCGGGAGCTTTAAAACCACGATGCAGTTCTGGATGGGTATGGCGCATCCAAAGAATCCCTGCAGAAACAAGTGTAAAGGCCGTTAGGGTACCAATATTGACCAGTTCGGCTAAAATATTCAGGTTAATCAAGCCACCAGCGATTGCTGTGACAATGCCGAAAAACCAAGTACCTTTAAAAGGTGTTTGAAATTTAGGATTAACTTCACCGAAGAATTTCGGAAATAAACCATCACGAGACATAGAATAAGTAATTCGAGATTGACCATATAATTGAACCAAGATAACTGTCGTCATACCTAGTATGGCGCCAACACTGACAATAATAGACAGCCAAGTCTGACCTGTTGCATGTAAAACGGCTAAAATTGGTGCATTCAAATATTTTGCAAAGATCGTGTACTTAACGACACCAGTCATGATCAGGGTCATAATAATGTACAAAACGGTCGAGATCAATAATGAGATCAAAATGCCGCGTGGTAATGTCTTACTAGGGTTGATCGTTTCCTCAGCACTAGAAGATACTGAATCAAAGCCGATAAATGAAAAGAAGACGATCGAAGCAGCTGGGATAATTCCGGCAGCAGTTCCGCCGTGGAAAGAATACCAGCCATAAGGAGAAAATGGCTGCCAATTATGCGGCTTGATATACCAAACCGTGAACACGATAAATAGAATAATCACGAATAATTTAACAATCACCATCGTATCGTTGACTCTTTTTGTTTGAGTAATACCGATGGAGATGATCCAAGTAATGACAAGCACGATCACAAAGGCCGGCAAGTTGAAGTAAGTTGTCACACCTGGTGTCGTACCGATTGCAGCGGTTAAAACGGTCGGAATGTGAATCCCTAAGTTGCTGATCAAATTAACAAAATAGCCTGACCAGCCGACAGAGACGGTTGCAGCCCCTAAGGCATATTCCAAAATTAGATCCCAACCAATGATGAAAGCAATAATCTCACCAAAAGCAATATAGGAATAGGTATACGCTGAGCCGGCTACTGGTGCCATTGAAGCAAATTCGGCGTAACAGAGACCAGCAAAACCGCAACAAATCGCTGCCAGTAGAAATGACAACGATAAGGCCGGGCCGGCCGTCAATGCGCCTTTACCAGTCAAGACGAAGATCCCAGTACCGATGATGGCACCGATACCTAGGAAGGTTAAGTCCCAAGTTTTCAAAGTCCTTTTCAAGGGCGACGTGTGTTTCAAAATTTCATTGACGTCCTTTTTTCTAAAAACATCCATTCAAAATTACCACCTTTCATAAAATTTAAACATCATTCTATATCTAAATGTTCTGGATAGCTAGAAAAAAGTGTACAAATTTTTTTAAAAAGGGTATTTTTTCAGTAAAAGACGAATATTATGATGAATTATGACTTTTTACTTGTCTTTCTACTCAAAAAAACATAAAATCATTTTTAATCGCGCTTCCGTAGACTTAGCCTATTTAAAGATCAATTTCATGTGTGGTGTCAATCCTTTTAACGGACGTGATATCATAAATATTGCAGGTGAATATATCTTGAAGCGGATTTTATAGAGACGGATCAATTGGTGGAAGATCTGAGATCTTAATCAAGAGGCTCTCACTGAGTGAATAATTTAAAAAAAGACACAAATACTGTGTGAAGCTGGGTGGCACCGCGATTTTTCGCCCCGGCAATACATGGTATTTTTTTATTGAGGCGAAATGAAAAAACTTGATTCTGTACAAATTAGACAAATGTTTCTTGACTTCTTCCAATCCAAGGGCCATAAAATCGAACCCAGCCAATCGCTGATACCTAAAGATGATCCCAGCCTTTTGTGGATCAATTCCGGCGTTGCGACATTGAAAAAATATTTTGATGGTTCGGTAGTGCCAGAAAATCCCCGTATGGTTAATGCACAAAAATCGATTCGTACGAATGATATAGAAAATGTTGGCCACACAGCGCGTCACCACACTTTTTTTGAGATGCTGGGTAATTTTTCAGTTGGCGATTATTTTAAAAAAGAAGTTATTCCTTGGGCTTGGGAACTTTTGACGAGTCCTGAATGGTATGCCATCGAACCTGAAAAACTTTACGTCACCTATTATCCGCGTGATCTCGAAACAAAAAAATTATGGGAAGCACAGACTGGTTTTATAGCTGGTCATACAGTTGCACAAGAGGACAATTTCTGGGATATCGGTGAGGGCCCTTCAGGTCCAGACACGGAGATTTTTTTTGATCGTGGTCCGAAATTTCAAAATTTGCCCGATCGTGATCCGGAAATGTATCCCGGAGGCGAAAACGAACGTTACTTGGAAATTTGGAATATTGTTTTTTCTCAATTTAATCACTTGCCTGGGTTAACCGATAATAGGAAATATCCCGAATTACCGCATAAAAATATTGATACAGGCATGGGTCTGGAACGAGTTGTTTCTATTTTCGAAAATGCACCAACTAATTTTGAAACTGACTTGTTTTTGCCGATCATTAAAAAAGTTGAAATGCTTTCCGGAAAAAAATACGGAGAGAATCAGCAGCAGGATATTAGTTTTAAAGTGATCGCTGATCATATACGAACTGTGACTTTTGCGATTTCGGATGGCGCTCTACCTGGTAACAGCGGCCGTGGTTATGTGATTCGTCGTTTGTTGCGAAGGGCCGTTATGCATGGACAAAAGCTTGGTATTAAAGAGGCTTTTTTGAGCCAGCTAGTCCCGATCGTTGGTCAGATCATGCAGTCTTATTATCCTGAAATTTTAAAAAATCAGGACAAGATCATACCTGTTGTGCAGGCGGAAGAAGCGCGTTTTAGCAAAACATTAACAGCCGGTCTGACATTATTGAATGAGTATATTAAAAACACGAAACAGCAGGACCGCAAACAACTCTCGGGCCAAAATGCTTTTAAACTTTTTGATACTTATGGTTTTCCGCTTGAATTAACTGAAGAGCAAGCTGCTGATGCAGGCTTAACGGTCGATAAAAAGGCTTTTGAAGACGAAATGAAAGCGCAGCAGGATCGTGCTCGGACTGCTCAGGGCAAGCTCAAGGCTTTTGCTGTTCAAAATGCCGCTTTAATGAATCTCAAGGTAAAGTCGGAGTATGTTGGTTGGCGTCACACAACTGTTGCAGCTGCTAAAATCGTTGCCATCATTGTCAATGACAGTTCGGCTGATGCTGTTTTAGCCGGACAACAAGCACTGCTTGTTTTTGATAAAACACCTTTTTATGCTGAAATGGGTGGTCAAGTGGCTGATCATGGCAGTATCAATGATCGCAATGGACATTTGCTGGCCCATATCACAGATGTTCAAAACGCACCCAATAAACAGCATATCCATACCGTGCAGGCCGTCGCCGAACTTAAAATTGGTCAAATCGTTGATCTGCAAGTAGATATGAAACGCCATATTGCAGTTTCTAAAAATCACACGGCCACACATTTACTTGATCAGACTTTGCGCAACATCATTGGTGGCGATATTCATCAAGCCGGTTCTTTAGTCGAACCTAACTATCTGCGTTTTGATTTTACCCATCAAGGACCCGTTAAACAAGCTGTTTTGGATCAGATCGAAGAGCAGGTAAATCGGCAGATCGAAGCAGCTTTACCAATCACTTGGGTCGAAACCGATATTGCCTCAGCGAAAAAGTTAGGTGCTGTTGCTGTGTTTGGCGAGAAATATGGTAAGAAAGTCAGGGTCGTTTCAATCGGCAGTTTCAATAAGGAATTCGATGGGGGAACTCATGCCAATAATACGAGTGAGCTTGGTCTCTTTAAGATTGTCAGTGAATCAGGAATTGGTGCAGGTACACGACGGATCGAGGCTGTCACTGGACGGGATGCTTTCAACCTGTTTAAGACACATGAGCGGTGGCTGCAAGAAACAGCTTCAATTTTAGGAACGCAAAAACTGGACGATGTAACTGATAAAGTTATGGCATTGCAAAATGAGTTAAAACAAGAGCGAAAACAGATAGCGTCCTTAGCGGCTAAAGAAGCTAATGATAGTTCGGATAGCATTTTCAAAGATGTTCGCCAAGCCGGCGGTTATCGTTATGTGACAGCCGAAATTAATCATCAGACGATCGACGGGTTAAGGCAAATTGTTGATAATTGGCGAGAAAAACAAGTCTCGGATGTGATTGTATTAGCTAGTGAAAATCAAGGCAAAGCTTTACTAGTTGCCGCTTCTGCTAAAGCAAAAGAAGTCAAAGCCGGCGATATCGTTAAGGCAATTTCTAGTAAGATTCAAGGCGGTGGAGGCGGCCGACCAGAATTTGCACAAGCTGGTGGTAAAAATCCGCAGGGTATCAAACAAGCCCTAGCTGCTGTTTCACCATATCTAGAAAGCCTTTGATAGGGTAGAATATAGGTGATGGCAGAATTTGAAGATACAACTGTATTTGATTTTGGTTCACAGAAACCAGAGAACGTCCGCTCGATGTTAAAGCTGGTGTACGCTGCGTTGGAAGAAAAAGGCTATAACCCGATCAATCAGATCGTTGGTTATTTAATTTCTGGTGATCCGGCTTATATTCCGCGCTTAAATGACGCACGCAATTTGATTCGTCGTTTTGAGCGTGATGAGATCGTCGAAGAGCTCGTTAAGGAGTATCTCTCTGACGACAAGAAGCTGGATGACAAAAAATGAGACTGTTAGGCTTAGATGTTGGTTCAAAAACAGTCGGTGTAGCTCAGTCTGATCCGCTAGGTTGGACATCCAGCTCGGTTGAAATCATCAGAATTAATGAAAATCAAGGCGAGTTCGGTTTAGATCGGCTTGGCGAAATCATTGCTGAAAAAAAAGCGACCGGTATCGTGATTGGTTTACCAAAAAATATGAATAATACCGAAGGCCCTAGAGTTGATGCTTCGCGTCGCTATGGCCAAATGGTTCTTGAACGTTTTGGTCTACCAATTGATTATCAAGATGAACGTTTGACAAGCGTTGAAGCTAATCGACTCTTGATTGAAGAGGCAGATCTTTCGCGAGAGAAACGAAAAAAGGTCATCGATAGTCTTGCCGCCCAATTGATATTACAAAATTATCTTGATAAAAAAGGAAAATTGATAAATGGCTAATGAAAATCAGCAAGACAATGAAAAATATGTCACTTTAACAGATGATGAAGGCAACGAATCACTCTATGAGGTATTATTTACCTTTCATTCTGACGAATACAGCAAAGACTACATCTTGTTCACGCCAGCCGGAACTGATGAAATTTCTGCCGAGGATCCAGACCAAGAGGTTGAGATTCAGGCTTTCAGCTTTGATCCAGAGGCTGGAGATTCAGAAACTGATTCTGATTTGTTTCCGATCGAAGATGAAAAAGAGTGGAATATGGTTGCTGAAGTTTTGAATACTTTTGTCGATGATGACTCGCTTCGAACTGAAGAGGATTAATTCTAGTCTTCGTCAAATCCTTTTGCGTAGATCACATTGAAACTGGAATAGAAATTAGCAGTCAACGAAGCCATTATTTTCGAATGATTAAAATGCTGGTAAGAGGCTGCGTCTTCGAATTCAGCCTTGAAAACATACCGACGCAGGTCTTTGTGTTCTCTGAGCCAGGCTGCGCCTGAGATACCTGATTCGGTTAGGCTGTTTTGATTGAATAAAAGCGTTTTTTTGGCAATATCTGCTTGTTTGTCTTCGCCGACAAAATAGTAGAAGGCGACCAGTTGAGCATGGGAATCAGGACCATTGATTTGACTTTCTAAATCAAATTCAATTGGATTGATGCTTTTTGCTAGCTTTTTTTTGGAAATAATACCAAATTGTGATTGACCAGGTTTTGAAACTAATTGCACATCACGATCATCGATCTGATCTGCTAATTTCAAAAGATAATTTTTGCTCCCTAAAGTCAAATATAATTTATCCATAAGCTAATTTTACCGCTATAATTAGCCCTTAAACGGATTGTTATAATGGAGATAATGAAATTAGAAAAAATTGATGCGAATACGTTACATATTATGTTGACGAAAGCCGATTTGGATGATCGTCATGTTTCGATGATGGATTTAATGTCTGACCGCAGTGAAGTCGAGAGTTTTTTCTATGCCATTTTGGATGAGGCAGATGCTGATCATTCCTTTAGCAATGATGATCAAGTGACTTTTCAGATTCTGCCAACCGGTCAGCACGGCGTTGAATTGTTTATTTCAAAAATTGTGGATGATCCAAATATTTCAGTTGACGATAGCGGCAATACTGTGTTTTCGCTGAAAAGCGAGCAGGTTGATCCAGACCTTAGCAAGCTCTTAAAGGGATATGATAACCCAAGCACAAAAGCACAAAGGACTGAGTTGAAAAAGCAGCCGGAGCAAACGATCAAAACTAGCGTGGTCCATGCAAATGGCAGTTTGAATGGTTGGTATGTATTAGCTGATTTTGACGAATTTTTAAGTGTCGCAAGGCAAATTGATTCCAAACAGCTTGTTTCGGACCTTTATGAAATTCAGACACCAGATAAACATAATGCTATTCACCGGGCTTTTCTGCTCCATCTTGTCTCTCAGACGAAAAAAGCTGATGCGATTCAATTATTAATGAGCGATTTTGGTCTGCGAATTGATGGTAAACAGATCGAAGCTTCGGATTTGCAGAAACCGATTTTTCTAAATACTGCTTTGGAATTATCAAAAAAAATTTTCTAAAAATCAGATTTTTTACGTCATAAACAGTATATGCTGATTGCACAATTAATAAAGAATCAGACACTTGTAGAAGCTGATCACGCAAAACGCGATGAGCTTTTTTCTTGTCCAGCATGTCAAAGTATCGTCACGCTTCGGCATGGTCAGATTAAAATTCCTTACTTCGCTCATCTAGCCAATGCAAACTGTCAGGTTTTCTCCGAAAATGAAAGCCAGCTGCATCTAAAGGCCAAAAAAGAATTGAAGGCTCAAGCCGAAGCAGCCGGATACACGGCCACTTTAGAGAAAAGATTACCGGATATTTCCCAACGGGCTGATTTGGTAATTGAAAATGATCTTGGTCAAAAAATGGCAATTGAGTATCAGCAAAGTCCACTCAGCTTACAGCGTTTAAGAGAACGTAATGCAGGTTATGCCAAAATTGCATTGCCAGTTGTTTGGATTTTGGGACCCAATTATGCACAGGCTATTTTAAAACAAAGAACCGTTTTTAAATTTAGCGATGCACGAAATCGGCTTTTTTATGCTGATGCGAGCATCGAGAAGATACATTTACTAACGGATTTCAGGAAGATGGATCATACAAAATTGGCGATGGCCAGAACGAAATTGTCTTTAAAAAACTGTCTGGATTATTTATTGGCAAGTCAACCAAATCCGTGTAAAAGCAGTTATTTTAAAAAACCAGTCAGACAAAAACAAATGATGATCAATGAACTGCACCGCTTGCAGCAGGATGCCATGTGCAAACGACTGCCAGTTGAAATCGTTCAATTAACCTATGAACAGCACAAGAACCTAGTTTGTGCACCGACCATTATTCATTTAGGTTCGCAAGCTGGATTGTCGGTGACGAATTGGCAATGGCGGCTCTCGTTGATATTGCGTCTGATAGAAGTCGGAGAAGGGCATTTGACAACCATTGACCGTCTTTTAAAACAATTTAGCAGTGAGACTTATTTCTATCCACGGATGGTCAAAAATGCATTTGCCAAGAATGCATTTTTAAAACTGCTGTCAGAATTCGAAGATGCGAACATTATTAGTCTGAAAAAGGCCTATGTTTTAGTGAAGCATTTACCCAAATGGTTTTCGAGTTATGAACAGAAACTTAACAGCTTGCGGTAAAATGGTCTCAATATAAGTGGAGGTTTCATGACAGAAGGTAAAAAACAAATAACACGAGCTGAGGTTGAAAAAAATCCGGCCCAGACTTGGGATCTGACGAAGGTATTCAAAACTGATAGCGATTGGGAAGCTGCCTTTAAAAAGGTCGATAGCCAAACTGAACAGGTTGCAGCACTGTCTGGAACAGTCAAAGATGGTGAAAGCTTGTTAACTGCTGTCCAAGCTGTTTTGGCACTTTATCGATCGGTTGAAAATGTTTATGTTTACGCATCCAGCAAGTCCAACCAAGATACCGGAAATAACAAATATGCGGCTTTTGCGGCTCGTGCTGGCAGCCTAGCAGCGAAGGTCGAATCAGCTAGTTCTTTTTTGACGCCGGCAATTATCGCCTTTAAGCCTGACCAAATAGCTGATTTTTATACACAAACACCAGCCCTGGAAGCCTATCATCATTTAATTGATAGTTATGCCAAGAATCGTGAGCATACTTTGACACCGGCTGAAGAGAAATTATTAGCCAGTGCCGGCGATGTTTTTGCAAACAGTGCTGATACATTTAGCATTTTGGATGATTCTGATCTGAAATATGGCGATGTGATTGATGAAAACGGGGATCAGGTTCAATTAACGCAAGGCTTGTATTCCACTATGTTGGAATCTGACGATCGTGCGATTCGAAAGGCAGCTTTTACAACGATTTACGAAGCCTATGGCAAATTTAAAAATACTTTTGCAACTGTGCTTTATGGCCAAATGAAGGCAGATAATTTTATTGCCTCAGCACATAAATTCAGCAGTGATCTCGCTGCACAGACTTTCAGCCATGATCTTCCAGAAACAGTTTTTCACACACTTGTTGATACGACCAACCAGCATCTCGATCTGCTGCATCGTTATGTGGCACTGCGTAAAAAGCTGCTTGGCCTTTCCGAACTGCATACTTATGACCTCTACACGCCGATTGCCGGAAAAGCTGATTTTCCAGTTGATTTCGAAGCTGCCAAGGCAATCGTTTTAGAAGCTTTAAAGCCTTTAGGTGGTCAATATCTTGAAGGCATTCAACGCGAGTTTGACGAGCGCTGGATCGATGTGCCGGAAAATGCTGGCAAACGTTCAGGGGCCTATTCGGATGGTGCTTACGATACGGTACCTTATATCTTGTTGAACTGGCAGGATAATCTTGATAATATTTTTACTTTGATCCACGAATCTGGCCATTCACAGCACTCTTTGTTGACTCGGACTAATCAGCCTTACCAGTATGGCGATTACCCGATTTTCTTGGCTGAGATCGCATCTACAACTAACGAAATGCTTTTGACGGATTATCTGTTGAAAACACAGACTGACCCAAAGATCAAAGCCTATGTATTGAATCATTATTTGGATGGCTTTAAGGGTACTGTTTTCCGACAGACACAATTCGCTGAATTCGAAGATTGGATGCACAAAGAAGCTCAAAAGGGTACGGCCTTGACGGCTGATGTTTTGTCTGAACATTATGGTGCTCTGAATAAAAAGTTTTACGGTGATGCCTTGACTTTTGATCCGCAAATTGCTTTAGAATGGGCTAGGATTCCGCATTTTTATTACAATTATTATGTTTATCAATATGCGACTGGGGAATCAGCTGCGACGACCCTGTCTCAAGGCATTATTGATGATCCAGAAAAAAATGTTCCGCTTTATTTGGGCTATTTGTCAGCTGGATCGTCTGATTATCCGCTGAATGTGATTAAAAAAGCCGGCGTAGACATGGAAAAGGCTGATTATTTGAATAAGGCTTTTGATGTTTTTGAGAAACGACTGAATGAATTCGAGGCATTGGCCGGTAAATAAATCGCCTGAGCAAGTTTTTTTTACAATCGAGCTTGCTTATTCGTTAGAATGGAAGTTATGAATGTTTGTCTGTTTCCCAATGATAAGCCACAATCTTTAGAAGTGGCTCAAGCGCTAAAAGAAAAACTTGCAAAAATAGCTGTTAATGTCACCGATCAGCATCCGGATATCGTCATCTCGATTGGCGGGGATGGTACTTTTTTGTCTGCAGTGCAGCAATTTTCCAACCAATTGTCCACGATTCGCTTTGTTGGTGTTCATACTGGCCACCTAGGTTTTTACTCTGATTGGCTAGTCAGCGAGATCGATACTTTGGTTGAACGAATTGCTGATGACCAGGGACAAACAGTTAATTACCCATTGATGGAGGGCAGAGTACATTACGCTGATGGCCAAGTAGCTCAAGTCTTAGCTTTAAATGAAATGATTTTGAATCGAATTACGAATTCACTATCTTTGGATGTCTATATTGACGATCTGCTGTTTGAAAAGTTTCGTGGTGATGGTTTATGTATTTCGACACCGGCTGGGTCTTCTGGCTATAATAAATCTCTCAGTGGCGCTTTGATCGACCCGGATTTTTCTGCCTTGCAGATGACTGAGATCGCTTCAATTAATAATCGTGTCTACCGAACATTAGGCTCGCCGATTATCATTTCTGCAGGAACGAAAATTCGAATCGTACCGGAACTTGGCAATTCAACGATCAATTATGATAGTTATCAGCTGCCCCATTCGGAGTACGAAGAAATCATCTTTGAGATCTGTAAACAGCCCTTGAAAATGGCTAATTTAAAACAAATCAGTTTTTGGCAGCGAGTAAAAAATTCATTTATTGGGGAAGATTGTTAATGGAATTTTCATGGATATCAGATTTAGACGAACCACAAAAAGTTCGTCTTTTTTTAAAGTCTCGCGGTGTTTCACATCGCATGTTTTCACAGATCAAACATTTTGGCGGCAAAATCGTTGTGGAGAAAAACGAAGTTTTTACAAATGATTATGTAGGACCAAATCAGAAAATCACGATTTTTATGCCAACAGAAAAAGAAAATGTTCAGTTGACAGCTGATTTTGATGACCCGCTAAAAGTCGTTTACGAAGACAACAATTTTTTGTTGGTTGATAAAGCAGCTTTCGTTACAACGGTGCCGGGTCATGCTGATCGCAAAAGTACCTTGGTCAATATGATAAAAGCACATTTGATCAATGAAAAAGCTGAAAGTCTCGTACCACATGTTGTCACGCGTTTGGATCGTGATACGAGCGGCCTTGTTTTATTGGCTAAACACAAATTTGCACACGCTTTATTAAATGACGCTTTGATGGCCCATCACGATATTGAAAAATTTTATACAACGCTGGCAATTGGCGAATTCAAAGAGGATCATGGTATTATTGATGAACCGATCGGCCGCGTCGAAGGGGACTTCATCAGACGGCAAGTTCGACCAGATGGCAAAAGATCCGTGACTGAATATTGGGTCGAAAAACGTTTTGAAAATTTCACACAGTTAAGAGTCCAGCTGCGAACTGGCCGAACCCACCAAATTCGTGTTCATTTAACTTGGGCGGGACACCCACTAGTCGGAGACGCACTATATGGCGGTCCAGCTTCAAAATTAATCTCTCGACAAGCTTTACACGCTTCAGATCTTACTTTTTTTGATCCTTTTGCAAATAAAAATCAGCATTTTCATGCTGATTTGCCAGAAGATATTCAACGCGTCATCGATGCCCGTCATTATTGATTATTTTTCAAAATAAACTCGAACGGATTCGGGAACATAGATATCTTTTTCAACCAATGTTAATTTGCCGCTGGCATTGTCGATTGCGTAACTGCTGGCATTATTCGTGTTTTGATTGACAACGAGCAGATATTTGCCATCGGCTGTAAGATTGAAATCACGTGGGAAATCACCTTCAGTCGAGATTTCTTGGATCAGTTTGACTGATTCTGTGTCTTTTGACACTGCGAAAACAGCAATCGAATTGTAGCCGCGATTAGAAGTGTAAATAAAGCGATAATCATTAGATAAGCGGATCGCAGCAGCACCATTGTGCTGTGTCCAGTCAGCTGGAATTGTTGAAACAGTTGAAACGAGGCTGAATTTACCATCAGCATAATCTAAAACAGACAGCTGAGATGATAATTCACCTAGCAGAAAAGCATGTTTGCCATCACGACTAAAGCGAATATGGCGAGGACCATAGCCTTTTTCTGTTTCAAAGCGGATCAAGTTGGATAATTTACCATCATCTGAGAGCTTAAAAGTCAGTAGTTCATCAGTGCCCAAATCAACAACAACTAGGCGATCATCGGGCGTCAAGGCCGTGAAGTGAACATGAGAAGATTCTTGCTCTGGACGCGGACCCTGCCCCTCATTTTGAAAGCCATCAGTCGGAATTAGTTTTTGACCGTCAATTTTAAAAACAGAAACTAAGCCTTTATGGTAGTTCCCTGTGATAACTAACTGTCGTCTTTCATCGACAAAAACATAGGCAGGTGAAGAGCCGTCAGCGATTTGTTCATCGGTCTTTTGAAAAGGGTCTTTGCTGGTATCCCAGACTGAAATACCACCTTTTCCTCCTTGCTTGTCTACGGCATAAAGTAGACCGGCCTTGGAGACAGCGAAATAAGTAGGCGAACCAATTTCGGCCACATTTTTCAAATTATTTAATTTTCCTTCATCAGAGAGGCTAGCACTGTATAAACCCTTTGATTCGGCCTTTGTATAGCTGCCAAATAATACTTTGTAGCTCATTATTTTTCCTTTCTTGTTACATAACTATTATCAATCATGATAGAGTAAAAGAACAATGCCATTTAATAAAAAAGAAAGTGACAAACAAATAAGCTGGTTTGATCGTTGGGTGGTTAACAATCGTCTTGTATCAGTACTCGCGGTCATTATTTTGCTGCTTCTGGCAATTTATCTGCTGCATTTGACCAGCTTTATTTTTAAACCGATTTCAGCTTTATTCGCTGCTGTAGGTGCACCTGTGATCACGGCCGGTATTTTTTATTATTTATTGATTCCTTTAGTTAATTGGCTGCACCACCGGTTCAACCTCTCAAAACAGTTGATCGTTTTGCTGATTTTTTTAATTGCAGCTGTGCTGATTTTGATTTTTATCATTTACCTAGCACCAGTTATTCGTGTGAATCTGGTCCAATTCTTTCAGCATTGGCCGGACTATTATAAACACTGGTCCAAGCAGCTTGACGTTTGGCTGGATTACCCAGCTTTAAAACCTGTTAAAAATTGGGCACTAGATGCCAATAACAATGTTAATAAAACAATTATCGACTGGTCGCGATCTTATTTGTCCAATGGTATTGCCGGCGTTGGCAAAATCACGCATCTAATTACGATGATCGTGATCACCTTGCTGACTTTTCCTTTTATGCTTTATTACATGCTTAAAGAAGGGGATAATTTCCCACGATATATCTCGCAATTTTTCCCAGCCAAAGTTCGCCCCAGCGTTTCGGAGGTTTTGTCTGAAATCAACAAACAAATTTCTGATTATTTAAGAGGTCAAATTTTGACGGCCATTGCTGTTTCTATCATGTTTATGATTGGTTTCTCAATTATCGGTCTGCCTTATGGTATCTGGATCGGATTACTGGCAGGACCCTTGAACTTGATTCCATATTTGGGTTCTTTTTTAGCAATGGTACCGGCCGTCATTATTTCCTTGTTCGGCGGCACACATCTACTATTTGCCGTCTTAATTGTTTTTGCAATTGAGCAGACCTTGGAATCTCGTCTAATTCATCCGAAAATCATGGGTGCCTCGATGAATATTCACCCAGTCACGATTTTAGTGATCTTACTAGGTGCTGGCGAGATGTTCGGCTTGATGGGTGTTGCTTTTGGTATACCGGCCTATGCTGTATTAAAAGTACTGATCAGTCGCATTTACTATTGGTGGCGGGAAAATTCGGAGTTATTTAAATCATGAATCATATCGTTTTATTTGAACCTTCAATGCCGGCTAATACGGGGAATATCGCGCGAACTGCAACGGCTATCAATGCACGTCTACATTTGATCAGACCCTTGGGCTTTCAATTGGATGATAAAAAAGTTATTCGCGCTGGATTAGATTATTGGGATAATGTTGACTTAGTCTTGCATGACAATTTTCCGGCTTTTTTGAAAACCGTGGGTGATGGCAAACTGTTTCTTGTTTCCAAATACGCCAATATTTCTTACGATCAGGCGGATTTTTCACAAACAGATCGAGATCAGTTTTTCTTATTTGGCAACGAAGCTTATGGACTGCCGGAAGTGTTTATGCGTCAGAATCCAGAGAAAGCGATTCGAATTCCCCAAAATGATCAACATGTTCGTTCATTGAATTTAAGTAATTCTGTGGCGATCGTTTTATATGAAGTGATGCGTCAACAAAAATTTTATGGGCTGGAACGCGTTCATGAGTATCAGCAAGACAAATTAAAGTAATCCTTAAGGCATTTTTATCTTCATGCCTTTTTTTATAGACTTATGATTGAGCAAATGGCAACAAGACGTCGAAGAAAAATTAAAAAAAGTCAAAAAATCAATCCGAAAGTGATTTTGGCCTTGATCGTTGAGGTATTTTTTGCCTTAGGCATTTTTAGATTGGGCCTTATAGGCAATTTTTTTGCCAACATTTACAAATATGTCTTCGGCAATTATTTTGTCATTTTCATTTTGGCCTTTGCGATTTTTCTTGGCTATTGGCTTTTATACCGCAAGCTGCCAAAAATTCCAGCCCGAATCATGATTGGCGTTACTTGTCTTTTACTGCCTTTTTTGACGATCAGTTCATTGTTTTTCAGCAGAAGTCTTCATGAAAATCCTGACTTAATTCAGCGTCTATTTCAAATTATCAAACATGATATGCAGTTGAATCAATCACAGGCTAACGTTGGCGGCGGCATTATCGGGGCAGCTCTGTATTTGGGACTTTCGCAAATGATTTCCAATATCGGTGTGTGGATCGTGGCCTTTTTGTCGACTGTTTTTGGGGTTTTTCGTTTGCTAAATAAATCGGTTCTGACTTCGGCATCAAAAGCCGCTCAATTGAGCCGCAAAGGTATCTCGAAGATTCAAGAAAATCGAGCCAACAATGCAACTGTTGGCAAGCAATCTAGTTTTTTTAATAAATATTTTGAAGAAGCGAGCTCTCCGGATAATGGTGATTCAGCTAATGAAGCACACGCACATAATTCAGAAGCTGTTAAGCCGCAGATTCGTTGGAACCAAGTTGCTAATGATGCTGCTGTACAAAAAGGTTCAAGTGTGGAGGCTATCTTAAATCAGACTAGTCAGCCGATATCCGATACACCGGATGATTTCGCTTCTGTTTCAAAGGAAATTGAAAATGATCAGCTTGTCGATTCGATCGAAACAGCTGAGAATCCGAATTATCATATCCCGCCTTTTTCTATTTTGTCACGTGTACAAATTGTTGATCAGACCAGTGAATATAATCAATTGACTCAAAAATCGCAAATTGTTCGCGACACATTAAAATCCTTCAACATTGATACGCAGGTGAGCTCTGTCAGCTTAGGTCCGACAGTCACGCAATACGAACTCAAACCGGCACGAGGTGTCAAGGTCTCTACGATCGCAAATCGATCCGATGATTTAGCTCTAGCTTTGTCGGCAAAGTCTATTCGTATCGAGGCTCCGATTCCTGGCAAACCTTTTGTCGGCGTGGAAGTTCCAAATGAGGTCCAAGCGACAGTTGGCTTTTCTGATATTATTGAGCACTCGAAATTCAATCCAAAACATCCACTGACCGTGCCTTTAGGTCGTGACGTTAATAATGAGGTTATTTCTGCTGATCTAGCAGCTATGCCGCATCTTTTGATTGCTGGCGCAACTGGTTCTGGCAAGTCAGTAGCAATTAACGGCATTATCAGTTCATTGCTAATGCGCTTAAAACCCAACGAAGTCAAACTAATGATGGTTGATCCCAAACGTGTTGAGCTTTCGATGTACAACGATCTGCCGCATCTTTTAGTTCCGGTGATTTCCGAACCAAGGAAAGCTGCGCGCGGTCTCCAGAAGGCTGTTAAGGAAATGGAACGACGCTATGAACTGTTTGCGGATCATGGTGTCAGAAATATCGATGGTTGGAACCAAAAGGTTGAAGACTATAACAAGATCAAGGGCAATGCTATGCCGAAGATGCCTTATATTGTCATTATCGTTGATGAATTAGCGGATTTGATGATGACAGCAAAAGGTGATGTTGAGACAGCGATCGTCCGAATTGCGCAAATGGGTCGTGCGGCTGGTGTGCATTTAATTTTAGCCACACAGAGGCCCTCGGTGGATGTTATTACGGGTTTGATCAAGGCAAATGTCCCCTCTAGAATTGCTTTTGCTGTTTCGTCAGGTATTGATAGTCGAACGATCCTAGATCAAAATGGTGCCGAAAAATTGCTTGGTAAGGGCGATATGCTTTTTGCACCAGTTGGTAAGGAACCGACAAGAATTCAAGGTGCCTTTATTTCTGATCGAGATGTTGAAACGATCACAGATTATATTCGTAAAGAGTCTTCTGCCCAGTATGTCGCCAGCATGCTGGTTGATGATAATGAATTAACTGACAGTGCTGAGGATGAGACTGGTGCTAATGGCGAACCTGTTGACGATTTATTTAACGAGGCTTCGGATTTTGTTATTCAACAGAAAAAAGCTTCAACGAGTTTGCTGCAAAGACGTTTTCGTATCGGCTACAATCGCGCTGCAAGAATTATTGATGATCTGGAAGCAGCAGGTATCGTTGGCCCGCAAGACGGCAGCAGACCGCGTGACGTTTTGGCTTCAAATAAAAATAAAGATAATTGACTTTTCTAAATTTTAATTAGATCCGCCTGGGGTCTTTTTTTATTTGCGGATAAAATTTTTGAGTTTGGCCTTTTATGAAACTGCTTTATAACGTATTCTATTAATGATGTTTTATCTTGCAATAACTTTTTGGATCTTATCTCTCATTTCTTGGATCGCGCTGCAATTTTTTGCCAGAGACTACAAGATCAGTGACTGGCCTTTTTGGAATTGGCTCTTGCCGGCTGATTTTTTTCTCGTGATCGAATTGATCAATCATACTTTTACCTTTAATTTTCAATTTATTGCGATTTTCGTTTGGCTGCTGCTTTGGTTGCTGATTGCCGTGATGCTGCTCTTTAAATCTGACGATCAGCGTAGTTTAAAAAAATTTTGGTTTTCATTTATTAATATCTCGAGTACTGTTTTATTACTTGAATTGGCCGTGATTTTCGTTCTTAGTTTGCTCAAACATTAACCGATCTGGGAGGGTCGGTTTTTTGTTGACTTTTTTCTGTGGATAAGTGGTGAACAAGTGGAAAAAAGTGGGGGAAAGTGGTAAATTTATGAATGAACTTGAAAGGAGGATCAAACGCATGTTTATGGGCGAATATCAACATACGCTGGACGACAAGTCCCGTTTGATCATTCCAGCTAAGTTTAGGAATCAGCTCGGCGATACCTTTATCGTGACTCGTTGGATGGAACATTCCTTATTTGCTTTTCCTAAAGAGGAATGGGACAAATTTGAAAGTAAATTAGATAAATTGCCTTTCGGTGCTAAAGATGCGCGTGCTTTTCGCCGCTTCGTGCTAGCTGGTGCCATTGAATCCGAATTTGACAAACAAGGTCGGATTTTGATTCCAGCCCCTTTAAAAAATCATGCTCAATTAGCTAAAAATGTTGTGATCACAGGATCAGGTAACGGTTTTGAGATCTGGAGCAAAGAAAATTGGGATGAGTATACGGCAGGTACTGCTGAGAATTTTGATCAAATTGCTGAAGAACTGACGGATTTCGACCTATGACAGAGGCTTATGGACATATCACAGTTTTCTTACAGCAGGCGGTCGAAAATTTGCAGGTCAAACCTAATGGCAATTATGTCGATGCGACTTTAGGGGGCGGCGGCCACACGGCTTTGTTACTGGCTAAAGCAGCGGCAGGGCACGTTTATAGTTTTGACCAGGATGATAATGCGATTGCTTATAATACAAAACGTTTTGCTAGAGAAATTGCCGAAAAACGATTAACTTTGATTCACGCTAATTTTAAAAATTTGACATCAGAATTAGCAGCGAGAAATGTTTTTAAAATCGATGGGATCGTCTTTGATTTAGGTGTTAGTTCGCCGCAATTCGACGATCAAACAAGAGGCTTCAGCTATCGCAGCGATGCCCGTTTAGATATGCGTATGGATCAAACACAGGAACTAGATGCCTACCAGATCGTCAACAACTGGGAATACAAAGAATTAGCCTCAATATTCAACCACTATGGTGAAGAAAAATTCGCGAGTTCGATCGCTAAAGGAATTGTTAGACAACGTGAAAAAGCCCCGATCGAAACGACCGAGGAATTGGTTGAAGTTATTAAAAAATCCTTGCCTGACCGTGTTTTGCATAAAAAGGGTCATCCAGCTAAAAAAACTTTTCAAGCAATTAGAATTGCCGTCAATGATGAATTGAACGTTTTAAAAATGGCACTTCAGCAGGCAAGCGATCTGTTGTCAGCACAAGGAAGAATATCGGTGATCACTTTTCAATCGTTAGAGGATCGAATTGTTAAGCAGTTTTTTCGAGAGCTGGCTAACCGAAATCAACTGCCCAGCAAATTACCAGTACCGGATGTCTTGATACACGAGGATTTTCAGTTGATTACGAAACATCCGATTATTCCATCTGATAAAGAAATCGAAGCCAATCACCGCGCTCATAGCGCCAAACTTCGAGTTTTGGAGAAAAACTAATGGCACAAAACGCACCTTCAAGAACATATAATAAACAAGAATCAGATCAAAATCAGCCGAATTTAAAACTGCTTTCTGCCACTAAGCGGCAACAGCAGTTTAAGCGCGCGCGCTGGTCGTCTAAGGATTATCTTTTTGTTTTTATGCTGACAGCCGCTGTTGGCGCAGTGATGTTTATCAGCCTTTTGATTTCCAATCAGACAACGCGAATCGATAATCAATTATCTGCTGCCAATAATCAGATCAGCCAGTTGAAAAGTCAAAATGATAAAAATAAGGATCAAATTACGCAGATGACCAGTATGGCAGCGCTGGAGAAGTTTGCTAAAAAAAATGGTATGACGTTAAATTCGGATAACGTGCAGAATATTAAATAACAAGTGGATCAAAAAAAACGTAAAAAACTAAAAATCAACCCAATTATGCGGAGTAAAAGAGCCGGAATGATGATTTTTTTTACCATTTCGGTTATTTTGTTACTCTTATCGTTGAGATTTATCTATGTTTCCTTTACAAGAAATATTAAGGGGCGAACCTTATCCGAAAAGACGCTGCGCCGTTTTGTGTCGGATCAATCGATTCAACCAAAACGGGGCAGCATCTTTGATACGACTGGTCAGACTCTGGCTGAAAATACAACCACTTATAATTTGTATGCCGTTGTTGACAAAAATTATGTGTCCGGCACAAAACGGCTTTATGTTACAAATAAAAAGAAAGCCGCTAAAGTGTTGTCAAAGGTCATTGGTTTAAAGGAAAGTGATATTCTGCAGCGTCTCAATGCAAAACAAGGCACTTTTCAAGTCGAATTCGGCTCAGCGGGTCAAAATCTTAGTATTGCTCAGCATGATAAAATTGTGGCGGCAAAATTGTCCGGATTGGATTTTACGACATCTGCCGCAAGGCTGTATCCGAATGGTGTTTTTGCCTCTCAATTAATCGGCTTAACTGCCAATAAGACCAATTCGAAAAATCAGACAACAAAAATGACCGGTATTATGGGCATTGAATCTTCGATGAACAAATATTTAACTGGCAAAGCCGGTTTGAAAACCGGTCAGCAAACGGCCGAGGGTGTTTCTTTGACTTCCTACACAAATAAAAAAGCTAAAGATGGTGATGATGTTTATTTAACACTTAATTACAATCTTCAATTTCAATTAGAAAATTTAATGAGCAGCGTCTATAAAACGACTAAGCCAAAGGCAATGGCAGCGATGCTGATCAATGCCCAAAGCGGTGCGATCTTAGCCGCTAGTCAACGACCCACTTTTAACGCAACGACAAAGAGCGGCTTAGGCAAGATGTGGGATAATTTGCTCGTACAAGACCCGATCGAACCTGGATCGACGATGAAGGCTTTTACTTTGTCGGCAGCTATTGAAAGTGGTCACTGGAATCCGACAGCAACATTTAAATCGGGGGAATTGAATATCGGCACGCAAAAAGTTTATGATGCCGAAAGCAATATGGGTATTTTGTCCTATCGAGAAGGATTTGCTCGTTCATCAAATGTCGCTTTTGCAAAAACCGAGATCAGCATGGGAGCTGCTACTTGGCTAAATTATATTCACCGTTTCCGCTTTCTTCAGCCAACCAAAACAATGCTGCCAAATGAAGCTGGTGGTTCAATTGTTTTTAACGAACCGATTGAGCAGGCTAACACGGCCTTTGGCCAAGGCATTGAAGTGACACCGATGCAAATTGTTCAAAGCCTGACTGCCATCGCAAATGATGGCAAGGAAATTCGTCCCTATCTTGTTTCAAAAGTTGTCGATCCTGATACTCAAAAAATCGTCTACAAACATCAGAAAACTGTTTTATCAAGGACGATTAAACAGTCAACTGCTGAGCAGGTCAGAAAAGATATGATCGATGTTGTCAACTTATCGGACGGCACGGCACGAACCTATTCTCTAGCTAAACAAGGCTATCAGATTGCTGCTAAGACTGGAACTGCCCAGATCGCTATTAATGGCAAATACACGAATAATTATGAAGAATCGACTCATTCGGTTGAAGTATTGGTTCCTGCTGATCATCCAAAATTTATTTTCTATATGTATTTAAAACAACCGCAAAAATTCATTGGTGGTTTGGCAGACACAACGATTAATACAGTCTTTCATCCTTTGATCATGTCTGCTTTAAATAACGCTAAGGTAAACCAGCCTGTTAGTGTTAAAAATATCGTCGTACCAGATCTGACCGGCAAAACACTCTCTCAAGCGACGCTTTCGCTGAACAACAGCAACACCAAGCTGGTTCTGATTGGCGATAACAATAAAAAAATCACGCAGCAGTCAGTCAGCCCTGAGTCAAAAATTATCAGTGGACAAAAAATTTTTGTTAAAAGTTCAGGTACGATTTCGATGCCTGATATAACGGGCTGGTCAATTTCTGACGTCGCTGCATTTGCACATTATGCGGGTGTCAAACTGACTTATTCAGGTGCCGGCAAAGTCGTATCGCAAAGTATAATAACCAAAGGGATAATTGAACAGGGTGAAAATTTGGAGGTTAAACTGCAATGATGAAGATGTTGGAAATGATTTTTCCGTTAGCGATCGGATTCTTAATGACATTTATTTCGATTCCTTTTTTGATCAAATATTTAACAACTCGGGGCGAAGTAGGTGTTGAAAGAACCGGCAAGAAGGCTTTCGGCGTTGATACTTCTAAGAAAAACGGTACGCCTTCGATGGGTGGCATCGTCTTCATCCCAAGCTCGATTATCACGACCTTGATCGTGATGTTTTTTTGCAAGACAGTCTCGGCCGGGATCATTTTTTTTATTGTTAGTTTTCTTTCTTTTGGCTTGATCGGATTTATTGATGACGCGTTAAAAGTATTTTATCATCGCGATGAGGGATTTCGTTTTATTCCTAAATTAATTGCACAAATCATTTCAGCCGCTTTGATCACAGCGGCTCTGATTTTTTCGAGAATTCCGGACAAACTGACTTTTTCTTTTTTGAAGATCTTACCTTTTTATTTTGTCATTCAGTTTATTTTTTACTTGGTGTGGTTTGTTGGTTGGAGCAACGCTGCCAATTTTGTTGACGGTATCGATGGCTTACTGGCGGGTATTGCCATTCTAATTTTCGCGGGTTATGGCTTTATTGGTTTGAAAAACGGCTTGGATCTGCTGGTCATTTTCGATTTTTCTGTTGTCGGTTCGTTGATTGCTTATCTGTTTTTTAACAAACCGAAAGCCAAGATCTTCATGGGCGATTCCGGCAGTATGGCCTTAGGCGCTGGCATGGCGATCAATGCTATTTTTTTGCAAAATCCATGGAGCCTAGTGTGGTTTGGTTTGATTTTGGTTATCGACACATTATCGGTTATGATTCAAATTTCCGTGTACCACTTTTTCCATGTCAGAGTTTTCCCAGTAGCACCATTGCAGCACAGCTTTCAGAAAATCGGCTGGAGTGAATGGAAAATTGATGCTACCTTTTGGGGGATTCAGCTTATAATTACTCTGATTGGAGTATTCGTATGGACAAGATAACTTATGCAAACAAAAAAGTATTAGTTTACGGCTGGGCACGTTCTGGCAAAGCGGTTTATCAATTATTAAAAAAACTCAATGCTGATGTTTACGTCACTGCTGACGATCGACCGGATGATCTTTTTGCAGACACGAAATTTGTAACTGATATCGATAAAAGTTTTGATTTATTGGTGAAAAATCCAGGTATCAGATATGAAAAACCGATTATCGAAAAGGCGCTTGAATGGCACATTCCAGTTTTGACTGAAGTACAGGTCGCTTTAGACCAGTTTAAAGGTGAAGTAATGGCTGTGACTGGATCAAATGGCAAAACGACAACCACGACACTGATCGGTCAAATGCTGGCGGCAGACAATGTCGATGTTAAAGTGGGTGGAAATATTGGCATTCCCGTGAGTGAATTATTATTACCTGATGTTCAGCCAAAAGTTTTGATGCTGGAATTATCCAGTTTTCAATTACTGGGAACTCAAAATATTAAGCCTAAAATCGCGGTTATTACGAATCTTTTTGCTTCGCATATTGATTTTCATCATACGAGAGAAAATTACCTGCAGGCGAAGTTTTCGATCACTCAGCATCAAACGGCAGACGACTATCTGATTTTAAATGATGCTTCCAGCGACTCCAAAGATTTTGCTCGTCGTTCACAGGCAGATGCCTATTATTTTTCGCCAACCAATACTTCTGTGAATACATACGTGAATGATGGTGCGATTTATTTTGAGGATGAAAAAATAATCGATACATCTAAAATCGTGCTTGTTGGTGAACATAATTTGGAAAATATTCTAGCTGCTGTTACAGCGGCAAAAATTTTCGGTGTTTCAAATCACGCGATCGAGAAGATTTTGAGCAGTTTCACAGGACTGGAACATCGCTTGGAGCCGGTTGGCAGCATTCATGACCGCATTGTCTATAATGACTCCAAGGCAACTGATATTGAAGCAACTCAAAAGGCACTTGGCAGTTTTAACAATCAGATCGTTTTGATTGCTGGCGGACTTGATCGCGGTGACGATCTCAACCGTTTAACTCCCAACCTAAAAAATGTGGTTCTTTTGATCTGCTACGGCCAGACGAAACATAAGTTAGAAAAAGCTGGACAAGCGGCCGGTGTCAAACAGATCATTATTGTGGATGACCTTGCACAAGCTACGCTGGCGGCCAAAAAGAACAGCCAAGCAGGCCAAGTATTGTTATTCAGCCCAGCGGCAGCAAGTTGGGATCAATTCCCGAATTTTGAGATTCGTGGAACTGAGTTTAAAAAAATGATCAAAAGCGAGGAAGGCTGGTTATGAGATTAATTGTTTCTGGAGGCGGCACTGGCGGCCATATTTATCCGGCTCTAGCTTTGGTTGAGTCTGTTCTAAAACACGAACCGGATTCTCAGATCTTATATGTCGGGTCATATCGTGGATTGGAAGGATCGATCGTTCCGAAGACTGGCATTGATTTTAAGCAGCTGCATGTGCAGGGCTTTTCCCGTTCACTTTCTTTAACAAATCTTAAGACGGTCAATCTTTTTTTGAAAGCCGTCAAGGCTTCAAAAAAAATTATCAGTGATTTTAAACCTGATATCGTTCTAGGAACCGGCGGCTATGTCAGTGGGGCTGTGTTATATGCCGCTCAGCGCATGGCCGTTCCAACTGTGATCAATGAACAAAATTCGATTGCTGGGATGACGAATAAATTTCTCAGTCGTGGTGCTGAAAAGATCGCGATCAGTTTTCCGCATGCAGCGAATCAATTTCCTAGCGGTAAAGTCATTTTAACCGGTAATCCGCGCGGCCAGCAGGTAGCTGAGCAAAAGCATGATTTCAGTCTTTCGGAATTTGATCTTGATCCAAAAAAACCAACCGTTTTGATTTTCGGAGGTTCTGGTGGTGCGTTGAAAATTAATTCAGCGATCGTTGGCTTTGCACAGCGCTTCGTCAAACAGGATAGACTACAGGCGATCTTCGTTACTGGTCGAAAGTATTTTGATTCAGTCAGTACGCAATTAGCCGATCTTCATGTGTCCAGCCGTCATTTTGTCGTTTTACCTTATTTGGACAATATGAATGATGTTTTACCAAAAATTTCGCTATTAGTTAGTCGATCTGGTGCAACGACTTTAGCTGAGATCACGGCGCTAGGCATTCCATCGATTTTGGTTCCTTCACCGAATGTCACGGCCAATCATCAGGAAAAAAATGCACGTCAATTAGAAGAAATTGGGGCTGCTGAGGTGATCATCGAGACGGAACTTTCAGCTGCTAAACTTTATCACGATATGACTGATATCTTAGACGATCCAGCTAAATTAGCAACTATGGCTCAGGCTGCCAAATCACTCGGTCATCCAGATGCGGCTGATAAATTGTACGAACTTTTGACACAGCTTATTCATGAAAACCAGCAGAAAAAGACAAACGCATAAGGTTGTTAAACGGTCGATGTTTCGTTTTAAAAATGGAACAGGGGCCATTTACTCAGTGAATAATCCAATTTTTAATAAGATTGGATTATTTTTTACTGTGATCATTTTGCTGGTCATTTTAAGCCAATTACTGTTTTTTCTACGTCCTTGGCAAAAAATCAAGGAGGCGAAAGTATCGACTTTTCAAATGGATTATCGGCAGGTTTTAAAAAGAATAAATTTGAACGTTGGTGATCCTTATTGGCTTTGGGCCGGCCAAGAACAAGCTGTCAAAAATAGAGTGAAAAATGACCGGACGATCCGTTCAATATCAATGAAAATGAATCAAAAGGGTTTCGTTACTGTTGCGGTGACAGAAAACTTGACCACAGGATATATCCAAAAAGGACAGCATTGGTATCGTCTTGACCAAAATGCAAAAAGCAGGTCTGGTATCGTCCAGCCAGATGGCCAAGCACCCGTTTATACGAATTTTCAGATTGGTTCGAAAGTTTTAAAAAACACGATCAAGGCCTATTTATTGTTAGACAAAGTCATGCGCTCGGATATTGGACAGATTATTTATTCACCGATCAAAGGTTCCCAGAAAAGACTCGCATTAATCATGAACGATGGAAATTTGGTTTATATCAATGCATCGGAAATGAATCGCAGAATGGATCTTTACCCGCAGATGCTGGCGACCATGGAGAAAAAAGGTATCCAAACAGGGGTGATTGATCTTGAATATGGTGGATTTGCACGAAAATTTCAAGATTCCGACAAGCATTTATTAGACTCTGCAAGCTATACAAAGAATCAATCTAGCCAAAAAAGCAGCAGTTCAAAGAAATAATATGCCATTTGAAAAAAGCGAACAAATGTTTGAAAATTAAGATGATTTTAAACAGCTTTATTCTGACTGCAATGACTGTTAAATTTGTGTTTGTTGGATATGAATAATGATGTGATAGTCGGTCTTGATGTCGGCTCAGATAAAATTAAATGTGTGATCATTAAAAAGACGCCAAATCAGCATTATGGCATCGTGGCAGTTGGTGAAACACCGAGTGCCGGCGTTAAACACGGTATGGTCGTTGATATCGCTTCGGCAAGCCGAGCGATTTCACAAGCAGTTGCTCAAGCGGAAAGCAAAGCTGATTTTTCGATCAATGAAGTCAGTGTGTCGCTGCCAGCTATTCAAGTTTCCATGCTGCGCGTTCATGGATCGGTCAATGTCGCACGCAACGATAAACGTATTACTGAAGATGATGTCATTAATGCCTTTAGACAAGCTATTTCAACGGCACAGCTGGCAGCTAACCAAGAAGTCGTGGATTTGGTTCCAGAAGATTTCGTGATTGACGGTTTTGGACAAGTTCCTAATCCTCTTGATATGGTCGGAGTGATCTTAGAAGTGAATGCACAGGTTTTTATCGGCCCGAAAACAATTGTCGAAAATCTTAAAACTGCAGTTAGACAAGCAGGACTGATTATCTCTGAACTGATTTTGTCACCGATCGCCGAAAGTGAGTTGATACTTTCTGAAAACGATCAAAATAAAGGCAGTATCATCGTTGATCTAGGTGCTTCGCAGACAACTGCTTCAATCGTTCAAGGCCATCGGCTACAGTTTATTGCTAATATTCAGCAGGGCGGCGCTTTCATCACTTCTGATATTCGGGTCGTTTTAGATCAGCAGGACCGTATCAGTATCAGCTTTGGACAGGCGGAACAGATCAAACGCGATTTCGGTTATGCCGACCCGTTGAAATTAAATAGTGATCGCGTGATTGAATTGAATCAAGCAGGTACTGGTCAAGTTCAAAAAATGCCGGTTAATTATTTATCACAGATAATTGGCGCTCGTTTGGAAGAAATTTCATCTGAGCTTTATGCCCACTTAAATCAACTTCAGTCGATCGCCGTGCCCAGATCGATGATCTTAACCGGTGGCGGCGCGGCCTTATCAGGAATTGATGAATTATTTAATAAACGTTTTAATAAAGAGGTTCGTGTCTTCGTTCCACAGGAAATTGGTTTGAGACATCCTTCATTTGTTAACGCACTATCGGTTGCTAATTACGTTGCAAATCAATCTGTGACAGACTGGCTGGCAAAGCGTACACTTAACCTGGCACTGGTTGCGCCGAGTGCGAATTTTGCTGATGCAGCTTCTGGAGGCAGCACCCAGAAAACAAAAAATCCAAAACATACTAGATCCACTGATAAAAAGCCGAGTTTTCTTGATAAAATAAAAGAATATTACTCGCAGATGTTCGAATAAGAGGTAAAAATGGTAGGAAGAAAAAAAACAACAGAAAATAATGTGAATGCCGACCTTGTTGTACCAGCAGCACAGTCCGGATATGGTGCGAATATCAAAGTCATCGGTGTTGGTGGTGGTGGATCAAATGCCATTGACCGTATGATCGAAGAAGGTATTGAGGGTGTTCAGTTTATCGTTGCTAATACCGATATGCAGGCTCTGAGCGCTTCTAAGGCGCCTAATAAATTGCAATTGGGACCTAAATTGACTCGTGGCCTGGGTGCTGGTTCAACGCCTGAGGTAGGTGAAAAAGCTGGCGAGGAATCCCAACAATCGATCCAGGAAGTTTTGCAAGGGGCGGACTTAGTCTTTGTAACAGCTGGAATGGGCGGCGGCACTGGAAATGGTGCGGCACCGGTAATTGCACGAATTGCACGCGAAGTAGGCGCTTTGACTGTTGGCGTTGTCACAAGACCATTTAATTTTGAAGGTCCAAAGCGAGCTCGTTTTGCAGCTGAAGGCATTGCTAAGTTAAAGGAAAATGTTGATACCTTAGTTGTTGTTTCCAATAATCGCTTGCTGGAAATCATGGATCGCAAAGCATCTTTGGCAGATTCCTTTAGGGCAGCTGACAATACGTTGCTGCAGGGCGTTCGCGGAATTTCAGACTTGATCACTAAGCCAGGCATCATCAACTTGGATTTTGCCGATGTTAAGACGATCATGACCAATGGCGGTATGGCATTGATGGGTATTGGTTCGGCAACTGGTGAAAATCGTGCGGCCGAAGCGACAAAGGCTGCAATTGCTTCACCGCTATTAGAAGTTGATCTGAAAGGTGCTTCTGATGTCATCTTGAGTGTGACAGGTTCAGCTGATATGTCTCTGTATGAAGCTCAAACAGCAGCTGATGTTGTGACTCAGGCGGCTGGCCAAGATGTTAACATCGTCTTCGGTACTTCCGTTGATGACAAGTTGGAAGACGAAGTACGCGTTACAGTTGTTGCGACACATATCAATCAAGGAACCGGCCAAAGCCAGTCAGCATCAAATACAACGGATGTCTTCACGGTTGATTCTGCGACCACGGCATCTTCTGCAGCTGCAGACCAGCAAAAAACGTCAGTTTTTGATGATATTCCAAAAGTTACTGTTGACCCGATTACGGGCAACAATAAAGTTGTTCCAAACACGAGTTCAGCTGCACCGGTCGAACAAAAGCCAAGTTCTGGTAAACTGTTTGAAGACTGGCAGTTAAATACAGTTCATCGTGGACAAAATACAAATCCACAGAATAATAGTTCAGCTTCTAATGACTCTCAGTACAATCGTCAAGCAGAACAAAATTCCAATTTCAGTCAATCAAATGATCCAACCAGTGATGATGATTCATCATCACGTCCATCGTTTTTCAAGCGTCACTAAATAGTTTTAGGAGTAAACATGGCATTTTCATTTAAAAGTTTTTTCGGCGGCGCAGACGACGACGAAGAGGAATATGAGGACTCGAATTACGAGCAGCGGCCTGAACAAAGACGGCAGCCTGTAAATAATACGCAGCAGCAAGGTCCTAATGACTCGGCACAGAATTTTAATGGTTATAAGGGTCAGCAAAATTCGTATGGTTATGAGGGCGGTTATCGTCAACAACCTAAAATGTCAGCCGTTAATTCTTCAACACAGACTGCTAGCAATTCAACAAAAATTGATAGTCATATTGCCCTGTTTGTTCCGAAAGTTTTTTCTGATGCCAAAACTATTGTTAATCAATTGTTGCTGCACGAAGCTGTCATTGTTAATTTTTCCGCAATTGATGATACACAATCCTCAAAAATTGTTGATTTTGTTGCTGGCGCGATCTATGCAGTGGAAGGTTCGATCGAAAAGATTTCTGATGATATTTGGCTGATCGCACCCAATAATTATGCTGTTTCCGGATCTGGTTCAGCTGCGAATTCTGTTGGTCAAAATGCTCGTTTCTAATCTTCTTTATTACATATACCTGATAATTCACTGGGCAATCGATATTTACTCGTGGATTATTTTTTTGTGGGCGATCGTTTCTTGGCTGCCGGTTAATCGTGGTTCTCGCTTTGTCTATTGGCTGGATTGGATGGTAGAACCTTTGATTCGCATTGTTCGACGTTTTATTCCTTTGATTGTTGGGATCGATTTTTCACCGATCGTGGCTATGCTGATTTTGCAATTAGCTAACCGTGCCGTTACACTGCTTTTTGTGCAGCTTTTGTCATGAAAAAAATAGCGATCAGTTTAGATCATTACTCAGAGAATGAACGTATTTTTGCTAAACAAGTTTTTAATTGGCTGCATGAATCACTGAATGCGCCTTTTTTGACTGTTTTTCTAAATCCCCGCCAGCAGGAAATTTTATCGGAAATGGCCGCACAAGCACATATTTCGGTTATTTTCGATGGTGGTTATGCACAGGCGGAAAATAAGCGTGCGATCATTTCTCTTGGGGACGAGCGAAAAGCCGATTTTAAAATTGCCTTGCTTCAAATCGATTATCCAGCTAAATACTTTCAGTTGCATCATTCGACAATTTTAGGGTCGCTGATTCATCAAGGAATTGCTTATGAACGGCTTGGTGACGTCATTTTTGAAAAAGAGAATTGGCAGCTGCTGGTCGATTCGACTCTGGCTGCCTTCATTGTTCAGAATGTGACTCGCGCTGGTGCTAAAAAAATTGCCTTTAGACAGATCGATGCCGCGCAGATGCTTGATCCGCAGTCCGATGAACAGGAAAAGGAGATCATTGTTTCCTCACAGCGCATCGACCTTTTGATCAGCCAGAATTATCATTTTTCGCGGGCTCATGCCAGAGACCTGATCGAGAGCGGTGCAATTATGATCAACTGGTTTGAAAATAATAATGCTAGTTACTTGGCAAAAATAGGTGATGTTATTTCGACCCATGGCTATGGCCGGATTCGTTTGATCGAGACTCGCGGAACAACTAACCGCAACAAAATTCGATTGAAAATTGGATTTTTCGGAAAAAACTAGTATTTTGGTCAGAGTTTTGTATAATGACTTTATATTCTGGAACAGAAAGATCAGATTGATATGCCAAGCAAGTCGGGTTGATGGAAGCCGGCCATTTCTCAATCTTTTCAGATCAGCCGAGTGAAATTTTGTTAGATACTGAGGTACGCTTTGCGGCGTATGAAGTTGGGTGGTACCACGTGAAAACGTCCCGATATTTTGAGGCGTTTTTTATTTTATCTAAGGAGCTTTATGAAGATCAAAGATACGTTACATTTAGGACACACTAATTTTCCGATGCGGGGTAGCCTGCCAAAGACTGAGCCTGTTCGTGAAAAGCAGTGGGAAGAAGACGGATTATATGAAAAACGGCTTGCTTTAAACAAAAACAAACCTCATTTTAATTTACATGACGGCCCGCCGTATGCCAATGGCAATATTCATATTGGCCATGCCATGAACAAAATCTCAAAAGATATTATCGTTCGTTATAAAAACATGACGGGTTTTTACGCCCCTTATGTACCGGGCTGGGATACTCACGGCTTGCCTATTGAACAGCAGCTGACAAAAGCAGGCCACGATCGTAAATCCATGTCTAAAGCAGATTGGCGCCGTTTGGCACATGACTATGCTTTAAAACAAGTTGACATGCAGCGCAAAGATTTCAAACGATTGGGCGTCATGGGTGAATGGGATCATCCTTATTTGACTTTAGATCCTGAATTCGAAGCAGCACAAGTGCGTGTTTTTGCTGCAATGGCCGGTAAAGGTTATATTTATCGCGGCTTAAAGCCCGTCTACTGGTCTTGGAGCTCAGAATCTGCTTTGGCTGAAGCTGAGGTTGAATATCATGATCTTGAATCAACTTCTATTTTTTATGCTAATCGTGTTAAAGATGGAAAAGGCATTTTGGATACGGATACTTATTTAGTTGTTTGGACGACGACGCCTTTTACGATCACGGCTTCAAGAGGCATTACTTTAGGACCTGATTTTGATTATGTGGTCGTCAAGCCCAAAGGCCAGTCGCACAAGTTTGTTGTTGCTAAATCCTTGTTAGCGGAGAATGCTGCTCGTTTTGGCTGGGAAGACCCTGAGGTCTTAGCCGCCTACAAGGGGATCGATCTTGATAAAATCACGGTTGAACACCCTTGGGATAAAAATGTGACCGAATTAGTTATGAACGCCAACCACGTCACGCTTGATTCCGGGACTGGTTTAGTCCATACAGCACCTGGTTTTGGTGAAGATGACTACAATGTCGGTATTAAATATGGTTTGCCAGTTGATATGACAGTTGATGCCAAAGGTTACTTGCTTGCATCGGCCGGTCCTGATTTTGTCGGTAAATTCTATGATGATGTTGCACCGATCGTGTTGGACAAATTGAAAAAAGCTGGTTTATGGCTGGCAACGGAAAAAATTAATCATTCTTATCCCTTTGACTGGCGTACGAAAAAACCAATCATTTGGCGGGCCGTTCCGCAATGGTTCGTCTCGATCGAACCTTTTAGAAAACAAATTTTGGATCAGATAAAAGATGTTAAATTCTACCCGGATTGGGGTGAAGTTCGTCTCTATAACATGATTAAGGATCGTGGCGATTGGGTCATTTCCCGTCAACGTGTTTGGGGTGTGCCGCTGCCGATTTTCTACGCTGAAGATGGAACACCGATCGTTGATGAAAAACTGATCGATCATGTGGCTGATATTTTTGCCAAACACGGATCAACTTACTGGTTCGAACATACGGCTAAAGAACTGCTGCCGGAAGGCTACACAAATTCTCACAGTCCGCATGACGAATTTACAAAAGAAGAAGACATTATGGATGTTTGGTTTGATTCTGGATCAAGCTGGGCTGGTGTGATGCAGGAACGCGCGAATTTGGATTATCCGGCTGATTTGTATTTAGAGGGTGCTGATCAGTTCCGCGGCTGGTTTAATTCGAATATTATTACTTCTGTGGCAGTTAATGGCATTGCCCCTTATAAGTCGGTTATCGCACAAGGTTTTGTCTTTGATGACAAGGGGCAGAAAATGTCCAAGTCTTTGGGTAATATCATTTCACCTAATGAGATCGCGGATCAAATGGGTATTGAGATTATTCGCTTATGGGTCATGAGTATTGATTCAGGCCAGGATGTTCATGTTTCCAAGGATATTTTAAAACAGGTTTCTGAATCTTATCGCAAGATCCGCAACACGATGCGCTTTTTGCTTTCGAATACAGAAGACTTCGATCCGCAAACTGATACGGTGCCATTCGCAGATCGTAAAGCGATCGACAAGTGGATGACGATCAAATTGAACCAATTCGTTAAAGACTGGCATGAAAAAATGAGTCGTTACGATTTTTATGATTTATTCAAACAGCTGATTAATTTTGTTTCCAGCGATCTTTCGGCCTTCTATTTGGATGTTGCTAAAGACATCGTTTACATTGATGAGGCTGATGATATCGAACGTCGTTCCATGCAGACTGTTTTTTACGAAGTAGCCGTCAAATTGACGAAACTGATCACACCATTTTTGCCGCATACGGCCGAAGAGCTTTGGGAAAATTTAAAGGAAACAGAGAAGTACGCATACTTGTCTGAGGCACCTGTGACCGAAGACCTGCCTGATGCTGACAATTTATCAGCCGAATGGGGCGTTTTCTTCAACTTCCGCGATCAGGTCAATAAGGCCTTAGAAAACGCGCGTGAACAGTCATTAATTGGAAAAAATGCTGAAGCTGCTTTGACGGTCACTTTGACCAAAGAACAGTCAGAGACTTTTGACCATCTTCAATTGGATATCAGAAAATTATTAATGGTCAGTCAACTGTCGCAAACAGCTGGCAGTGAGACGAAAGTCGTCGTCAGCCATGCGACCGGAGAAGTCGATCCTAGAGATCGTTTGTACCATGATGATATTGGTGCTGATCCTAAATTCCCGATGTTTTCGAAACATAATGCGGAAATCGTTGAACACGATTTTCCAAATTTGACTGCCGACGAAATCGAAAATTGATTTAAATTTAAAAACGGAAATGAGTTTTCCGTTTTTTTTGTCTAAAAATAGATAAATGAATACGCCAAAAATTATCATAGAATGACATTTACCGAAAAATAAACGGGATTGGATTGCTTCTTTTAATCTTAATTAAATCTTAAACTAAAACAGTAAAACACGAACGTTCGGAATTAGAGACACTAGATTTTTCCTTTTTTTATTGATACACTGAACAAGTATTTCGGAGGATAGATGTCAAACACGAAAGTTGCTGTAGTGATGGGATCGGTTTCTGACTGGGAAACGATGCAGGATTCGGCCAAAATTTTGGCCGATTTTGCCATAGAAACGGAAAAGCATGTGATTTCGGCGCATCGAATGCCTGACCAATTGAGTCAATTTGCTAAAGAGGCGCGTGAAAAAGGGTTTGCCGTCATTATTGCTGGTGCAGGCGGTGCGGCGCATTTGCCAGGGATGCTGGCGGCGAATACGATTCTGCCTGTGATCGGTGTACCAGTTCGATCACATGCTTTAAATGGTTTAGATTCCTTATTATCAATTGTGCAAATGCCAGCTGGTGTACCTGTTGCAACGACTGCGATCGGCAGTGCTGGTGCAAAAAATGCGGCTTACCTTGCAATTTCGATCTTGGCTTTGCAAGACAATGTGATCGCTGAAAAATTAATCAATTTTCGGATGCAGCAAACGCAGGCATCTAGTCAAAGCGAGCTGCAGCTTCATGACTGAGACAGCGATTTTACCAGCAGCCACGATCGGCATTATCGGTGGCGGCCAATTAGGTCAAATGATGGCTTTGTCGGCCAAGTCGATGGGCTATCATGTTGGTGTTTTGGATCCGACGCCCAATGCACCGGCCGGACAAGTATCGGATTTTCAAATTGTAGCTGAGTATAATGACCAAAATGCTTTGAAACAGTTAGCTAACAAGTGTGATCTATTGACTTATGAATTTGAAAACGCCGATCAGACAGCTCTGGCACGTGTTCAAAAAGAAACTAATGTAGCCCTGCCGCAGGGGGTCGATCTTTTACGGATTACTTCTGACCGATTGAATGAAAAAAATTTTTTACGCGATCACGGTTTACCCACGACTGATTTTGCCAAGGTCAGTTCACCAGCTGAATTGCAAGCAGCTGTCTGCAAGGTCGGCTTACCAGCTATTTTAAAAACTGTTTCTGGCGGTTATGACGGTCATGGCCAGCAAGATATTAATTCTGATCAGGATCTAGCAGCATTGCTTCATGAATGGCCAAGCGGTTTGTTGGCAATTTTGGAAAAACGTGTTGACTTTGTCAAAGAAATTTCGATCATGGTCAGCCGTGATCGTGATGATGTGGTCAAATTATGGCCCTTGACAGAAAATCAGCATAAGGATCACATTCTGCACCTGTCTTTTGCACCGGCAGCTGTCAGCGAAGCAGTTTTACTGGCGGTTAAAAAAGAAGTTACAAAATTGGCCCAACAGATCAACTTGCGCGGCGTATTGGGCGTTGAAATGTTTTTAACTACTGATGACAAAATTATCATTAATGAATTAGCACCACGACCGCATAATTCTGGTCACTTAACAATTGAAGCCTGCAATGTTTCACAATTCGAAGGACATATTCGCTCGATCTGCGGCCTGCCGATTGAACATCCACGATTAAGTCAACCGGCAATGATGCGTAATTTATTAGGCGAGGATCTGATCAAAGCGCGACAAGATCTTGTCAAACATCCTGAGTGGCATTTTCATGATTACGGCAAAGCTGAGGTCAGACCGGAACGCAAAATGGGTCACATCACAGTATTGGGTCAAGAAGCAATTAAAAAATTGAAAGCGTGGCAACCATGACAGAAACTCTTTTATATATAGGCAAAGCAAAACAACTATTTCAAACAAGCGATCCGCAAGTGGTGCATATTCATTACATGGATCAAGCCACAGCCTTAAATGGCAAAGTCAAAGAACAAATTGAAGGCAAAGGGCAGCTGACCTCTCATATTTCTGCACTGCTTTTTAACTATTTGACAGATCAGGGAATTGAAAATCATTTTCTAGAAGAACTCGACGATGGTGATGCACTGGTCAAAAAGGTGGCAATTGTTCCTTTGGAAGTTGTGACGCGCAATTATTCAGCTGGCCACTTTGCTTCACGATTTGCGGTTGCCATGCATCAGCCTTTAAAACCCGCAGTGCATGAATTTTATTTCAAATCTGACAAACTTGATGATCCTTTCATCAACGACGAACAAATTGTTGCACTGAAGATCGCTGACCCAAACACGATTGCCGATATGAAACAACAGGCTGAAGCGATCAATCAAAAATTAAGTCAGCTGTTTAATGAAATCGGCATTGATCTGATCGATTTCAAAGTCGAATTTGGTTTTACAAGTGCCGGCAAACTGCTGCTGGCTGACGAATTGTCGCCGGATAATATGCGTTTAGTCGATCAGCAGAATGGCAAATCGCTGGATAAAGATGTCTTCCGGCAAAAAACCGGTGATGTGCGTATTGGCTATCAAACAGTTTTGATGCGTTTGACAAATAAATTAGCTGTAAAGGAAAACTGAGATGTATTTAGCAAAAATTTACGTTACCTACAAACCATCGATTTTAGATCCGCAAGGTGAAGTCATCAAGTCAGCGCTGCATCGTTTGAATTATAAAAATGTTGAGTCGGTTATGCAGGGCAAGTATTTTGAGATCAAGCTTGATGCCGAAAATCTCATCACTGCCAAACAAGAAGTTGAAGCTTTTTCCGATGAATTGTTGATCAATGTCAACATGGAAACTTTTACTTACGAACTCAGTGAAATTGCCGTGGTGGGAGACTGATATGCGGGCCGCGGTGATTGATTTTCCAGGTTCTAATTGTGATTTCGATATGTACTATGCTTTAGTCGATTTTGGCGTAGATGCCAAAATCGTTGATGCCGATCAAAATAATTTAGATGATTACGATGCAATTTTTCTACCAGGTGGTTTTTCATATGGCGATTATCTGCGAACTGGTGCTGTTGCGCGTTTTGCACCAGTCATGACAGCCGTCAGAAATGCGGCCAAAGCAGGTCGCATTGTCGTTGGTATTTGTAATGGATTCCAAATTTTAACCGAAGCCGGGTTACTGCCTGGTGCTTTAAGAATGAATGCCAAGCCCGGCTTTATCTGTGATGAAGTTGCGCTTAAAATCGTCAACGATCATTCAAGATTTTCCAGTGCTTTTGTTGGCAATCAAACAAAATTACCGATCGCCCATGCTGCGGGCAACTATTATGCCGATCAGGCGACCTTGCAAAGCATGCATGATCACGAGCAGATCATCTTGACTTACGAAGATAATCCAAATGGTTCAGTTGATGATATTGCTGGCATCGTTAATCGGCAGGGCAACGTGTTTGGCATGATGCCGCATCCAGAGCGTGCAGTAGATCCCTTGCTGGGCAACACAGATGGTCGTTACTTTTTCCAATCAATTTTGCAAACAAGCGGGGTTTTAAACTAATGCCGACGATCGTGAATCCAGAACCAAAAACAGCAGCTCAAGTTAAGTCCGAACGTCTTTATGCTAAATGGGGACTCACAGACGTGGAATTTCAAATCATTGAAGATAAAATGGGTCGTTTGCCCAATTACACAGAAACCGGACTTTTTTCGGCAATGTGGTCCGAACACGCTTCTTACAAAAAATCAAAGGTCTTGTTACGGACTTTTTGGTCGAAAAACGAGCGTGTTCTGCAGGGACCGGGTGAAGGCGCTGGTATTTTGGATATCGGTGATGGCCAGGCTGTGGTTTTTAAAGCCGAAAGTCATAATCATCCCTCGCAAGTCGAACCTTATCAAGGGGCAGCGACTGGTGTTGGCGGTATTTTACGCGATATTTTTTCAATGGGTGCTCAGCCGATCGCGGTTTTAGACTCGCTGCGTTTTCCAGAAATCAAAGATGAACAGACAAAATCATTGATCGATGGTGTCATTGCCGGGATTGCTGGTTATGGCAATGCGATCGGTATTCCAACGGTCGGTGGTGATGTTGCTTTTGATGATGCATATAAGGGTAATTTGTTGTGCAATGTGATGTCAGTCGGCCTGTTGGATCATACGAGGATCGAAGTTGGCCAAGCACACGGCAGCGGCAATTCGGTCGTTTACGTTGGTGCGAAAACTGGTCGTGATGGCATTAACGGCGCCACGTTCGCTTCAGCTGAATTTTCTTCCAAAGAAGATGCTCAGCGTTCGGCCGTGCAGGTCGGCGATCCTTTTATGGAAAAATTGGTCATGGATGCAACGATCGAGGCAGTTAAAAAAATGCCCGATGATGTTGTTGCTATTCAAGATATGGGTGCAGCCGGTATTTTATCTTCTTCATCAGAAATGGGTGAAAAGGGCGGCACTGGTATCTCGCTTGATTTGGATAAAGTGCCTGTTCGCGAAGCGGGTATGATTCCCTACGAATTAATGCTGTCCGAATCTCAAGAACGGATGCTGCTGATTGTCGCCAAGGGTCATGAAGCTCAGATCATTGGGCTTTACAAGAAATACGGCCTTGATGCGGTAGTCATTGGTCAAGTGACAGATGATGATCGATATCGATTATCTTTTGCTGGGAAAACAGTCGCCGATGTGGATATCAACTTGCTGACCAAAGCACCTGTCTATCAGCTGCCAACGAAGATTCCTGACCGAATCGTCGGCGCGGATCCTCGTCAGTACCAGCCGAATGTGGCAGATCCAGCTGCGATATTTTTAAAAATTCTAGCACAGCCGACGATCGCTTCCAAAAAGTTATTTTATCGTCATTTTGATTCGATGGTTCGAACCGACACTGTCGTTAAACCGGGTGGTGATGCCGCTGTGATTCGCGTTCGCGGCAGTCAAAAAGCCTTGTCGATGACCGTTGATGTCAACGGCCGCTATGTTTATCTGGATCCTTATGAGGGCAGTCGTATGGCGGTTGCTGAAGCTGCACGTAATATTGTTGCAACTGGGGCATTGCCGATCGGTATCACTGACTGTTTGAATTTTGGTAATCCGGATAATCCAGAAGTTTATTATGAATTGGCCCAGTCAGTGGCTGGTTTGAATGACATGGCAAAAAAACTCAATACACCGGTCGTTTCCGGCAACGTATCACTTTATAACGAGACTGACAAACGTGCGATTTATCCCACACCCATGGTCGGTATGCTGGGTCTGATCGAAGACGATCGCCAGATCACGACGATTGATTTTAAAGCTGCTGGCGATTTGATTTATTTAGTCGGCCAAACGGCTGATGACTTCAATGCTTCTGAAATTCAAAAAATGCAGTTAGGCGATATTGCCGGTCAATTATTTGGTTTTGATGCACAAGCTGAATTGGATAACCAAAAGTTAGTTTTAGATGCAATTCAAAAAAATCTGCTTCGATCAGCTCATGATCTGAGCGAAGGCGGCTTAGCTGTAGCTTTAGCTGAAGCGGCTTTTAATCATGATCTAGCTTTCAAACTAACTTTGAAATTGACGAATGCACAGTTATTCGCTGAAACAAATGGTCGTTTTATCCTATCTGTGGCTGCAGAAAATCAAACAGCATTCGAACAGCTGGCCAAAGGCAAAGCAGTATTGATCGGCAGTGTTACAAATGATGATCATTTTTCAATTCGAACGACTGAGTGTGGCTTTTTTGTTGATAAGAAACAAGCTAAGACTGTTTGGCAAAATGCAATCGCGGATTTGATGGCGTAAATGAGGGCAAAATGACTAAATTGCAAATGACAAGCGATATTCGTGGATTAAATGAAGAGTGTGGTCTGTTCGGTGTTTGGGGACTGCCCGATGCAGCACAGACAACTTTTTATGGTATGCATGCCTTACAGCATCGCGGACAAGAGGGGGCTGGTATTGTTTCTAATGACCATGGCCGTCTGTGGCAGGAACGCGGTTTAGGATTATTATCGGATGTTTTTCGTGATCCGCAAAAAATCGAAAATTTAAAGGGCGATTCAGCCATCGGCCATGTGCGTTATGCGACGGCTGGTACTCATGGCATTGAAAACATTCAGCCTTACTTGGTTCATTTTAATGATTACCAAATGGCTTTGGCTCATAACGGTAATATCACAAATGCGTTGACTTTGCGTAAACAGCTGGAAGATACAGGCTCGATTTTTCAGTCCTCGTCTGATTCTGAAATTCTGCTGCATTTGATCCGCCGTTCGCATGAAAAAACAATGAAAGCGAAGATCGTTGAATCTTTACGGCAATTGCGCGGCGGTTTTGCCTTTCTTCTGCTGACACCGGAAGGCTTATTCGCAGCTCTTGATCCGCACGGATTTCGGCCTCTTTGTATTGGCCAGCTGGCAGATAATCAATATGTTGTTGCCTCGGAAACAGCCGCTTTGAATATGACTGGTGCGGCTTTTGTCCGCGATATTCAGCCGGGTGAATTGATCAAGATCAGCGATCAGGGGATGCAAGTTAGTCACTACACAAATAATGTGACTTTAAATATCGATGCGATGGAATATATTTATTTTGCGCGACCGGATTCAACGATTTATGGTGTTAAT